>DQDL01000028.1:0-270 GCA_003533405.1 Clostridiales bacterium | reverse complement strand
CGGCTTCAAGACCGCCGCCATGGCACTCACGGATAATTCCGTCAGTATCGATGACCCCGCACTTTGCAGCGAAAAAAAGCTTGCCGTCATCATCGGCAACGAGGGCAGGGGGCTTTCCGAGGAGACCATTATACAGAGCGATTACACCGTCAGGATACCCATGTCCCACGGTGTTGACTCACTTAACGCTGCTTCCGCCGCTGCGGTCGCATTTTGGCAGTTAAGTTGACTTAGAGCCGAATTCTATCGTCTGTCAGCGTGCCCTTTCGG
>DQDL01000043.1:14240-20044 GCA_003533405.1 Clostridiales bacterium | reverse complement strand
CGAGGTGCTCGGCGCCGGCATGATTCACCCCCGTGTACTCGAAATGAGCGGCATCGACAGTGAGGAATACACCGGCTGGGCATTCGGCATGGGTCTTGAAAGACTTGCTATGCGCCGCTTCAAGATCTCCGATCTGCGCCTGATTTTTGAAAACGATGTCCGCTTCCTGGAGCAGTTCTGAGAAAGGTAGGTTTGTAATATGAATCTTAGCAGAAAATGGCTTAATGAGTTTGTTGACGGCGTTTCCGTCAGCGATATAAATGACCATGAATTTTCCGAGGCTATGACCCTTTCCGGCTCAAAGGTCGAGACCTTTGAGGATCTGGGCAAGGAGATAAGCAACATCGTTGTCGGCAAGGTGCTCTCGATGGCAAAGCACCCTAACTCCGACCATATGTGGCTGTGCATGGTCGATGCAGGGCAGGCAGAGCCTGTTCAGATAGTCACGGGTGCATGGAATGTTCATGTGGGCGACCTTGTCCCCGTTGCGCTCGATAACTCCACCCTCCCCGGTGGCAAGACGATAACCAAGGGTAAGCTGCGTGGCGAGGTCTCCGACGGTATGCTCTGCGGCCTGTATGAGCTCGGCCTTGACGAGCGTGACTTCCCCTATGCCGCAATCAAGGCCGCCGCAATTTTGGGCAACTACCACCCGCTTGATAAGAACAAGCCCTCCATCCCCGCCGACATTCAGGCCGGCGCAAAGGTGTTCGGACCTGTCGTCGCAGCAAAGGTCGTGAGTGTTGCGGTTTCCGGCGTGAACGAGTTTGACTGCGTTCTCGATATCGGCGACGGTGAGGTCACCTGCCACACCGGTTGCAACAACATCCATGAGGGTGACATGCTCGCATACAACACCAAGTCCGGCGATGTCTGCACTCTTGCAGACCTGCACGCCGAGCAGGCGGAGTTCCCCAACTGCATCCCCGACGGTATTTTCATCCTGCACGAGGACGGCATCAAGCCCGGCGACGACATTAAGCCCATTATCGGTGCCGACGACCATGTCATCGAGTTTGAGATAACCCCGAACCGCCCTGACTGCCTGTCGATCATCGGTCTTGCAAGAGAGGCTTCCGCAACCTTCGGCAAGGAGCTCAAGCTGCACGAGCCCGTCGTCAAGGGCGGTGCCGAAGGCAAGCTTGACGAGCTTCTCAAGGTCGAAGTCCCCGCAGCCGACCTCTGCCCCCGCTACACCGCACGCATGGTGCGCAATGTTAAGATAGCTCCCTCGCCCAAGTGGATGCGTGAGCGTCTGCGTGCAATGGGCGTGCGCCCGATAAATAACATCGTTGATATCACTAACTATGTCATGATGGAATACGGCCAGCCGATGCACGCTTTTGATTATCGCTATGTCAAGGGCGGCAAGATAATCGTCCGCCGTGCCGAGGACGGCGAAACACTCACCACGCTCGACGGCAACCTGCGCAAGCTCAATTCCAACATGCTCGTCATCGCAGACGACACCCGTGCGGTCGGCCTTGCAGGCATCATGGGCGGCGAAAACAGCGAGATAGTCGACGACACGGTCGATGTCGTTTTCGAGTCCGCCAACTTTGACGGCACCTGCATCAGAAAGGGCGCTCTCGCCCTCGGTATGAGAACAGAGGCCTCCGCAAAGTTTGAAAAGGGTCTTGATGTGTACAACACCCTGCCCGCAGTCGACCGGGCCTGTGAGCTGGTCGAGCTTCTCGGTGCCGGTGAGGTCGTCGACGGCGTTATCGATGTCGTAAACCATCTGCCCGAGCCTACGGTGCTCGCTCTGCGCCCGGATAAGATAAACGCACTTCTCGGCACGAATGTCGAGACCGAGGAGATGCTGCGCATACTCAAGTCCCTGCAGTTCGGCGTTGACGGCGAGACCATCACCGTTCCCTCGTGGCGAGGCGATGTCGTGCACTACTCCGACCTTTCCGAGGAGGTCGCACGCTTCTACGGCTACAATAACATTCCCTGCACCCTCGTTCGTGGCGAGACCACCCGTGGCGGCTACAACGAAGAGCAGCTTCTTGAGCAGCAGCTGGGCAGCCTGTGCCGTGCGGTCGGCTATGACGAGATAATCACTTACTCATTCATCTCCCCCACCTACTATGACAAGATCCGCTGGGCGGCCGATGACCCGAGAAGAGAAAGCTTCAGGATACTCAACCCGCTTGGCGAGGACACCTCCATCATGCGCACGACTACTCTGCCGTCCATGCTTGAGATACTCACCCGCAACTACAACTTCCGCAACAAGGCAGTCAAGCTCTATGAGATAGGCAGAATCTACGGTCTCGGCGGCAAGGACGGTCTTGCGATAGAGTCTAAGTACCTCACGCTCGGCACCTACGGTGCGGGCACGACCTTCTTCACGCTCAAGGGTGTTGTCGAGGCTGTGCTCACCGATATCCGTGCGGAGGGCGTTCGTTATGAAGCCTGCACCGATAACCCGTCGTACCACCCCGGTCGCTGCGCAAAGGTCTACTGCGGTGACGAGTGCATCGGCGTATTCGGTCAGATACACCCGCTGGTCGCCCAGAATTACGGCATTGATGCCGAGCTTTACTGCGCAGAGCTTTCGCTGGACGCTCTTATGAAGGCTCGTGGCGCCGATCCCGTTTACACTCCGCTGCCCCGCTTCCCGGCCGTCTCCCGTGACATTGCAATCGTGTGCGATAAGAAGATACCCGTTGCGCATCTTATCGACTGCATCATGAAAAACGGCGGTGAGTACCTTAAGGGTTGCTCTCTGTTCGACATCTACACAGGCAGCCATATCGCCGACGGCATGAAGTCCGTTGCCTTCTCGCTTACCATGCGTGCCGATGATCAGACCCTCACCGATGAGCACGCCGAGGAGACAGTGAATGCCGTTTTGGCCGCACTTGAGAGTAAATTTGGCGCAAAGATGCGCTAAATAGTGCGAATTTTGGCTTCCGAGGGAATTTATGCAGCTAAATCTCTTTACTTTTGCGACCAAAGTGGTTATAATCTACTTAAGTATATTTGATCGTAAGGAGGGATAAGTTATGGAGGACATAACCAGAAGATTTACAGTTATCGACAGCAAAACCGAGATGCGTGAGATTTTGTCGTCCGTATACAACTCTCTTAAAGTGAAGGGCTACAATCCTATTAATCAGCTTGTCGGTTATATTCTGTCGGAGGATCCGACCTATATAACCAACTACAATAACGCCCGAAGCCTTATCTGCCGCATCGACCGTGATGAGCTTATGCATGAACTGCTTATAAATTATCTCGGCAAGGACGATGCACAGGAGTAAAAACGCATAGTGAAACACCCGATGTTCCCTGAACATCGGGTGTTTGTCAAGGAGGGTACAACCGTGACTTTACTGCAAATGAGCTATATTATCGAGGTGGAGCGCTGCGGCTCTATAAACCGTGCCGCTCAGAGCCTTTTCATATCGCAATCGGCGCTGTCAACGGCGATTGCCGAGGTTGAAAAGGAGCTTGGCATAACGGTGTTCCACCGCACGAACCGTGGCGTATCGCTCACAGATGACGGCCGCAGCCTTATTGCGATGATAACGCCGATCGTTGAAGCAAGCCGCAAGATAAATCGCTATTACAGCGAGCAGAACGCCGAGGATCGTGTGCGCCTTTCTATATCCTCGCAGCGCTACCCATTCTGCGCTCAGGCATTTGTCGAGTTTTTGCATCTGATAGATGAGCCGAGGGTAGATGTCAGTCTCAAGGAAACAGAGATGTCCAGCGTTATCAGCGAGGTCAGCTCCCGCCAGAGTGAGCTTGGCATCATGTTCGTTTCAAACATGACCGAGCACTTTATCCGCCACATTCTCGATGAAAAACACCTTGAGTTTTTCGAGCTTTCGACCATCAAGCCGCAGGTCTACATGCGCAAAGAGCATCCGCTTGCTAAGGAGCGTTCCGTGCGCATTGAGCAGCTTTTCGACTTTCCGTATGTCATGTTCACGCAGGTCGAAGCCAACATGAACTATGCCGAGGAGGCCATTGCCGGCAAAGCCTCGGATTTTGCCCGCGTCGTCTATGTCAACGACCGTGCAACCATCTACAACATCATGGCGCACACCGACTGCGTCTCCACCGGCAGCGGCGTGCTGCCCGTCGGCTACGGCGATGACAGGCTTATAAGCGTGCCGCTCGCCGATGCGGAAAACGAGATGCGCATTGGCTATATTCACCTGCGTGGCCTGCCGCTTACCGCCCTTGAGCAGCAGTTTGTCGATATTCTCCGCCGCATTCTCGACAATGTTTGATATCCAATTTAGATATAAGCGTTTTTGTGCAATTGCAAATAATTCTATGAATTTTCTCGTGAGTATCTGCTGATATAACCAAATCAAGTCCGCCCGAGCCCGTGTTTTCACACAAGGCTCGGGCAATTTTTGTTTTTTGTGCTATAACCGCAGCTTATATCAAGCGTTATATAATGAGAATTACCGTTGATAGGCAAAATTATGTTACAGTTTAGCTATGGAAGATTATTATTTTAGGAGGTAATTCAATGAATAACGATAACTTTGGCTTTGGTACAAAGGCCATCCACGCCGGCAATGTCAAGGACACTCAGTACGGTGCTCTGACCACTCCCATTTTCCAGACCTCGACCTTCGTGTTCGATAGCTGCGAGCAGGGCGGCCATCGCTTCGCCGGTGAGGAAGCCGGTTACATCTACACCCGTCTCGGCAACCCAACCACATCCGTGCTCGAAAGCAAGATAGCCGCTCTTGAGGGCGGCGAGGCATGTGTCGCCACCGCTTCCGGCATGGGCGCTATCTCCTCTGCCCTGTGGACTATCGCAGGTGCAGGCAAGCACATTATCGCCGACGGCACTCTGTACGGCTGCACCTTTGCTCTGCTCAATCACGGCATGACCCGCTACGGCGTTGAGGTCGATTTCATCGACACCTCCGACCTTGAGGCCGTCAAGGCTCACCTAAAGCCCAACACCTGCTGCGTCTACCTTGAAACTCCCGCAAATCCCAACCTCAAGATAACCGACATTTCCGCAATTGCAGAAATTACTCACGCTTATAACAAAGGCATCAAAGTCGTTTGTGACAACACCTTTGCCTCCCCCTATCTTCAGAACCCGCTGAAGCTCGGTGCCGATGTTGTCGTACACTCTGCCACCAAGTATCTCAACGGTCACGGCGATGTCATAGCGGGCTTCGTAGTCGGATCAGCCGAGTTTATCGGCGAGGTTCGTATGTTCGGCCTTAAGGATATGACCGGTGCCGTTATGGATCCGTTCTGCGCATTTCTCATTCTCCGTGGTCTCAAGACCCTTGAGATCCGTATGCAGAAGCACTGCGCCAATGCGAAAATGGTCGCTGAGTTCCTCGACGCTCACCCCGCAGTCGAGAAGGTCTACTACCCCGGCCTTGTGACGCATGTCGGCCACGATATCGCTGCAAAGCAGATGAAGGACTTTGGCGGCATGATTTCGTTCGAAGTCAAGGGCGGCCGTGCGGCCGGTGCAAAGCTCGTCAACTCCCTCAAGCTCGTGACCGTTGCCGTTTCCCTCGGCGATGCTGAAACTCTCATCGAGCATCCCGCCTCCATGACACACTCGACCTACACCGAGGATGAGCTCAAGGCCTCCGGCATCGCAGCCGGTCTCATCCGCCTCAGCGTCGGCCTCGAAAACTACGAGGACATTATCGCTGACCTCAAGCAGGCTCTCGACGCCCTGTAATTAAATAGTGTGTGAAAGAAAACAGCGGTAGGGGTGACCTACCGCTGTTTCCCGTTGTTGATGTTTGTATATACCGGAGGTATATATGGTCTGCAATGCAGGCCTCTATTAT
>DQDL01000043.1:13672-14028 GCA_003533405.1 Clostridiales bacterium | reverse complement strand
CAATGCAGGCCTCTATTATATACATGTCCGCAAGCGGACATGTGGGGACACCCTTTAAAAATATTTTTATTATTTATGCTATTTCGTTGCCTTGATGCTGACGGTGCTGCTCTGTGCAGAATTTGCGTAGCTGTTCGAGGCACAGACGGCCTTGACTTTGTAATAGTATCTTGTGTTCTTTTTTGCACCGGTGTTGGTGTAATAGGTCTTCGTGGTGCTCTCCCAGTATTTGAAGTTCTTGCCGTCTGTCGAGCGGTATATGTAGTACTTATCTGCACCGGTGACTGCATTCCAAGTGAGTTTCGGCTTGCCGCCGGAGGTCGTGATGCTCACCGAGGGCTTTGCAAGCGTTGTCA
>DQDL01000043.1:4357-13391 GCA_003533405.1 Clostridiales bacterium | reverse complement strand
GACACGGTAGTAATACTTCGTGCCCGATGCTGCTCCCTTGTTGGTGTAGGTCGTCTTTGTGGTGCTGTCCCAGTACTTGAAGTTCACGCCATCGGTACTGCGGTACACCCAATACTTTTTCGCACCCGAAACAGCCTTCCAGCTGAGCTTCGGCTTACCGTTTGAACGATTGATGCTCAGCGTCGGTGCTGCGGGCTTGCACAGGATGCTCTTCACAACGCTGAACTCAGACCGTGCATCGTTTGCATCTATCGCCTTGACTTTGTAGTAGTATGTCGTGCCGATGGTCGTCGATCTGTTGGTGTAGTTTGTCGAGGTCGTCGAATCGTAATACTTAAAATTCACGCCGTCCGTTGAACGGTAGAGCCAGTATTTCACCGCCCCATCAACTTCATTCCAATAAACCTTCGGCTTACCCGAGGATGTGGTTATCTTGAGCTCGGGAGCATCGGGTGCAAACTTGTAATCGGGGTCTGCTTCCCCGCAGCGAGAGCATATGCCGTTTATATAGTCATGGCCGAGGGCGGGCACCTCTTTGTCTGCTGTCCATGTTGTGTAGTCGCAACGATCGCAATACTCGTACGGTTCAGAACCGCTTTCCGTACATTTTGCGTCTATGTCAGCAATATAAATTAAATCATGGCCGTATGCGTCTCTATAGTCATCGATATAGCTATCTCCACAGGCACAAGTATGAGTGGTATAGCCCTTTTCAGTACAAGTCGGTTCGGTCACAACTGTATTGTGATGATGGCCTGTTGCCGGTATCTCTTTGTAGGTGCTGTAATCGCAGCGAGAGCAGGTATCATATGCAGCCCAGCCATTTTCTGTGCAGGTTGCTGCTTTTGCGTCATGATGGATGATTACATGGCCAAGGCTTGAAAGATCACCCATCTCTGTTGCGCCGCAGCGTTCGCAGGTTCTGATATTGCTTCCTCCTTCGGTGCAGGTTGGAGCTTTGATATACTTCCATTCACCGAATTTATGGTCAAGTGCGTCAGTGTAGCAATCGATATAGCTATCACCGCAGGAGCAGATATGGGTGGTATAGCCCTCCTCCGTGCAGGTCGGGGCTGTCACTTTCTCGGTGTAGCTGTGTGTATGCCCTTGTTCAATTATAACCCCACCGCTTACTATTTCAAAGCTGATAGGCTCTTCATTATAATTATAAGCATCGCCATTGCCGCAGCGCAGGCTCACTTCTGCCTTGCCGCTTGCTCCATCGAGCACCTTGAACTTGAGCTTAAGTATTTCACCGTTATATGTGCTGTCGCTGTCTCCGACCCAGACAGCACTTGTTTTTACCGTCCAGCCGGTAAAGCCGCTATTTTCAAAGCCGACTAACTCAAGCTTTGCTTCATCATAGTTTATGCCGAGCGTCAGAACCGCAACGCCGGGATTATTGGCCGTGCTGACACTCAAAGTGACCTCATCGCCCACTTTTGCCGTCTGCGTCGAGACGATAAGCTGTGCCGAGCCATCCGCAAATGCAGCGCTCATTCCGGAAAAGAGCGAAACGACCATACACAGCGTCATTAAAATACTAGCAATTCGTTTTTTCATCGTTACTCCCTTTTGTATCATAGTCGCTCAGTGCAGTTTTTGCTGCACTGAGCTCTTGTTTTAGTGAAGTTCAACATTATCGCCTGCAAGGAACTTCTTCACCCTGAGAAGATCAAGCGCATTTACAACGCCGTCGCCGGTAACATCTCCGCTGCATGCCAGCTCAGCATTATCGCCTGCAAGGAACTTTTTGAGCCTGAGAAGGTCAAGCGCATTAACAACACCGTCACCGGTAAAATCGCCGGGTAGTACGCTGCCGACAGTTATAGTACCTGCCTTTACATCGGGGCATATGACTTCCTCGTCGTAATTTGCAATATCTCCGATCGAGTACAGCATGTTGATCTGTATGTCTCCGTCCTCGACACCTTCGAGCACCTTAAAGCGCAGCTTCAATATAACGCCGTTATAGGTGCTGTTAGAATCGCCGAGCCAAACTGCATTGTTTGCGACCGTCCAGCCGGTAAACCCGGCATCTTCGTGGCCGACCAAGGTCAGCTTGCTGCGGTCGTAGTCGATGCCGAGCACCATGACCATAATACCGGGGTTTTCGCTCAAGCTGACAGAAACCGTAACTTCTTCCCCTGCTCTTGCGCTGGCGTCAGAGACCGAGATACAGCCGGCATTGATCGTGGAAACGGATTTTGCAACGCTGACCTTGCCGCCTGCAATGGAGTTGTTGACCGACTTGCCGCTGTCATTCTTGAAGCTGTCTGCCTTAACGGCCACATCGTACTTACCTGCCGCTGCGCTGTCCGACACCTTAAATGTGAGATAAAGCAGCGTCCCGTCGGATTCGATGTTCACAGAATCAGTGTAGCTTACGGTGTTGTTCGCAGCATCGACCGTGAATGCTCCGCTGTCGGAGGTTTTCAGCACTTCGCCCTTTGTGATATCCGTCAGTGTCAATGCGCTGCTGTTGTAGCTGACCTTAAAGGTAAACTGCGAAAAACCGTTGTTATCGGAAACTATGACGGGTACAGTCACCGTTTCGCCGGTGTATCCTCCGACTTCGCCGACAGCCACCTTTATAGGCACCGTTGGATCTGCTGCACCGCAGCGGGTGCACTTGCCGTTTTCATAAATGTGACCAAGCGCTGAGATCACTGCAGTTTTGGTCTCGCTGCAGCCTGTGCAGGAGAAGGTTTTAACACCGTTTGCGGTGCAGGTCGCCGCTTTGGTCACTGTGCCGTTATCCCATGTGTGGGTATGTATCTTCTCCCATTTTGCGTAAAGCGAAAGTGCGTTGTTGCCGGAATATGTATCGCCGGGTTTATAAGTAACAGTGCCATCCTTAACCGTGGTCCAGCCGAGGAAGTTATATCCGTCACGGGTCGGAACAGTGCTGCTGAGCTTGAATGCAGCATTGTGAGCCTTGACAGTGCTTGCGGGTGCATTCGTGCCGCCGTTTGCATCGTAGGTGACGGCATATGTTTTGAGCTTGTAGCGGTAGTTCGTGGCCGTCTCGATATCACGGTTTGTCTTGGATTCAGGCTTAGTCTCCTGCCATGCGGACCAGCTTCCCTCTGTCGTAACTTGGGTTGCAGTTCTGGTCTGATAGGTATATTCATAGGTCTTGAAGGTGCCTGCCTGTGCCCAAAGATAGAAGTTGCAGGAGCATGCGGAATTGCCGTACAGCGTCTTTCCGCCCTTATCTGCAACACTTGTTGCCGATAGCTGAGAAGTCGTCTTGAGAGTGTGGTAATGATGCGAGCCGGAGCCATAGGATATCGAGTCGACATTGTTCATGCCGTCATAGTAATTGCAGCAGTAATGATAGTAATTATAGAATGTCTTTGTTGCCGTTATCCTTAAGGTATTGCTCTCGGTGGGCTTTGAGGTCGTGGTCTTGGATGCGCTCCAATCACCATACTGAGTGGTAGTTGTGTTGTCCCTGTAGCGATACAGCGTTTTAGTCTCGATATCGTGGCTGTCGGATGTGACGCTGCCGGGAAGCTTGGCCGCCCAATCGCTCCAATTGCCGAGATACTCCTTGTAGGTGTCGCCGCACTCTGTGCAGGTGTAGAGAACATGCTCGGGCTCGGAGTCGGTCGCTGCGACACTCTGTGCAGTGTAATTATGCTTACAGCCGGTGAGCTCGAAAACATAGCCTGTCCTGCTTACGGTTTTGGTATTTGTCTTTTTGATATAATCACGGTAGCTGTAGCCGGTCTTTATTACAACGGCTTCTGAGCCGGAATCTATAGTTCCGACAGCGGTATCATTGAGATTTGCTGAGCCGAATATCCACAACTGACCGTCGCCTAGAGATGTAGTGTAATATCTTGCCGATGTGTAGCTGAATTTCTGATAATTGCTTTTTGAGTACGGAGTTGTAGACCACTTCTCGTGCCATGCGCTTGAAGGTATCGCTTTTCCACAGTCACTCGTTCCCCAGAACGGCTCATGCGCTCCGCAGGATGGGCAGAGGAAGTAATAGTAACGATAGAGTGTCGCCGTTCTCACTTGTCTTGTCGAAGACGGAGAAACTGCGCTGGTGGTATAAGTGCTCCATGAGCCCCAGTAGCTTGCGTCTTCCTCGACTGTGGTGTCCACGGTTTTCTCCTTTGCCGTGTATGCGTCATCGTCAAAATCGTCAACATTGTAAATGTAGACCACATCACCCGAAACGACCTTGTCGTACGACACGAAAACGGGGTAAAGGTTTACCGCACCCGAAATGGTCAATTTTTCGGTCGGGCGGATATCATAATCCGCTGCACCGTCCGTATACGACCAGCCGCAGAAGTAGTAGCCGTCCTTTGCCGGGTATGATGACGGCAGTGTGTAGCTGCTGCCGTAATTGGCGGATGTGCTCTGCCACACCGATTTATCGGCATTATATAGGGTCACCTTTGCGGTGTTTATCGTCCAGTGTGCATAGACGGTGGTGTTTGACGAGAATGTCGTGCTTGCGGATATTTTCGTACCGCCGCTTGCGGCAGTGTACCAGCCGTCAAAGGTATAGTTAGTGCGAGTCGGTGTGGGCAGGCTGCCAAGACTGCCGCCCTTTGATATCGACTTCGTCGAAGTCGAACACGACCCGCCGTTTGCGTTGAATGTGACGGTGATATTATCTGCTTTTACCCATGTGTAACCACCGGAATTTTGAATAACCGTAGATGATTTAATAAAAAGGGCCTTATTGGGCACTACATCCCCTGAAAACCAAGAAATTCCGTTGTTTGTTTTGCCCTTGTTGACACAAATATGTACATGAGAACCAGTAGTCAATCCTCCCGGGTCTTTTACGCCGGGCTGATAAAAAATATCGCCCTGATTTAAGTGCTTTCCAACATATAAATCGGAAATATCATTATCGTGTACGAAGCACACCGACATATAGTCGTAATCACCATTAGCCCACATAACTTTATTATCGCTTTGGAGTACGACAGCATTATAAGAAGTTTTGATTTGAGTGATAGTCCCCGAGAATGGTGCTCTATAATTGCTGTTGTTTGCAAGGTCAAATGCATTCTGATTGCTGTGAGAATAACTGCCCCATGCGCCTTGCGTTACATACACAACATCTCCGGGAAACATTGCGTACTCCACGGAATCAGCACTTGCCGACACCGGCAGCAGGGTTGCTATCATCAGTACAGCGAGTACCAATGACAAGATCCGTTTTTTCATTTTACCTCTCCTTTTTTAATTTATGCGTTTAATGTATTTTAACATTTTGATCACATTTTGTGGCGATATATGCAATTTTGGTACGATTTTTGACGAAAATAGTGCATTAATTCAATTGTTTAAAGCTTTATTGCAGGTCAGGATTTTTCGATTGATCGGTTTTATGTTTATAGCGTATAAACGCTTCACGGACATGGGCGAGATTTGCCCGGCTCAGGGGTACGGTCGTGCCGTTTGACAGCACGACATAGGCTCGGTGCAGCTCCTTGACATATTGCAGGTTGACTAAAAAGCTGCAATGAGTTCTGACAAAGTCACCGGCATCTAAGCGGCGGTGGACATCGTCGAGCTTCTCGGGACATGCGACCGTTTTTGCGCAGGTGACGATCTTGGTCTGACGCTGTGCGTGCTCGCAGTACATGATGTCCTTGAGCTTCACAACATTCAGAGACGACCTCGTCCAGATCATTATGCTCGGCTCAAATGCATCCTGACGGTTGTAAAACAGATAGCGCACGGCCGTGCTGAGCCGCTCGGCAAGCTCGGTCTTATATATGAAATAATCCGTATCATAGTCAAACACATCAAGCGCCGCAATGGGGTCGCTCGCCAGAAATATAAGCCGCATATCGGAGTTATCCTGGCACAGCGAGCCGTAATAGTCCAAGTCCGACTTCCTCGTTTCGGCATCGGAGATATCTGCCATGAATAGGTCATACGACAATCGCTGCCTGTCAACCTGCCGGAGCTGCTCGGGCGAGGAATACTCGCTTACGCAGGAAGTGACCCCGTATTTATCGAGCTCCCTGCACAGTGTCTCCTTAATTACTTTTCTCCAAGTCTCGCTTGAGTCCACAATACAAACATCCAAAATTTTTGTCACTTTCCGCCCTCTTTTCCAATCTCAATTTGTGTAGATAAAATATAGCATTGTCGTCGGCAGTTTTGATAAAAAATGCAAATTCTGCACGATTTGGCGCACAATCGACACACTTTTGCGTTTTTCGGTCGTTTGGGCATGAAAAAAGCACCGTTAAAAACGGTGCTTGTAAGGGTAAATTTATTAACTTAAACGGGCTGTTCGGCGTTGAGCATAACGGTCACGGTGTAAACGCCGTCCTCGACGGAATGGGTAAAGCTGCCGCTGTACTTCTTCGCCAGACTTTCGAGCACTCTAAAGCCTACGCCACGCTCAAGCTCGGGTATCCTGCGCTTTTTTGTTTCGGGATGCTCGGGCATGGGGTTGCTCTCCCGAACAACGAGGTGGCCTCGTGAGATGAGCGCCGTGAGCTTTATCGTTGCATTATCCATGTGTTGGCACGCTTCTATCGCATTGTCCATGATATTGCCGAACAGGACGATGAGGTCGGTGTTCGATATAGCAAGGTCGGCCGGCATGGCGACCTCGGCATCAACAGTTATGCCTAAGCTTCCGGCCTCACGGATACGACTGTAAAGGAAGGCATCTACCGTCGGGTTGCGGCACTCGCTGAGGTGCGAGATATACTGCTGCATCGGCAGAAGCTGTGCCGAATACTCGGATGCCGCCTGCGTGTTGCCCTCCTTCAGCAGCAGGTTGATGGCATTCAGGTGATGGTATATATCGTGCCGCATCGAGCGTATCTGCTCGTACTGCTTTGTCAGGTCGTCATAGTGCGAAAGCTGCACATCAAGCTGCTTTTCAAGAAGCTTGTTTTCGACCTCGAGCTGAACTCTTTGCTCGGTCTTGATCATCATTTGATAAAGAATAATATCCGAAACAATGAACAGCAGTGAAGCGATAAGGAAGATGGCGATATACTCCTGCCGCTGCGAATCGTAGACCATGGTGGTTATCATAGCTTCGCACAGCGTCTGCGACACCGGCAGCATCGCAAAGACAAGTATCTGCTTACTGCTGAGGTTATTTTTTGACCGTGTCATCGGCAGGCTGAACAAGAACAGCACGAGAACCAGTAACGGCAGGTATACAAGGCCGTAGGTCACGGTTCGGGGGTCGACCCACACAGAGAGCATCGGATCCATATTGTAGTTCATGAGGATAGGCATGAACAGAAGCTCAAGCAGCATGGTGGAGGCAAGCTCAAGGCCGACGGCAAGTATCTTTTTGAGCGGCTTTCCGTAAAAAAGTCCGAATGCCAGCACAAGCGGCCCTGTCGGCATCAGCAGGATGCGAAGCAGCGAGCCTGCCCGTGTGTAGAGCAGTATAGGCACGGTGTAGGCGATGTTGATGACAAAGGCAAGCAGGATAGTCAGCCATACCGAAAATCGCCGTCCGTCAAGCACTCGCCACTGGAATGCAAACCACAGCAGCATGATGCATGAATTGAATATCAAATTAGCATACAGTCCGTTATATTCCATGCTCTCACACCTTTATCTCCTGCTTGACCGTACCGGCCAGCAGCTCGAAGAACGCCTTTCTGCTTTCATTTCTATATGTTCGACTTATGGGAACGAACGAGACGTCACGAAGCTTAAACTGCTCCCTTTCCATCGCCGCAATAGCCTTTGAACACACCCAAAAGCTTTGGTGGCAGCGGATGAAGTCGGCCTGTGCCCCGCCGCTGTCGATGATCGTCTTGGGAAACTGCGCTGTCTCGATATCACCTTCATCGGTGTGGACGATGGTCTTGTGCTTAAGGCGCTCGATGTATAAGATGGCATCGAGCCTTATCCGCTGATGATATGAGCCGCTCTTGACGGAAAGTGTTTTGACCGTAGCCGTTGATGCAAGCGCCTTTTGAAGCGCAACCGGCAGTCGCTCTTCCATGTTGGGCTTGAGGACAAAATAGACATGCTCGGTCTC
Organism: Clostridiales bacterium; assembly: GCA_003533405.1. Taxonomy (GTDB): domain Bacteria; phylum Bacillota; class Clostridia; order Oscillospirales; family Oscillospiraceae; genus F23-B02. The sequence continues at coordinate 5,380 of DQDL01000043.1, read as the reverse complement.
GTATACATCCATGAGATAGCCAGAGTAGCTTGATATGAATATGACTTTGCTTGTGGGCGATGCCCTGTTTAGCTGCTTTGCAAGCGTTATCCCGTCGACCTCGTCCATGCGGATATCAAGCACGGCTATGTTCGGTATATACCCGTCCTCCTCGACAGCCGCAAGCAGCGCTGCGGAGTTTTGGAAGGTCTGTATTCTATTCGGCGTGTCACCGAGCGTATCATGCAGGATCCGAAGCACCTCATTGAGGTACAGCTTCTCGTCGTCACACACGGCTATTTGCAGCATGCTCCGTCCCCCCCTTTGCAGAAATTGCTCAAATTACGACCATTTATGTATATTTTAACTAAAATCTGTACAAATTTCAACAACAAAAAAATCCCGCAACCAAAAAGGTTGCGGGACTGGCAGCGGATGAAGGATTCGAACCCTCACAAACGGAGTCAGAGTCCGGTGTGCTACCATTACACAAATCCGCTAAGCGCAAGGAATATTATACTCGTTTTTCGGCTTTTGTCAATACTTATTTTAAAGAAAAAAGGCAATGGTTTTACCCATTGCCTTTTCGATGCTTGTATATCAGACGCTGAAGTCGACGGAGGTCGCACCCTTGTCGTCCTGCTGGAAGACATAGTCCTTGCCGGGCAGGATGGCGTTGACTGCGATGCCGACGATGGATGCTACTGCGAGGCCGGACAGGGAGACGATGCCGATCTGGATGCTGCCGACGGAGTAGTTGATGCCGATGGCAAGAACGAGGATGAGTGCCGCAACGATGACATTGCGTGAGTTCGAGAAGTCGACCTTGTTCTCAACGACATTGCGGACACCGACTGCGGAGATCATACCGTAGAGGATGAGGGACACGCCGCCGATGGTTGCAGTGGGCATTGCGGTGATGAGTGCTGCAAACTTCGGGCAGAAGGAGAAGATTATTGCGAATACTGCTGCGATGCGGATGACACGGGGATCGTAGACCCTGGACAGTGCCAGAACACCGGTGTTCTCGCCGTAGGTGGTGTT
>DQDL01000043.1:4044-4200 GCA_003533405.1 Clostridiales bacterium | reverse complement strand
GTGTTCTCGCCGTAGGTGGTGTTTGCCGGTGCGCCGAAGAGGGATGCGAGGGTGGTTGCAAGTCCGTCACCGAGGAGGGTGCGGTGGAAGCCGGGGTCTGCCATGTAGTTTTTCTCACAGGTAGAGGAGATAGCGCAGATATCGCCGATGTGCTCG
>DQDL01000043.1:0-3839 GCA_003533405.1 Clostridiales bacterium | reverse complement strand
GCCGATGTGCTCGACCATGGTGGCCAGAGACAGGGGTACTATCGTGAATACTGCCGACCAGAGCATGCCGGTGTCGACATCCATGTTAAACAGGTGGAACACGCTGTTTTCCCATACGATGGGCAGGCCGATCCACTTTGCGGTGGAGACGGTCTCAACGACCTTTTCTCTTGCGGAGGGGTCAACGATGACTGCAATGATGTAGGAGCCGAGGACGCCGAGGAGGATGGGGATGATCTTGGTCATGCCCTTGCCCCAGATGTTGAAGCAGACGACGATGACTATTGCGGAAACTGCGATCAGCCAGTTAGCCGAGCAGTTGTTGATAGCGGAACTTGAAAGGATAAGGCCGATGGAGATGATGATGGGTCCGGTGACTATCGGCGGGAAAAAACGCATGACCTTGTTAACGCCGAAGGCCTTGAACAGCGCCGATAGGACGACATACATAAGTCCGGCACAGGCAACGCCGAAGCAGGCGTACACGAGCAGGTCGTTGTTGTATATCGGCTGGCCGGCAGCGTCGAGACCGACGGTGCGAACGGCGTTGTAGCCGCCGATGAAGGCAAAGGACGAGCCGAGGAATGCGGGGACCTTGCCGCCGGTGATAAGGTGGAACAGCAGAGTGCCGAGACCGGCAAACAGCAGGGTCGTTGCGATGTCAAGGCCGGTCAGCATCGGGACGAGCACGGTTGCACCGAACATTGCGAACATGTGCTGAAGGCCGAGAACGAGCATTCTGGGCTTGCCAAGGGTGCGTGCGTCATACACGGGTCCATTAATCACGGTTTTTTCTTTCATTTGGTGATTGTACCTCTCTTTGTGTAGATTTTTTTATTTTTATTGGTCTTGCGCCATTAAGTACACGCCGGTGTCGTCATCGTATTCGGGCAGCCTGACCTCGATGAGCTCCGAGCGTGATGTGGGAACATTTTTTCCGACATAATCGGCTCTTATGGGCAGCTCCCTATGCCCACGGTCGACAAGCACCGCAAACTGGATGCTTCTCGGGCGGCCGACGGAGAACACCGCTTCAATGGCGGCTCTGGCCGTTCTGCCGGTGTACAGCACATCATCGACAAGGACGACATTTTTATCGTTCACCGAGATGCCGAGGTCTGCCTTTGCCAGCACCGGAGAGTCGCTTGCGTGCGTGAGATCGTCACGGTAAAAGCTTATATCTGCGCTGCCGCACGGCACTTCGATATCCTCGATCTTCTTTATGTTGCGGCAGATGCGCTCGGCAATGGGCACGCCACGGCGACGGATGCCGACGAGCACGACATTTTCAACACCCTTGTTCTTTTCGATTATCTCGTGGGATATTCTCATGAGTGCACGGTTCATTGCGGCCTCATCCATGAGCCTTGCCTTGAGCTTCATATCTTCACCTCAGCAACAAAAAAAGCCTTGTCGAAAACCGACAAGACGCACAACATTTATGACTGCGCACAGCGCAGCTATACCATATCAGCGATTTTGCCGGTCTCTCTGTACCGATACTTAAAAATCTTTTCTTGCATATTATAAGGGCTTGCCGTCAATTTGGCAAGCCCTTTTTTCGCATTTGTGAACTTTTATTGAATTTGACGGGTTTTGTAGCCGAATCAGTCAGCAACCTTGTAGATATCGTCACGCAGGTGCAGGAATGTGGGGAGCTCACGGCGCACTTTATCGACCTTATTAAGGTCAATATCGGCGTAGACTATCTGCTCTGTCTCGTCACAGGTGGTGATGACCTGACCGAACGGGTCGGCAATGGTGGAGTGTCCCCAGCATTCGTAGTGGAAGCCCTCATAGCGGGCAGCCGACGCTCCGACATAGTATATCTCATTATCCATGGCTCTGGCTCTTATGGTAAGCTCCCAGTGCTTGGGGCCGGTTGTCATGTTAAACTGCGCAGGGCAGAAAACGACCTCTGCGCCACGGCGAGCCATGGCACGCACGAGCTCGGGAAAGCGCATGTCAAAGCAGACAAGAACGCCCATTTTGCCGTACTTGGTATCAAAGGTGGTTATCTCGTTACCGGCGGCAAAGTGGTTAGACTCCTTAAAGCGAATGCCGCCCTCGATATCAACATCGAACAGGTGCATTTTGCGGTGGCGGGCGATGACCTTGCCGGTCTCGTCAAACACAAAGCAGGTGTTATACAGCTTGCCGCCGTCCTTTTCGGGGATGGAGCCGCCGACTAAGATAACGCCGTTTTCCTTTGCCCAAGCGGACATCCTCTCCACACTCTCGCCGTTTTCGGCATCGGCAAACGACTGGAAATACTCCTTTGAGTACGGGCAGTTGTACATTTCCGGCAGCACAACGACATTTGCGCCGTTCTCGGCCGCCTCGCGCACCATGCGCTCGGCCTTATCCATGGTAACCTTTTTGTCAAGCTCCGTTCTTATCTGACAAACGGCGAGCTTAAAGGCATGATCGCTCATTTTATCACCTCAAGATATTCTTCAATGTCAAAGGGCTCGGTGACGGCGTCCTTGCGCAGGTACAGCGGATGGTGCGGGTGACCCTTCTTTGACCGCTTGCCTGCCGAGAACCAATTTGCGCCGTAGCTCTGCCCAATTCTGACCATGTCGAGGACGCAGTCCCGCAGATACGGCCGCTTTTCGATGATGGTGCCCCATGCAGCCCATATTGCCGGGGAAATGCCCTCGCCTACATTATTTAATATGTACTCAAACGCACGCATATTCTCTCGGTGCAGCTTTTCGTTGAGCGCAATGTCCATGTCGTCGGGGTTCGTGGCTCGCTGGGCATAGACATTGAACATTATCCAGCTGTCGTAGCCGTTTGCGTCGGCAATGCGTGCAACGCTCTTGAGCGTGTTGTCAAGGTCATCGGGTGCGGCGGTCGAGGGATTTATGCCGATGCAGATAAGCGGGTCACTGCCCCGCGTGCCGAGAATGTAACGGTAATCGGCGTAATAATCGGGAACATACAGCCACTTATCGGCATCGTAGTCTCCCCTGCTGCCGGAGTTTTTTAACGCCTCGTCAAAACTCAAAATGTCAAGCTCCGAGCTTTCGCAGGTCGGGATATGCATTACTTAACGGCCTCGAGCAGTGCGTCGACCCTGTCGGTGTCCTCCCAGCGAACGCCGAGGTCTGTTCTGCCCATGTGACCGTAGGCTGCGAGCTTGCGGTAGATGGGCTTTCTGAGGTCGAGGTCACGGATGATTGCGGTCGGGCGCAGGTCAAAGACCTTGTTGACGGCTTCGGCGAGCTTCTCGTCGGATACCTTGCCGGTGCCGTAGGTGTCGACCATAACGGAAACGGGTCTTGCAATGCCGATGGCGTAGGCAAGCTGGACAAGGCACTTGTCTGCAAGTCCGGCGGCCACGATGTTCTTTGCGACATAGCGGGAGGCGTAGGCTGCGCTGCGGTCGACCTTGGTGGGGTCCTTGCCGGAGAATGCGCCGCCGCCGTGAGGTGCGCTGCCGCCGTAGGTGTCAACGATGATCTTTCTGCCGGTCAGGCCGGAGTCGCCCTGAGGGCCGCCGATGACGAATCGGCCGGTCGGGTTTACATAATATTTGGTGTTCTCATCGAGCAGCTCTGCGGGAATACTGGGCTTGATGACGAGATTTATCATGTCGTTTCTTATCTGCTCAAGTTCGGCCTCGGGAGCGTGCTGGGTCGAGAGGACAACGGTGTCCACTCTCACGGGCTTGCCTGCATCGTCATACTCGACGGTGACCTGAGTTTTGCCGTCGGGACGCAGGAAGTCGACAAGGCCCTGCTTTCTGACATCGGCAAGGCGCTTTGCGATCTTGTGCGACAGGCTGATGGCAAGCGGCATGAGCTCGGGGGTCTCGTTGCAGGCATAGCCGA
>DQDL01000057.1:6992-12416 GCA_003533405.1 Clostridiales bacterium | reverse complement strand
CGCAGGACTACTTGCGCTTATAGTCCTGTATAATCTCACGAATATCAACATTTCCGAGCGCATTCGTGAGATAGCAACGATAAAGGTGCTGGGCTTTTATCCGCATGAGGCGGCGAGCTATGTCTTTAGGGAAAACCTTGTGCTAACGGGCATGGGTGCCCTGTTCGGTTTGCTGCTCGGAGTGGCGTTCCATGCGTTCGTCATGGATGCGATAAAGGTCGATATGATGTACTTTAAGCCCATGATATCGCCCCTGAGCTTTGCTTTTGCCGTGCTTCTCACATTCGGCTTTGCGCTCCTCGTAAATGCCATCATGCGCCGCAGGATAGATAACATCGACATGGCAGGTGCCCTCAAATCCATAGAGTGATTTGACATTCCACCCAAAATGCATTATATTGATAAGGATATAACATTTAAGAGTATAACATTCCGATACATATTAGGATTGGGTCAAAAATGGAGAATTTGCAGGTCTTATTGCCCGGCTGGGAGACGGTTCGCTGCATCGGCAGCGGCAGCTCCGGCAAGGTCTACGAACTGAGGAAGAAAGATGAATACGGCGGAGATTTTCATTCGGCGCTCAAGGTGATATCCATCCCCTCAACTCAAAAGGAGTACGAAGAGATGGAGAGCACAATGAGCGAGTTTGCCATGCGCTCAAAGCTGCGTGACAAGGTCGAGGAGATAAGCGGCGAGTACCGCCTCATGGGCGTATTGCGCGGCCACCCTAACATCGTCAACTGTGAGGATCAGATGATAATCCCTCATGAAAGCGACCTCGGCTGGGATATCTATATCCGCATGGAGCTTTTGACCTCACTGCCGGACTATGTGCGTGAAAACGGCATGACCGTGAGCGAAGTCATTAGGCTCGGCATAGACATTTGCAGCGCACTTGAGCTGTGCCGCCAAAACAATATCATCCATAGAGATATCAAGCCGCAGAATATTTTCGTCAGCAAGTACGGCGGCTTCAAGCTCGGTGACTTCGGTGTTGCCAAGGTCTCCAAGATAAACGACCGTGCCGATATGGTCGGAACATATTCATATATGGCACCTGAGGTTTACAAGGGCAATGCATATGACGACAGGGTAGATATCTATTCGCTCGGTATGGTGCTCTATTGGCTTTTAAATGGGCGAAAAGGACCGTTTTTGCCGCATGACGGGATGCCTACCTCGGTTCAGCTTGCCGATGCGCAGCTACTGCGATATCGTGGTGAGCCTCTGCCGCCTCCGCTCAACGGCAATCAGACACTTAAAAATCTTGTCCTGAAGGCTACTGCATATGACAGTGCCAACCGCTTCCTCTCTCCCACGGAGATGAAGCAGGCACTCATTTTGGCGGCAAGCGGGCAAAGTCCGGTTGAAGCACCCAAGCCCGATTTCGACAGCGATGCGACCGTCCGTGAGGAGTTTCCTCGGCGTGAGCCGATAAAGCAGGCACAGACCCCGCCGCCTGTACAGGAAAAACCGAAGCCCCAGCCAAAAAAGCCGGAGCCTCCGAAAAAGGAAAAAGAAAAAAGCGACAGCAAAACAATGTCGCAGTTTGTAATAGCCATATCCGTGACAGTCATTGCGATAATTGCGGCAGTGCTCATCTTCCTCGGCATCAGCAAGGGATGGTTCAGCTCCGACCCGAGCGATGACCCGGATCCCACGGAAAGTACAAAGCCCACGCCGACAGCGACCGTTGAGCCGACGAAAAAGCCCGAGATAACCTCGGTCGTCGTTAGCTCACCGAGATTAATCATGACCGAGGGCGACTCGGCGACGCTCACCGTGAGCTGCATGCCCGAGCCCGAATCGGCGGCCGACATGCCCGAGTATGTCTGGAAAAGCAGCGACTCGTCCGTTGCAACGGTCGATGACCGAGGTAATGTCGAGGCGATCAGCGAAGGCACGGCGACTATCATGGTATATGTAAAAGATAAGATGGAGCTTCACGACGAGTGTATGGTCATCGTTGAAGCGCCGGTCGTGACCGAGCTCAAGATAGAAACGATGCCTACAAAGACTGTTTACACGGTTGGCGAGGAGCTTGACACCACGGGGCTTGTCCTGCGAGCCTATTATAATAACGGCACGGCAGAGCGCATAACGAACCCCGAGGAGTACACCGCCACCTGCGACATGAACGGTTTCGGCAGCAAGACCGTTACCGTCACCTACGGCGGTCAAACTGCGGAGTACACTATAAGAATAAGCATATTCGGACAATTGGATTAAAAATAAGCTCGTCATTAGACGAGCTTATTTTTTTATTTTCTGCCGAGCTTGGCGAAGAATTTGAAGGTCAGCGGCCAGATTAGACCGGCAAAAAGTATGACGATAAAATACCGCACACCGTGGGCAACGCTGTGTCCGCCGAACAGCGCCAGCAGCGGAGCCTTGAGCGCCGCCTTTATGCCGACCGTAAAGCCCAGACCGACGACTACCTTGATTATCTGCGCCCACCAAACCGCCTCGGTGGGGAAGTTTATATACTTTCTATCAAGGTGGAACACCAGCAGCAGGCCGATGGCGCAAAACAGTATCATGTATGCGTTTTTAAGGCCGGAGGCGTAGTTTCCCGTGTCGAGATCGGCAGGGAAGTGATAAAGCTCCACAAAGGTAACAAATGCGCCTGCCAGCACGATAAACACTGCAAACAGGATGTAAATGCTCTTTGGCTTTTCGTCCATGTCACGGAAAAACGGGTACAGCACGAACATGAGGACCAGACCGATGCCGAGCGAAACGCCGACATCAAGCGGCGTGTGGACGCCCACATACATCCTCGAAAACGCCGTCAGAACGATAAGCAGTACAAGAACTATCCGCAGTACGGTGCTTTTCGTGTATTTTGCTGGTGCACCCAGTGTCGCAAATGCATTCTGCGTGTGGCCGCTCGGAAAGGAGTAGCCGGTGGCTTCGGCTCGTGCGCTTTCGACTATTGTAAAGTTCGGATCCTTGACCCACGGCCTCGGTATCCTGAACCATAGCTTCAAAAACTGATTGATGATAGTTCCGGCAAAGCCGACGGTCATCATGTAGTAGCCGCATTTTTTACTGATGCACCAAAAGACGATTATCGCAGCAGCAATAAACACGGTCTCGCCGCCGAGGTTGGTGACAAGCGCCATGAGCTTATCGAGAAACGGAGTTCTAATGTTCTCAAGAGCGTAAAGCAGTTCCATAAAGCACCTCAAGTATTATTGAAAGAGCGCCTGCAAGACAGACGCTCTGATATGTATTATGCCTCATCGATTATTCTGTTTATGACCTTTATCATGCGGGCCTTGTTGTACAGAACGGGGACGGGGTAGGTGGGGTTAGCTTCCTTGAGCGCCCACTCGGCCATCTGCGGAATATCCTCCTGCTTAATATTATCAAAGCCGGTGGGAATATTCATGCGCTTGTTCATCGCACGGATCTCGGCGATGAATGCCTTTGCCTTTTCCTCGTCCGTGCCGGTGGTCTTGGTACCGGTGAGCTCGGCAAGGCGGGCAAGGTCTTTATAAATGGCAGAGCCGTAATCTTCGAGAACGATGGGGAGAATGACCGCATTTGCAAGACCGTGCGGGGTGTTGTACAGACCGCCGAGGGTGTGCGCAATTGCGTGGACATTGCCGACGCCTGCACGGGTGAAGGCAAAGCCTGCCTTATATGCTGCCATGAGCATTTCCTGGCGAGCCTCCATGTCATTGCCGTCGTTGTACGCTCTTTCGAGGTACTTGAATATCGCAACGGTCGCCTCCTCGGCTAGCCTGTCGGTCTCCTTGGTGGTGAGCTTTACGGAAACATAAGCCTCAACGGCGTGGGTCAATGCATCCATGCCGGTGGTAGAGGTGGTCTTGGGCGGAAGATTGCGGGTGAGCTCGGGGTCGAGTATCGCATACTTCGGGACAAGGCACAGATCCATGATGGCGTACTTATGGTGCGTCTCCTGGTCGGTGATGACGGCGGCTATTGTGGTCTCGGAGCCGGTGCCTGCGGTCGTAGGCACTGCAACAAAGGTGGGTATCTTGTGCATGACCTTAAAAAGACCCGCCATCTTGTTGACTGCCTTGTGCGGATGAACTACACGGGCAGCCGCACCCTTAGCGGCATCCATGGGCGAGCCGCCGCCGATAGCGAGAAAGCCGTTGCAGTTATTGCTCAAAAACATTTCCTGAATTTCGTCAACGACCTTGACGGTGGGGTTAGCGGAGACCTCGCTGTAGTGCACATAGGCGATGCCTGCCTTGTCGAGAGCCTCCATGGCGATGGGGGCGATGGTCTTGCCGACGGTGCGTCCGGTGACGATCATGACCTTTTTAACGCCGTTTTTCTTAAAAAGCTCGGGAGCTTTTGCAAGCGAGCCCTCACCGGTTACGGTAATGGGCTTGCGCCAATATAAGAAGCGAGCGCCGATATCGAAAAAGAACTGATATGTGCGGTAGTATGCATTTTTCACTGCATCCATGAGTGTTACCCCTTTCAAATTACTGCCTCAATTTTAATATATTGATTAATTTTAGTCAAGATAAATTAACGCTTGACAATATCGATAATCGATGTATAATGAAATTGAACATCGAATATCGATATAACGGAGGGATGGAAATGGCACGACGGAAGTTTCAAACCCTGACCGAGCCGATGTTTTATATCCTGATGAGCCTGCAAAAAACTGACCGCTGTGGCATAGACATAAGCGCCTATATTGCGCAGAAAAGCGCAGGCAGGGTCGCTCTCGGCCCGGGCACGCTGTATGCACTGCTCGGTGACTTTGAGCATGAGGGCATCATAAACTGCATTGGGGTCGAGGGCAAAAGGAAGATATACAGGATAAGCGAGCTTGGCCGCAGCCTGTATGCCGAGGAGCTTAATAGGCTCAAAAGATGCATAAGCGATGCGGAAGGAGGAGACGATAATGAGTAAATTTGTAAAGAAGCTGATACCGTTTGAATCCTGCGACATTCCGGCCATCCAAAGCTGGCTAGAGGACATGGCAGAGCAGGGACTTTTCTATGTCGACTGCGGCTTTTTCTGTGCCAGATTTGAAAAGGGCGAGCCAAAAAAGCTGCGCTATCGCCTTGATTTCTGCGATGTGTCGCTGGGGAAGATACCCGAGGAAAAGGCGGAGCTATACGAGCGCAGTTCGTGGCGTGTCGTGGGTGAGCTCAAAAACGACCTTATCGTGCTCACGACTGACGACCCCGACGCACCCGAGATATTCAGCGAGCCCGAGCATCTGATAAAACCGCTCAAGCGCCTTGCCAAAAAGCACACGGCGTATTGGATATTGTTCCTCATCATGTTCCTGCTGTCCCGTGTAGGTTCGCCGTTTATATATACCATGCTCGGAATGGACACCTTTGTCGGCGGTGTGTTGGATATCGGCACTGCGTACTACATTTTGCTGCTGCTAATGGCGGTGCTCCTGCTGTTAGAGTT
>DQDL01000057.1:6402-6808 GCA_003533405.1 Clostridiales bacterium | reverse complement strand
GGCGGTGCTCCTGCTGTTAGAGTTTATCGTTCACCTGCAAAGCTGCCGCCACCTGAAAAAGCTCATTAAGCAGATAGAACGGGGCGGCGAACTGCCGACAGGGGAGCGCTATAAAGCAAAATCAAAGATCGGCGCAGTGCTCATCCCGCTGACCATCCCCGTTATTGCCCTGTGGTTTGTGCATCTTGCTGTCCCGATGGGAGTTACGAGCCTGCACGGTACGAACGATCTGTCCGGCCTGCCGTTCCCAACGATGCAGGAGATAAATACTGGCGAATATAACTACTATGTCGAAGGCATTAAAAAGCTGGATGGAGCCTGTTTAGCCGACATTTCCGAGCGCCACGACCTGCTTGCGCCGACGGTAATTGAGTTTTCGCAGGATTGTTATTCATTTGAGGACTTT
>DQDL01000057.1:793-6191 GCA_003533405.1 Clostridiales bacterium | reverse complement strand
ATTCATTTGAGGACTTTACAAACAAAGGCGAAAACTCCTTTGAGTATAATGTTCGCTATTATGAAATGCGTTTTGAAAAGGACGCAAAGGAAGCGGTAGACCTTATAATCTACGACTATGAGCATTTCGATGCCGAGGACTACCACCGAAGAGCCCGTGCGCTGGCAAAGAGCATATCCGAAAACTTCAAGGAGTACGAGGTAGGCTACGACGGCTTCACCCCGACATACGATATCCGTAACCTGAGCCGGGACGGGGTCGAGATAAAGCTCGTAAACGAAAAGTACGGCTACGGCGAGGACGACACCCGACAGCACCTGATTATGCGGCTTGGGAGCAAATATATCAACGTTTCCTACTCCGGCAGCAGCGATTTGGGCGAATATACAGAATTGTATATCGCAAAGCTTAAAGCGTAAAATAAGTTTTAGTCAGTTTCACGATTGACTTTTTTGGCAGATGTAATACAATATTTGCATACAAAAAAGTGAGGTACACGAAGTGAAAAAGATGACACGAGTGGCGCTCATCACCTCCGGCGGAGACTGCCAAGGGCTGAACGCCGCAATGCGGGGCATAGGGAAGGCTCTGTATAATAAAATTGAAAACCTTGAGATATTCGGAATGTACGACGGCTACCGTGGGCTCATTGACGGCGACTACATGTACATGGAACCGAAGGACTTCTCCGGCATCCTCACACAGGGCGGCACCATCCTCGGCACCTCCCGCCAGCGCTATGTCCCGGGAAAGGACATCGTCGATGAGGAGGGCAACAGCCTCATTCCGGCCATGAAGGACACCTACAACAGGCTCAATCTCGACTGCCTTGTGATAATGGGCGGCAACGGCACGCAGAAAAGCGCAAAGCTCCTGATGGATGCGGGCATGAATGTCGTGACGCTGCCGAAAACGATCGATAACGACATTTTCGGCACCGATACGACCTTCGGCTTCCAAAGCGCCGTTGACATTGCAACGAATGTCATCGACTATATCCATTCCACCGCAAGCTCCCACGGCCGCATTTTCCTCGTCGAGCTCATGGGCAGGGACGCAGGCTGGCTGACGCTTCATGCCGGCATCGGCAGCGGAGCGGATATAATCCTCATCCCCGAGATACCGTATGATATAAACAAGGTCTTGGAGGCTATCGAGCATCGCCGCCGTCACGGCAGAAGCTTCTCTATCCTAGCAGTCGCCGAGGGCGCAAGATCTATTGACGACAGACTGCTTTCCGAGGAGGAGAGCCGCAAAAAGCTTGAAAACTCCAAGCATTCCACGGTGTCGTTTAAGATAGCATCGCAGATAGAAGCCGCTCTCGGCCAAGAGGCGAGGGTCACCGTGCCCGGGCATTATCAGCGAGGCGGTCCTCCGTGCCCGTATGACCGTGTGCTGGCAACGCAGTTCGGCACTGCGGCAGCGGAGCTCATCGCAAACAAGCAGTACGGCCGCATGGTCGCCATCCGTGGCGGCAATATCGTGTCGATACCGCTTGAGGAGGCTGCAAGCAAAACAAAATTCCTCCCGACCGATCACCCGCTTATACAAGTCGCAAGGGATATCGGCATATCGTTCGGAGATTAAAAAACTCGGTAATACCGTTTGGTATTACCGAGTTTTTGCATAGTTACTTCTGTATTACGCCGTTAAATCCGCCCATGAGCATATTGCACAGCGAGCGTGCGAGCACCTCGGGCTCGGCCTTGATATCGTCCGCCATCCAGTTGTTGTAAACATGCATCATGCCGCCGGAGATAAATCTTGCATATATTCTTGCCTGATCTTCGCCGCCGAGCTGCCTTACAAGCTCCTCATCGGACAAAATGTACTTTGTGAGCCAAGTTTTGAGGTTCCTGCCGATATCGTAGGCGTTTATAAACTTGAAAAGCCGCTTGGTGGGGTCAGCGCTTTTCGTCATGATATCCGCCATAAGGAACAAAATAGGGTAGGGATCCTTTGCAAGCTCGCTGGGCTTGTAGTTTGCGCCGATGGAGTCTGCGTAGTCAAAAAGGTCGTCTATCAGCTGCTGCCGGACATCCTCGAGATTTGCAAAATGCGCATAGAAGGTGCCTCGGCTGATGCCTGCTCTTACGAGCAGCTCGTTTACCGTGATGCGGCTGAACTCCTTTTCGTACATCAGCTCAAGCATTGCGTCCTTGATATTTTTTTTTGATCTTTCGACTATTCTGCTGCTTCCGCTCATATTCTTTTCTCCCAAAACTGAATGATATATCTCTATTTGTTTAGTATTATACACTATATCCGAAAAAATCTCAACAAATAATTAGGGAAAAAGGAATAAACAGTAGTCAGCTGACCTGCTTTGCGACAACGACAAAGCGGCCGTCGGTCGTGTGGTATGCGCAGGTCGACAGTGTGAGGAGCTTATCGCCGGGGTTGATCTCAACGCCCGTGTCGTAGAGCTTATTTTTCTCAATAAAATCCGCATACTCAAGGAAGGTCTCCTCATCGTTCGAGCTTGTGTACTCGTAATAGCGGAACACCTTTTCGCCCTTCGGGGGGATCTCCGTTTTTATCGCCGCCACGACCTCATAGGTGTGCTTTTCATAAATGGTGTCAAATTGAATGAGCTTGTGCTTGGAGTAGAAGCTCTCGTTGGCAAAACGGTCGAGTGTGCCGAACATTGTGCCGTCCTTCATGTTGTGGCCGTATACTATGATGTTGTCGGACTTAAAAATGTCGCAGTATTCGTCAACGAACAGGCAGCCACGGGTCGATGACTTGCCGTAAAAGTCGTTGCGCAGGTATTTGTTTATCTCGTCGGGAGCCTGCATGACGACATGGTCTATCTCCGTACCGTCTATCTTCAGCCAGCCTATCGTATCCTTGTTTTCGGCATAAAGACTTGCATATTCGTCCAGCACTTCGGGCATCTTGACCTCGGTATCCTTGCCTTTGAGATCTTTTATATCATCATCGGTTTTGGCATCCTGCAAGTCGCCGATGATATAGAAGGCCAGCACGCAAAGCGAAGCTATGAGAGCTATAAGCGCAACTATTCTGACGATTTTTCTTGTATCAATATTCATGTCTTATCCCTGCAATCGAGCATTCCGTATTCGACAAGCTTGTCGTAGTTCTTGTAGTACAGGTAATAGCCGCCGACATTGTGCTGCACATCGTCTATCCTTATGCGGTAGCCGTCGTGGCGCACCATGAATGTGTCGAGCACTCTGTTGGGGTTAGCCATGTACATTGCGTATTCGGGGTAAAAGTAGCCGTTTAGCATGTGGTCTGCACGCTTATAGATGGTCTTGAGGAAATACTCAAGGTCAAAGCCGTTATCAAGATAATCGACATGGATGCCCTTTTCGATCATCCTGTCGTACAGCTCAAAGGTGCTCATCAAAAGCTCGAAATAGGTGTGGTATGTGGTGTCTCGGTTATAAATCCTGTCGAGGTTTTCCTGAGCATTGCGCAGGGCAAAGGTGTAGTACCTGTCATCGTCGACATACTTTGTTATCTCGTTCATGGAGTATGCGACCCAGTGATCCTTAAACTGCACATAGTCGGCATCGATAAAGTGCTCGACCGCAGCCTTTGCGGCGTTGAGCCACTTTTCATCGCCCGTGAGGGAATAGAGCCTGCACAGGGCGAAGGTCGCCTCGCCGTCATAGTAAACGGTCCTGAACTGCTCCTTGCGTGAGCAGTCGCCGTTGAGCACATGGTAATACTCGCCGGTGTCCTCGTTAAGCATAGTCAGAATGCCGTTGCCGAGTTTAATGGCGACATCCTTGTATTTATCCGAGCCGAATGCGTCCATATACTCGGTAAGTGCCACGACCGCAACGCCGCAGCCGCCGAGCTTTATCTCATCCGATTTTTTCTCCAGCAGGTAAGAGGTGTTGTCATCGATACTGATGACGGCGGTGTCTATCATGTAGTCTATCGCCTTGTCGATGACCGAGACAAGCTCCTCGTTGCCGGTCATCCTGTACTGGCAGACAAGGCTCCAAAGAGTACTTGCGTGGCGGACAATATTGTAGTTATCGATATTCCTGTCAAAGCGCGGGTACATTCCGTAGACAAAGCTTCCGTCGTCGTTTACCTGATCGATAAGGAACGACGATGCGTTTTTAACAAGCTCGGCGGCGTAATCCTTGTCAATAAGATCGACCTTGCGCCTTCCGTAGTCGGCATCATCGCTTATAAGGTCATACACCTTGCTGTCCTCGTCGCATATCCAGCCGATGCAGTTAAAAATAACATACTGATCGGGGAGGGTAACGATAGGCGTTCTGTCTGACTTGCTGAGGTAATTGCGCAGGTAGGTTGTGTTAACGCACTCCTCGTCGTAGTCGAGTATCTTTCCGGCGTTGAGCTCGGCTTCAAGCAAAGCTGTGTTGAAGTCCTTATCAAAGGAGATGCCTTTGCGGAAAAATTCATGCCTGTAGTGCGCAAGCTCGGTCGAGAACTCATCGATGCTCATGGTCTTAGCCTCGCCCATAAGATCAGCCTTGACCCACAGACAGTTGTAGCTGTTTTCCTCGACAAAGCTGTGCGCCTTGCTGTATGCATCGTCCCACGCAGCCTGCTTGGTGCTGCCCGTGCCGGTGAACACCTTGGCACGCTCATCGCCGTTGCATATCGAGACAAACACAACGCCCTTCGGCAGACCGTCCTCGATCTCGCCGGAAAGCTCGCTGTCCCTCGTGCCGGAGACGACCTGCTCCATCAGAAGCCCGGCCTTCTTTTCAAACAGCTCGATGCTGCTCAGCTTGCTGTTTTGCGTGACGAGATAGCTCACCACAACGGCTGCAACTATCAGAAAGATTACCGAGCAAGTGATTATAAGGCTGCGCTTTGCCCGAGCCTTTTTCTGCGCCTCGGTCTCCTTGGGCTTTCGGATAAACTTTTTGCGCCTGCTTTTTCTGCTCATGACACACCTCGGATTATATATAATAGAAGCGGGGAAACCATTTGTGCTTTCAAATATTGAAAAAATAGGAGTGGTAACACCACTCCTATTTTATATTCACTTAAGCAATAAGTCAACCAATCGCCCACACATGATCAGTTTTCTTCTCTTTTGCGGTAAGTTGAGGCCAGAACAATGATGCTGGAAACAGCAATCATCGTTACAAGCATGTAGTCTCTTGTGTCGCCGGTCTTAGGCGGATCCTTCGGGGAATCGTCGTCATGATCGACGTCGGCATCAGCATCAGCATCAGCATCTGCATCGGCATCTGCATCAGCATCAGCGTCTGCGTCGGCGTCTGCGTCTGCGTCAGCATCTGCGTCGGCATCTGCATCTGCGTCTGCATCTGCGTCTGCGTCTGCGTCGGCATCTGCGTCAGCATCTGCGTCAGCATCTGCGTCAGCATCTGCGTCTGCATCGGCATCTGCATCGGCGTCAGCATCTGCGTCAGCATCT
>DQDL01000057.1:0-601 GCA_003533405.1 Clostridiales bacterium | reverse complement strand
GTCAGCATCTGCGTCAGCATCTGCATCGCTATCGCCGTCGAGGTCGATCCACAGTCCGAGGATGTGGCCGCCTACGGGGATACCATTGATACCGCATACGTTGCTGTAGACTTCCTGATGGTTATTGTGCAGAACGGGGGGAGCACCGGTGTTGCCGTCGAAGATAACAGCACCCTCGATGGTGAGCTTCAGCATACGATAGCAGTCAACATCATGGTTGGTGGTGACATATACGGGAACACCTGCGGGAATGCGGATGTAGCCGAGACGCTCAACGAGGTTTGCCTTGGTCAGCACCTGATAGTAGTGAGGTGCAGAAAGGTCAGACCAGAGAGTGATCTCAATGTCATCGGGCAGGAACATGTAGTTCTCAATGAGAAGATACCAGTGGGGGCCGCCCTTGAAGTTGTTGCCTTCCTTGGAAGCAAAGTCATTGTCGATGGGGTCATCGCCATTGATTATGCCGTTGATGATATCGGAGATAGAACCGCTGGTGACAGCGTCCTTTGCACCTTCGACAACATCGGTAAGCTCGTTCTCCTCAACTGCGGGGAGAGCAGCCTTAACGGCGGAAGCGAGGTTGGTCAGAGCCACATCCTCA
>DQDL01000086.1:673-6343 GCA_003533405.1 Clostridiales bacterium | reverse complement strand
ATAGCCTCGGGTAGAGCGTTTAAGTCCCTGCCGCAGTCGGTGCTGCAAATTGACGGCATCCGCTACGCCATTTGCTCAAATGGCGCATGCATCGAGGATATGCACAGCCGCACACGGCTTTTGAGCTTCACGCTCGGACCGCAGGTGGTCGAGCAGCTCCTTGAGACCTTTTGCGGCGAACGCTTCGAGGCGTTTGTCGACGGTCAGCCGTATTGCGACGGCGAGTATTATCGGGAGCCCTTGCGCTTCGGCTGCTCTCCGGCGTATGTCGATTATGTGAAAACGACCCGCATCCCCGTTGACGATATGCCGGGCTTCATGCGGCGGCATATTGCCGTGCTTGACAGCGTGGATATCATGTGCGGGACCTTGGAGCACAAGGCTGAGCTTTGGGAGAAAACAAAGCAGCTTACCGATGTGTATGTCACGAGCTCCTCGCCGAGACTTATCGAGATATCCGCCGCCGAAGCAGGCAAGGGTGCAGCGCTCAGACACCTTGCGCAAATTTTGAACATCCCGCCGCAGCACATCGCCGCATTCGGAAACGGCGACAATGACGCAGACATGCTCGCCTTTGCGGGGCTGGGCATTGCGGTCAAAAACGCAAGCAAGCGCTGCCTTGCCGCCGCAGACTACATCTGCCCGACAAACGACGAACACGGCGTTGCAATAACGATGGAAAAACTGCTCGCATCAAATTGATGGGGGCAGTTTTGCATTAAATATGTTAAAATATAAAAAGTGTGTAACAAATCTGATTTTTATTAGTCTTATAAGTGAAAGGCGGTGAGAAAGTGACCGAGTTTGACGAGATTTATAAACGATATTTTAATGATGTTTATAAATATGCTTTGTCACTGACACGCAATGAGCATATCGCCGAAGAAATAACACAGGAAACATTCTTTAAGGCGCTCAGAGCCATTGATAAGTTTGACGGCAGATGCAAGCTGTATGTGTGGCTTTGCCAAATTGCAAAAAACACCTACTTTACAGGCAGACAACGAATAGCCAAAGGAAATGAACTTGTTGAGGAGCCTTGTGCTGATGATGCCCTTGAAGAAGAGTTATTGAACAAAGAAAGCTATTTTGAAATTCATAAGATATTGCATACCTTAGAAGAACCATATAAGGAAGTGTTTTCCTTGAGGGTGTTTGGTGAGCTTCCCTTCCGGCAAATAGGCGAACTTTTTGGGAAAACAGAAAGCTGGGCTCGTGTCACTTATCATCGGGCAAAAATGAAGATCAAGGAGGATTTGCAATGACCAAACAATGTAAAATTGTTGAAGATCTGCTTCCGCTGTATCACGATGGCGTATGCTCCGAGGAAAGCAAACAGCTGGTGGAGGAACACCTTTCGCAATGTGAGCAGTGCCGCAGCCTGCTGCACAAGATTGATGAGGAGATCATAGCTCTCGCTAAGAGCGAAGATGTGAAAGCGTTGGAGGGCATCAGCGAGGCTGTCCACAAAGGATGGAAGAAAGCTTTGCGAACCGGAGTTTCGATAACCTTGGCTGCCATGCTGCTGCTGTTTGCGGGGTTTAGCACATGGTGGTATTTCCACGAATACAGATATTACTCCGCATTTGCAGAGGGTCAGACACCTGTGACCGCCGAGACGAATATTGAAAACAGCTTTCCGCCGAGCGAAAACTATACTTGGCGTGATGATATCTACCGCTACGATGTTTCCGTCCCGGGCTTTATGGGTATTGGCGGATTTGCCGGCATGGAGCGATTGGATGATAACAAAACGCATACGGCAGAGCTTGCAATAACAAGATGGGAAAATGAAAAGTACATTTTCCATGTCACTATAAAAAATGCGGACAAGGAATATTATTTCATTATTGACAGCAAATTTAACCTGCACGGTAACTATTCCGAAGCCAAGATGAAGGAAAAATATGAAGAATTGGACGAGTGCGCAGATGAGGTCAAACAAATTATCGAGGATGCAATTAAAATGTGGGATTTTATTGCTGAGCGATGAAGATAAAAACGACAAAATTAACACCCTGCAAGGTTTGATGCCTTGCAGGGCGTTTTGCTGCCAGATCTGATTTTAACCGTTGCGCTGCTTATAGAGCTTGGATGCGAAGCACATGGGGATAAGCGATAGCAGTGTGACGATGGCGGCGGCGATAAACAGCTCGTTTACCGGCAGGTAGCCCTCGGCAATCTGAGTTATGTCGTAGCCCAGAGACTGCGCCTCAGGGCCGGTGACGAACTTGAGGTTGCCGTCGATGACGACCTGATACACCTTTTCGCCGAATGCGCGGCAGATGGGGTCTGCAAGCAGCGGGCCTGCGATCATCGGGAAGAACACAAAGAACATGATGCGGATGCCCTCGAACTGACCACGGTGCTCCTCGGGGTACAGGCGCTTCATCCATACGGTCATCGACTGCATGAAGATGACATAGCCGATGCCGACGAGAATAATGCCGACAAAGCACGGCCAGTTTGCGGCGATATTCAGCGCATTTTCCGTGTCGAAGCTGTCGGCCATATTGCCGACGACGAAGAACACGAACAGGCAGCCGAGTATGCTCAGCGCCGTTGCGAGGAAAGCAACGAACGGAACCTTTTTGTTGTTTATGATGCCGACAAAGGGGATGGAGATAAGTACGGCGATAACGAGCGGGATGCCTAAAATGAGGCTCGGGTCGTTAAAGCCGAGGGTGTAGTTCATCCAGTTCATGATGTGGATGAAATAGCAGTTGTAGCCGATGAAGAAGATGCACAGCGTCAGGAAAACGAGAGCAAGCTCCTTGTTTGCGACAAAGCGCTTAAAATTAAAGGTTGAGCCGAACTGATGCCAGAACGAGCCGTCCTTGACGGGCTTCAGCTTAGGGTCGTCCTTGAGGAGGAAGAACGACGCTATACCGACCAAAATGGTCACCGCACCGGCAATGGTGAAAAATGCGATATAGCCGCCCTGCGGGTTCGTGCGGGTGAGGTACTCGCTGTTAACGAACATGCCGCCGACGAGCGTACCGACAAGCGTGCCGATAACGGGCAGGGTTGCGGCGACTGCACCGATCTGACCTGAGTTTGAGTCGTCCATCATGTCGGCATACCATGCGTTGTAGCCTGCGTCGTTTGCCATGGAGCCGAAGAAGCTCATGATGGTGTCGGCGGCGACGATGGTAACGCCGATGAGCATGACATTGTTGTAAATGCTGTCACGCAGGTAGTGGGTCATGCCGAATGCTATCGTGAAGATGCCCCACAAAATTGAGCCCCATGTGATGAGCTTTTTGCGTGAGCCGATGCGGTCGGACAGTGTTCCGAAAAACAGCGCCGAGAAGGTGGTTGCGGTCGCAGAGCAGATGGTCATAGCCGTCACGACGCCGAGCTGAGCGCCGAAGTCCGAGTACAGGAAGTTAGCGAACCAGTTGTTCTCAATGACCCATGCTATCTGCGCCGAGAAGCCGATGACGAGCAGCAGCGTCCAGTTAAGGGCACCGATGCCCTTTTTCTTTGCGGGTATTTTTTCTCCCATTATTCATCCTCTTTCCTATGAGTATTTATAAATTCCGTAATCAAGCTCTTGTATTTTTCATTCTCGACCATGAAGCTGGCGGCGTGGCCTGCGCCCTTGGCGATAAGGAGCGTTTTGTCCTGCACGCAGGCATCATAAATGCGCATTGCCATGTCAAGCGGGACATACCTGTCGCAGTCGCCGCAGATGTAGGCAAGCGGCAGCTTCGACTGCGCCATGCTGCGCACAGAGTCGCCGTCTTTAAAGCCGTAGCCTGCGACCATGCGGTTAACAAGCTCGAAAATGTCTACAAACGGGGTGGCGGGCAGGTGGTACATGCCGCCGATGAGGTTTCTGAACACCTCGTTCGTGCTCGAAAAGCCGCAGTCGGCGATAATGCCGCACACGGCGGGGTCAAGCTCAAGGTCTGCACTCTGCAAAATGCTCGCTGCGCCCATGGACATACCGTGCAGGAAGATAGAGGTTCCCGGGAACAGCTCGGCGGCCTTTTCCGTCCAGCGCTGCACATCGAACCTGTCAAGTGCGCCGAAGCCAATGTATTTGCCCTCACTCTTGCCATGGGCCCGCATGTGCAGGTACATGAGGTTGTACCCCAAGCTGCGGTAAAAGTCATACATTGCGGCAAAGTCAAACGCAGGCTCTGATTTATACCCGTGGCAGAATATCACGGTCACGCCCGTATCGGGCTCACCACGCAAAAAGTCTGCTCGGAGCGTTAGAGAGTCAAACGAGCGTATATCCGCCGTTTCAAACGGAAGCTCACGAAATGGCCGGAACTTCGGGATATTATACGCCCAGAGCTCATCACCCGTCGGCTCAAGAAGATTTGAGGATTTGCCGCCGTTTTCGGGCGAACGGATAATATCCTGCCGTTTTATCAGCAGGCAAACGAAGGTATAGCCTATGACGAGACATATTAAAAGCAGCACGCTCACGGCTGCCCAAATTATTAATAAAGCGTTCATATACCTATAATACTTTATCTTGAAGAAAAGGGCAAGATATTATATAATAGGTAAGCAAATAAATATGCAAAGGAGAAGCGATATGGAAAAGTCCAAGGTTTATTTCACACGAGATATGAGCCCCGCAGGCGCAATAAGGGCATTTGAAAAGCTCGGTGTTAAGCTTGAAGGCAATGTCGCCGTGAAGCTGCATTCCGGCGAGCCCGGCAATCAGAATTTCCTGCGCCCTGCCTTTATGAAGGATATAGTCGAGCACGTAAACGGCACTATCGTCGAGTGCAACACCGCATACGACGGCGGCCGCAACACCACCGAGGCGCACAAAAAGACCATGCTCCTGCATGGCTGGACGGAGATAGCCGATGTCGATATCATGGACGCAGAGGGCGAGATGGAGCTGCCCGTCCACGGCGGCAAGCATCTTGAGGTCAACTTCGTCGGCAAAAACCTCGCCGATTACGACAGCCTGCTCGTTTTGTCCCACTTCAAGGGTCACCCCATGGGCGGCTACGGCGGCGCACTTAAGAATATCTCCATCGGCATCGCCTCGTCCCACGGCAAGGCGTATATCCACGGCGTTAAGGATGTAAACGCAATTTGGACGGCAGATCACGACAGCTTCCTTGAGTGCATGGCGGATGCTGCAAAGAGCGTCGTTGAGTACATGGACGGCAAGATGGCGTATGTGAACATCATGTGCAACATGTCCGTTGACTGTGACTGCTGCGCAGTTGCCGCCGACCCCAAGATAAAGGACATCGGCATTTTGGCATCTCTCGACCCCGTGGCACTCGACCAGGCCTGCCTCGACCTTGTGTACGCAAGCGATGACGAGGGCAAGGCCGACCTCATCGAGCGCATCGAATCCCGCCACGGCGTGCACACCATCGAGGCCGCAGCCGAGATCGGTGTCGGCAGCCGTGAATATGAGCTCATCGACATGGATGTAAAATGAAGAAGCTTGTACTCGGCATACTCGCACATGTGGATGCCGGAAAGACCACCCTGTCGGAAGCTATGCTCTACACCTGCGGAAGCATCCGCAAGTTAGGCAGGGTAGACCACAAAAACACCTCGCTTGACAGCCACGAGCTTGAGCGGGCGAGGGGCATAACGATATTTTCAAAGCAGGCGCAGCTTAGAACCGATAAGGTCGAGCTGTGCCTGCTTGACACGCCGGGACATGTGGATTTTTCC
>DQDL01000086.1:0-529 GCA_003533405.1 Clostridiales bacterium | reverse complement strand
GCCGGGACATGTGGATTTTTCCGCCGAAACAGAGCGCACACTGCAGGTGCTTGACTACGCCGTGCTCGTAATTTCGGGTACCGACGGCGTTCAGGCACACACGGAAACGCTCTGGCGGCTTTTGAAAAAGCACAATGTCCCGACGATAATTTTTGCAACGAAGATGGATCTCACGGGTGCGGATAAAATGCGCATACTTGAAGATCTAAAGGAGCATCTGTCGGAAAACTGCATCGACTTTTCGGCAGAGCACGATGCGGCTTGGTGCGAGACCGCCGCAATGTGCGACGAGCAGACGCTTGAAGGCTACATGGAGACAGGCACTGTACCCGATGACGATATCACACGCACGGTCGCCGAAAGAAAGCTCTTTCCCGTGCTGTTCGGCTCGGGACTTAAACTTGACGGCGTGGGCGAGCTTGTTCACTTCCTTGAGGACTACACCGTGCAGCCGCAGTACGGCGATGCCTTTGGCGCAAGGGTGTTCAAAATTTTGCGTGATACGAAGGGCATCCGCCTTACCTGCATG
>DQDL01000127.1:3278-7792 GCA_003533405.1 Clostridiales bacterium | reverse complement strand
GAAGGTCAGGGGTTCGAATCCCTTGCGGCGTGCCAAAGAATAAGTCCCATCCAAATGGATGGGACTTATTCTTTGGCAGGTTATAAGTAAAAATGAATAGTGAAAAAGTTTGATTTTAAAAGCCCGTGAAAGCCGGCAGCTTTCACGGGCTTCACTTATTCACTTTTTACTATGACTTTTTACCTCATTTTTAAATCGCTTCGGCTTTGTACACGAACACGACGCTGGAGGTTTGGTTCGAGGTGCGCTGGGTGAAGATGCTGTAGCTTTCGCCGAAGTCGAGCCACGCCTGCAGGCGCTCGGCGAGGTGCTGGGCTTGGGCTTTGGTGAGCTTATTGAGGCTCTCGTTCGTCTCAATTGAATTTGCAAAATCCATTATCTTCTTGATGCTCTTGGAGTTGAACACCTTGCTGGTTTGCTTTAGAAGATCCTCGCTCTGGCGCAGGACATCGACGAGCGAGCGCAGCTTCTTTATTGTCTGCGGCAGATTATCGATGGCGTTCTTTATCTCGGCATTTTTGAGGTCGTTGTTTATATCCTCGAAAATTGGTGCTATCTTAAGGTAATCCTGCGTGAACTGCACGAGATTGCCGAGGTTCTTGTCGAGCTTTGAGATAAGGTTCACAAGATTTTTAAACGGCTTGTAATTTGCAAGCTGACCGATGCTGTCGGTATCTATCTTTTCAAGGTCGTTGAGCACCCGCTCGAGCGCATCGAGATTACCGTCGGTGATGTACTTATTGAGCATGTCGATGAGCGCCTTGTTCTCCTCGTAGAGCTTTGAGGCATCGCCGACTGCGTTTATGAGCGTTTCTATCTGCTCGGCATTGCCGTAGAGCACCTGTATCATGCCGTTTATATCGAGCGAGGCAAAGCTGTTCATGAGGTTTTCAAGGTCTGACAGCATATCCTTCATGCCGTCGACGCTCACGGACACATCGCTGAAGCCGAGCGCACGGATAGACGAAAACGGCACGGCGACAAACATCATGTTGCCGAGGGCAAAATCCTTTGCCTTGCAGGTGACGGTGTAGCTGCTGCGGCCGAGGGCATTGCCGAGCGCCGACAGGCCGATGCTGTCAAGCCCCAGGCTCTTGCTCATGCCCGGCACGCCCATGAAGCACACGAGCTTATGCGCACCGTCGCCGAGGATAACGCCGTTGTCGGTCGTGACCTCACTGAAGGTCTCCTCAGGCATGATCATGCCGCCTAAAAACAGCATGGGACACTGCATGGAGTAGCTCTTGCCGCCGAGCTTGACGCTCTTTGTGAGCTTATTTGTGACGGTGACTGTCATTTTCACCTCTCCGCTTTTGCCGGAGAGCTTGTCGGGGGATATCTCCTCGCCGTCAAGGTAGTACTTCACCGAAACGCTCATGGGCGGCTCTTTTTCGCTCACACCGTTGTAGTAAAGGTCTGTTGAGTCCATGTCCCAATACATCTTGTCGCCTTTGATAACGGGCTCGATGAAGGTCTTGACATCGGCAACATTTTTAAGGTCGGTCTTATCCTCTATGCGCACCTGCGGCATGTCGGTATGAAGCCTGTCGGTGACATTGACCTTCTTCACCTCGCCGCCGGGTGAGATGTTTATAAACACCGTTTCATCCTTCGTGACAGCGGCATCGGTGAGTTTATACACTGCCTGTCTGGGCTTTTCGGTCGCCTCGGGCGCGTCGTCCGATTTCTTGGAGCAGCCGGAGCACACGCTCACAATAAGCGCCGCCGCCAGAGTAAGGCTCAGCGCCCTTTTGGGCATATTATTTTGCATGGTCAGTCCTCCTCTTGAGCGGGCAGGCGCCAGCTCGGTGTGGTTTTTGCGATAAAGCCCTCGCACACAACTAAAAGCGGGGCAAGGAACAGTATGATGACAAATTCGCTGATGATAGCGCCCCTTGCAAGCAGTGCGCACATGCCCCGCACGATGTAGATATCGCACACGACATACACGCCGAAGGTCGCTGCAAAGAACACGGCGGCGCTTTGGAATATCGACTGCTGCGCCATTTTGACGGCCTTGAGCATGGCCTCCTGCTTGGGTGCAAAGCGCAGCTCCTCACGGAACCTCGTGGTGAGCAATATCGCATAGTCGACCGTTGCACCGAGCTGGATGCAGTTTATGACCGTGGGGTCGACAAACGAAGCCTCCTTGCCCATAATGACGCTCAGCGACAGGTTGAGCCAGATGGCAAGCTCGATGGACAAAACGAGAATTATCGGCAGGGTCACGGATTTGAACACGATGGCGATAAGTATAAATATCGCCGCAACGGACAGCACCGCCGTGACTGCAAAGTCACGGTCTGTGGTGTCGATAAGCCCCTGCTCTATTGCGCCCTCGCCGGTTATGTAGGCGTTGGGGTCGTAGCTCTTGACTATCTGCTCCATCTGCTGCAGCTGCGCCGTCAGCTCCGGCGTTGCGGGGTCAAATTTGGAGTTGACGAGAAACAGCTGCAAGCCGTCCTGCTTGCAAAGCTGCATAATCTCATCCGGCAGTATATCGTCCGGTATCGCAGGGCCGACAATTGAATTGTACGCAAGCAGTGAGCTCACTCCGTCCATGTTCTCGAGCTTTTGCTCCATCTCCATGAGCTTTGCCGCCGGAATGGAATCGTCGACTATCACAAACTGCGTGCACGCCATGTCAAAGTCATTTTTGAGCTTTTCAAAGCCCTGCATGGAGGTAAGGTACCCGGGCAGCGCCTTGTTCATGCTGTAATATAGGTCAATGTCCTTTTGGATAAGATAGCTCGGCGCCAAAAGCAGCAGGAAGACGAGTGCAAAGGCTTTTTTGTGCTTGAGCGTAAACACATTGACCTTCGTAAAATCGGGGATAAAGCTGCGGTGGCGGTATTTGATGATCTGCTTTTCAAAAATGAGCACTATTGACGGCAGGACGAACACAACGGTGAGTATGCCGAACACGACGCCCTTTGCCATGACAAAGCCGATATCAAAGCCGAGCTTTAAGTGCATGAAGCACAGTGCGAGAAAGCCGAACACCGTGGTCAAGGAGCTTCCCGCAAGGGCAGCAAAGCTCTTGGTAACAGCTGCTGCCATCGCCTCCTCACGGGTGGGGTAATGCTCCTTTTCCTCGGAGTAGCGGTCTATAAGGAAAATGGAATAATCCATCGTAACGCCAAGCTGCAAAACCGCCGCAACGCATTGGGTTATAAACGATATCTCACCGAGGAAGAAGTTCGTGCCCATGTTGTACAGCACGGCGATGCCCAGCGACAGCAGGACGATGAGCGGCTGGAACCACGACTCCATCATGAGCGCCATGACCGCCAGCGCAAGCGCAACTGCAACGGCGATATAAAGCGGCGCTTGGCTGTCGCATATCTCCCTCGTGTCGTCAACGATGACCGAAAGCCCGCTCATGAACGCATTTTCGCCGAGGAGCGTTTTTATCTCGGCAATTGCCTTCAGGTCACTGCCCTCGCCGCCTGCGGGGTCGTATCGCACGAGCATCATGGTCTTTGTGCCGTCGGCGCTGTAGAAAATGTTCTTGAGCACATCCGGCAGCGCATCGGCGGGTATGCCGATATCGGCAAGCGTGTCGACCCATATGACCGAGGCAACGCCGTCGACCTTGAGTATCTCGTTTTTGAGCGCAAGGGTATATTTAGGCTGCATATCCTCGGTTATGACAATGGATATGCCGGCCGTATTGAATGTCTCGTCGAGCACCTGCTCGCCCTGCATAGACTCCAGCTCATCCGGCAGATACGACAGGATATCGTAGTTAACGCCCGTGCAGGCAAAGCCGATGAGCGCCGGAATGAGCAGCAGCACAGCAAGCAAAAGTACCGTTTTGGGATGCTTGGCCTCCCACAGTGCGATCTTTTTCATTCTTTCACCTAAATGGAGATAATCAACAATAGTTTACACTAAACCCGTTAACATTTCAACGACGGCGTGGCAGGCTGAACGGGAATTTTACATACCGGCGAAAAAATTTTTATTTTATCATTGCCAACGGCAAATCATATGCTATACTGATCACATGAAATGGCTTTACACGGAGGTGCAGTATGGCTGACGCAAAATTTAAGGAGCTTTTCGACTTCTTTCATAATCCCGGCGAAAAAACCGTGAATGTTCCCGCCGCCGCACCCCGTGACGGCAAAACGGTGTGGATATTCGGCAGGGGTGCCGACTGCGACTTTATCTATTCCGCCCCGAAGGTTTCGAGAGTGCACTGCAAGATAGAATACATCGACTCGCACTATTACCTGACGGATCTGAACTCCACGAACGGCACATACCTCAACGGCCGCCGCATTGAGCGCAAGGAGCGGCTGTTCACCGGCGATATCATCGGCATAGGCAGCGAGGATATCGTGTTCACAAGTCAAATGTTAAGATGATAATTGCAATGAAAAAGGACAGGTCACTGTGACCTGTCCTTTTCAGCGTGCAAAAAAGTCCATGACCTTTTTGCACGCTTCAAAAAACGCCACATTTTTTGTGAAGCTTTGCTTCACGAAAAATCTCGCTATGCTCGTCAA
>DQDL01000127.1:867-3084 GCA_003533405.1 Clostridiales bacterium | reverse complement strand
ACCTTGTCCCCCTCACACTCCCCCAGCTACGTATTGGATTTGACCCGCTACGCCTAGTTTTCTTAGTTCTTTTTGCCTTTGCCTTTTCCGTCTATTATATTGCGCTTTGCGTAGATAAGACCGATTACGACCGTGAGCAGATCGACGGCGAGAAAAGCCCAAAACAGCGGATTTTTTAAATCGAAGTTATCGCCGAGGACGGTGAAATACGCAAGGCTCGGCAGCAGCGCAAGCATCGAGCCTGCAAGATACGCAAAATACGGCGTGCGCAAAAGCCCGAACAGCACGCCCTGCGCCTCGGTGGACAGATGCAGAGTATGAAGCGCAAAGCAAAATGTGAAGCTGTACTCGCCCGCATTGTCGAAATATTTCTTGAGCTTCGGGTACTTTGCGATTGCCTTGTCGAAGGTCAGCTCCTTTGAAAACCTGCCGATGACATACGACACGGAAACGCAGATGGCCGTGCCGACGATGTTTATCGCCATCGCCGCTTTGAGGTCAAACACGAGCGAGGTGCCGATACACACCGCCGCAAACGGGATGACCATTGAGCAGCCCTTGACGGCAAACAGCGTCAGTATCGCCAGCAGTGCCACGGGCTTGTTGCTTTGGACAGCGTCGATTATCCTGTCGACATCCAAAACGCCCGTTAAAAGCAGCACACCGACGACAGCGATGAGTACAAGCATTATGATTATTGAAATGTAGTTTTTGAGTTTAGACATTTAGATTATTCCAAGATGCTCCAGCAGTATCTTAACTCCGATGAGTATGAGGACGACACCGCCGACAAGCTCGGCCTTTGACTTGTACCTTGAGCCGAAGGCATTGCCGACCCAAACGCCCACAGCCGAAATAACAAAGGTCGTAACGCCGATAAGCAGCGCCGCCGGAACGATTTCAACACCGAGGAACGCAAAGCTTATGCCAACGGCAAGCGCATCGATGCTCGTTGCGACGGCAAGCGGGAGCATCGCCTTGAACGCAAAGCTTGCGTCGTGCTCGGTTTCGTCCTTGCCGAGGGCTTCCTTTATCATGTTGCCGCCGATTATCGCCAGCAGCACAAAGGCTATCCAATGGTCTATGCTCTGGATGAAATGCTCAAGCTTGAAGCCGAGCAGAAAGCCTATAAGCGGCATAAGCGCCTGAAAAACGCCGAAATACAGTCCGGCGATAAGCATGTGCTTAAGCTGCACCTTCTGAACCGACAAGCCCTTGCAGATACTCACGGCGAAAGCATCCATACTCAGCGCTATGCCAATAAGAAAAATGTCCGCAAAACCCATTTACCAACACACCTCAAAACAGTTTACCGTTTAAGAATTTACATTTGAATGTATACCACGGCTTTGTCCGTGTCAAGAGATATATTCTTGACATCTCGGGTTTATGTGCTAAAATCTATACATAATCACAAAAATAGTTTACAAAGAGGTATAGAATATGAGCGACACAAGAAGGCGCCTCGGTGACCGCAGAGACGGTAAGCTTCTGCGTGACATTGACAGCATGCACATCATCATGCCGATGATATATATCAATCGCAGCGACAATGAGGCGTATATCTCCGAGCGCATCGACCTTACGAACATTGACGCATACCTTGCAAAGCGCAATGCCGAAAATCCCGAATTTAAGTTCACACTTTTCCACATTATAGTTGCGGCGATACTCAAGGTCATCGTGCTCAGACCCAAGCTCAACCGCTTCATTGCGAACAAAAACATGTATCAGCGCAATGACCTAAGCGCAGCATTCGTTGTCAAAAAGCGCTTTGAGGACACCTCCGAAGAGGGTATGGCATTTATTCACGCAAACGAAAACACCACCATTGACACCCTGCGTGAGGATCTGTACAAGCAGATAACCACCGTCAAAAAGGGCGGCGGCGATGCCTCAAGCGACGCTATGGATATCCTCAGGAAGATACCCCGCCCCATACTTAAGTTCATCTTTATGATCCTCCGCTGGCTCGACAGACACGGTCTCGTGCCGCAGTTTCTCATAGAGACCGACCTCAACTACGCTTCCGTCATTTTATCAAACCTCGGCTCTATCAAGCTGCGCAGCGGCTACCACCACTTGAGCAATTGGGGCACAGCCTCGCTGTTTGTCATCGTGGGTGAGACGAAAAAGCGCCCGTTCTACGACGACGAGGGCAATGTTGAGTTTAAAAACAGCGTCGACCTGGGTCTGACCATCGACGAGCGCATTGCC
>DQDL01000127.1:450-710 GCA_003533405.1 Clostridiales bacterium | reverse complement strand
CGACGAGCGCATTGCCGACGGCTACTACTACTCCAAGAGCGTGAGACTGCTCAAGTACATCCTCGAGCACCCCGAGTGCCTCGAAAAGCCGTTCAGTGAACCCGTAGACTACTGATAAATCACCTAACAAGCCCCTTTCCGGGGCTTGTTTTATTATTATCATTAGTTGTAAAAAATCTTTATACATGGTATAGTTATTGTTCGTAGACAAGCATTGTGTCTCAATAAAATTTTTGCTGCGGCAGCCAGCCGCAGGAAAG
>DQDL01000127.1:0-126 GCA_003533405.1 Clostridiales bacterium | reverse complement strand
GACTACGGCCCGCTCGGCGTGGAGTTCAAAAACAATGTCAAGAAGGCCTGGCTGAAGAAGTTCGTTCAGGAAAGCCCCTACAACGTCGGTCTTGACGCCGCTATCATCATGAACCCCCAGACTTGG
>DQDL01000070.1 GCA_003533405.1 Clostridiales bacterium | reverse complement strand
GTTTGAGACCTTCCCCATCTGGAATGTGCCGCTCAAGCACCCGATAAACCTCGCCTACGAGGCCGCCACCGCCGACCTTGACGACATCAACATGATAGACCCCTTCCACCTCGAAGCCTACGGCGAGACGACCGTCAACTACAACCGTGATGTCGAGATATTCCCCGTGCTCAACGCCATTCTGACCCGCATCTTCGGCGAGAGCGCATACAAGAGCCCCACCGACATGGGCGTCAACATGGCAGGCTACTGCATCACCGACGATGAGGCTTGCCGTGAAGCGTCAAAGCAGGAGATAATCCGCCGCTACTACGCCGCTGCCTGCTCGCTGCGTCAGGGTCTCGGCACGCCCGAGGAGGTGCGCAAGATCGAGCTTATCATGAACTCGATAGGCCTTTCCTCCGATGACCGTCCCGTTGTCGCCAAAGCGCTTGAAAAGGCAGAGAAAACCGGCGGTCCGGCAGTCGCCATCGAGCTTCCCGACGGTACGATAATCACCGGCAAGACAAGCTCTCTGCTCGGCGCAAGCTCTGCGTGTCTCATGAATGCGCTCAAGTACCTTGCGGGCATCGACAAGAAGCTGTTGCTCATCGCCCCGGGCATTATCGAGCCGATACAGCACCTCAAGGTTGAGCATCTGGGCAATCATAACCCTCGTCTGCACACGGACGAACTGCTTATTGCACTGTCCATTTGCGCAGTTACTAACCCCCTCGTTGAGCTTGCCATCGACCAGCTCGGCAAGCTGCGTGGCTGCGAAGCGCACTCAACCGTCATCCTGTCGAGAGTGGACGAGAACCTCTTCTCCAAGCTCGGCGTGAACATCACCTACGAGCCCCGCTATCAGGCCAAAAAGCTTTATCACGCAAAATAATAAATAGGGCTTCCTAAGTTGGAAGCCCTATTTATTTTTATCTGAATTACTATCTACCGAACTCAGAATTTGATACGCTGTTTCCGTATCAAGATTTGTTGATTTCAGTACAACGGAAACAGCGCCACACCGGATGCCAAGCTCGATCCTGCTGTCAACCGAGCTGCCCTTCTTGGACACGCTGTCCTCTTTCAGCTCGGACGCATCTATCATGGGGCCTGCCCAGCCGTTTTCCCCATACTCCGAGACCCATGTGACTGTGATGGCATACCATTTCGCCTCATCGTCACTATCGGAGTATTCTATCGTAAGCTCCTTTGTTCCCGTTTCCTTTGCGGTTTCGGGATCCGGATAATAAAGTATCTCGGCCCGCTCCACTTTCATATTTTTCGGGGCATAGGAAGGCACATACCTTCCGAGCTCCGGGTCGTTCACACAATCTTCTGCCGACTTTTCTACGGAACGGGGCTCTGCCGGTACCGCTCCCGTGTGGTTTTCCAACACCTCAAGCAGCTTGTTGTAGCTATCCTTTTGCAGCTGTACGAAAGCGCCCCACAGTCCCTGATAAATAACATATCCGTCTTTCCACAGCAGAATATGCACTGTTGTGCCATCCTGCATTTTGAAATACAGATGATATGATGCCGTCTCACTATAGATATTTTCCGTCTCGTCGTAGGGTACAAACTCGGCAGCGTTCAATCCGTCGATAAGATCACGGAGCAGGTCATCGGAAGCATTTAGCTGATACAGCTCGTGCCTGCTGTTGAACCACGAATCATGGCTCTCGTACTGCACGGACGCATAGTTTCCGGCAAGGTGAAGTCTGTCCGTATAAAGCTCGGAGCCGTACTTTAATGTGAGCCCCGAATCACGCACAAAGAGGAAAATTGAGCCATCGGCATCCTTCATGCAGAGCATGAAAGACGGGTCGTAGCCCTTCACCTCGTAGAAATCGCCTTTCACGCTGCCTGCAAGCTCCACATATTTATCCTGCGGCGTCCACTCGTCGATAAGCCCCGTCGCAGCTCCGAGATGCTTTCCGATGATGTCAGCATCATCGTATATCCGGTCATACTCAACATAGCAATTTCCCCGATAGATGAAAAATCTCAGCATATCCGCAGACTGCTCCACCGAAAGCGAGACCTCACGCTTTGGGATCGTCACTCCGTCCGCACGGTCAGAAAAAATTCGCCCGGCAAGCACGCCTGCAACGATCAGGCAGACACAGGTTGCGGCAATGATCGGCCGTTCCCACCTTCGCTTCGGCTTGGAATTTGTGCGAATTTTGTCGGCCTCCTCGATAATTTCGTCGCTCAGCATATTCAAAGCATCGCCTAAGTTTTCCTTCGTCATAGCTCAAACCCCTCCTTTTCCAGATAGTCTTTCAGCCCCTGTCTTGTTCGGTAGAGCACGCTCTTAACCTTCGGCACGCTTACGCCGCAGTAGTCTGCCACTTCCTTGACGGGATCGGCAAAATAGTATCTGCCGACAAATATATTTCGTGCTTCTGCCGGAAGCGTGCAGAGATAGGTGTTGATTGCTTCCGCAAGCAGCTTCAGATCGACGCTCTGCTCCGTGGCCTCTTCGCCGGAAACGCAATCCTCAAGCTCGGAAAGAGCGACCGCATATTCCGAGTGCTTCCGCTTTTGCCTGCTGCGTGTGCGGAACGCATCAATGGACAGCTGTCGTGTGATCTTTCCCAAATAGGCAGACAGAACATTCGGCTTGTGCGGCGGCATAGAGTTCCACGCCTTTAGGTATGTGTCGTTGACGGCTTCCCTGCTGTCCTCCCGGTCGGCGAGGATATTATGGGCGATTTTTAAAAGATACCGCCCGTATTTTCGCTCCGTTTCGCTGATAGCGCTCTCATTTCTCTGCCAGTATAGGTCAACGATCATATCGTCCTGCATAGGCGAACCTCCTTTCCCGTCTGCGCTCGGATGCCTTCATAATATATCCCGACAAAAATCGGGTTTGGTTTCACGATTTTCAAAATTCCCTAAAAATTATAGCAGATTTTTGTATGCGCATCTACCCACACGGCTGAAAAAAAGCCCACAGAGCCGAAGCTCTGTGGGCTTGATTATTGTTTTTCGGCCGGAGCGTGATCTGTGTATCCGCTCACGGGTCGGACGGAGATTACTCCTTAACGGTCGCTGCGTCTGCCGCTAACTTTGCAACCATTTCCTTGAGAGCTGCATTCTCAGCCTCAAGCTCTGCGAGCTTGTCGTCGGCTGCGGGAGCTGCCTCAACGGGAGCCGCCTCGACAGGTGCTGCTGCGGGGGCTGCCTCGGCGACTGCGGCTGCTGCGCCTGCGGCGGCTGCCTGATTTGCCTGTGCAACGGTCTCTGCCTCAGCCTTCTTGGCTGCATTGCGCGCAATACCTGCAACGATGGTGAAGATGACTGCAACGACAGCCAGAACGATCAGAGCGTAGAGCTGGAGATCGCCGGAGTAGGTGTACTCCTTAACGCCGTCAACGACCTCACGGGTCTGATATACAAAGTCGGTGTAGCCGACGATGATGCCGACGATGTTAGCCGCAACTGCGAGCACTGCGGTGATGATGCCGCCGACAAAGCCGGTCTTCTTGCTGCCGGTGACAGCACCGACAATGGCAACGATGCCGGAGACAATGCCGATGATGGATGCAAGAGCCATCATGATGTTCATTGCGATGCGGGGGTACAGCTCGCTCTTGATGTCGGCTTCCTGGAGCTCGAGGTAGTGCTCTGCCTCATCGCAAAGCTTTGCACAGTTGTCCAGATCGACAAACTGGCAGCCACGCTGGACCTTGACCTCGCCGTTATCGTCGAGAACCCAAATGCTGAAGTCGTCACCGAGCAGCTCCTTCAGGCCGGGAACGGTCTGCTTGCCGCTGCGGGTGGTGCAGGGGACCATCTCATCAAGAAGCTGCTGCATACCTGCTGCCAGCTGCTCCTGGCCGCCCTCGTAAACCTTGAGCTTCTTGTCGCCGTTTGCAAGCTCGTTCTTGCCTGCCTTGAGCTTCTTCTCGCCTGCCTTGAGCTGCTTCTCAGCATCGGCAAGCTTCTTCTCGCCTGCTGCGATCTGCTTCTCGGCCTCAGCGAGCTTCTTCTCGCCTGCTGCGATGGTCTTCTCTGCCTCGGCGAGCTTTGCAACGCCGTCTTCGTATTCCTTGAGCTGAGCCTTGCCGTCAGCTACCATCTTGTTCATGAATGCGGGGAAATCGGTAACATCATCGGGAATGGTGATGCCGAGCTTGGCTGCGATGGGACGAACGGTCTTTACGAACCATGCCTGAGCGCTGTCAAAGCCGGGCAGCTTTGCGATGGTGCCGTCACGGAACTGGACATACTGGTTGAGATAAGGCATGAGGGGCTCGATCTTTGCAAGCTTTTCCTTGCCTTCGTTGTAGGCCTGAGTATTCTCGGCAATTTTCTTCTTACCTGCCTCGTATTCCTTCTTGCCTGCTTCGAGGGTCTTTACGCCTGCTGCGTACTGCTTCTTGGCGTCCTCGAGGGTCTTCTTGCCTGCGTAGTACTCTTTGTAGCCCGCATTGAGGGTGCTCTTACCAGACGACAGCTGAATGAGACCAGCCTCATATGTGCCGACACCGTTGAGGTAGACATCCTCATTTTCCTGGAGCTGCTTGATACCGTCACGGGCGGCTGCTATGCCCTCTCGTGCATGGTCTGCATCCTCCTGCTTGTACTCCTGAATGTTCAGGGCGTCCTTCATGCCTGCAACGCATGCGAACAGGCCGAAGAGGCATGCGAGCACCAGGCAGATGCTGCAAACCATAAGTAATACTCTTTTCATGTTGTTCCTCCCTTATATTTATTGTGTATAAAAAGATTACTTAATTGCAAAGTTTGTTTGATATCTGACATTTTAACACAAGGTTACGAAATAGTAAAGAAAAAATGACAAACTATTAAAAATTTTCTTTGCAGTTTGCCATCGTTCATTACGACATACCATATTAAGATGTACAGCATCTGTTAACATATTATACATAAAAGGTGAGGCCAATTGTGAACATACTGTGAACAATTGGCCTCTGCCGTTAAAATTTTCACTTTTATTCTTTGACTCAGCTCAAGAAAGCAAATTTGCGTGATGACTTACCGATGATGACTCCGTAAAGGAGCCTTGCGGCGACCAGCATGACGACCGCAGTCACCGTGAGGAGCGCTTCGGCCTCCACTCCGTTGTCGAGCAAAAGATAGCCGCCGAAGCCGAGGGTGAACACGATGACCATATCGATGACCATGGAGATGAGTATTGAGCCGCTGCTCTTGACCGCCTGCGTTTCGCTCGTCCAGTTAAGAAGCGGGTGGTTCACATTTATGATAAGCCCGATCTCCGCCATGACGACGACGATGCCGACCGACAGCAGCAGTGCCGGTACGGCGACGGCAGCCGAAGTGCCGAAAACGATGACCAGTGCCGCCATGCAGAGCACGACCGGTGGCAGGAAAAGGATAAGGCTCAGCTTGAGCTTTGAGAGCAGCACCTGCGCAGGGTCAACGGGCATGGACTGGATGATCCAAATGCTCTTGCCCTCGAGCGAGACCGAGGAGCTCGTGGGCACGATGATCCCAGCCATCATCGCAACAGCGACTGTGCCTGCGCACACGGCAAGGTCGGTGGGTATCATGACCCAGTTCATGAAGTCTCGGATATCGCTGCCGTAGATGAGTATCAAAACGGCGGCAATGAGAATGAACACAACTCCGAGACCGTTATTGACGATGCAGGTGGAGCTTGAGAAGAAGCGGGATGCCTCCCTGCCGAGCAACGCCGAGCTGCGGGAGGACACCTTCTGCTCCTTGGCCTCGTACTTTATCTTTGCCGTGCCCCGCTTGGTGGTGGCGGTCCTGACAAATGTGCGAGCCAAAACGGCATACACCGCCGCAAAGGGCACTATCATGATGAGCATACCGAGCGCAAATGAGCCGAGCTCACCGGCTGCGCCTGCGCCTATCCAATAAAGCGGCAGGACATCGCCGACGGACGCTGCGATATCTGTCGTGTTGGCAACGAGATTTGCAACGATGGTATTGAGCTGGCTGTAGCCGTAGAGATATGCACCGAGGAACACGAAGGACATGAGCGTTTCAACGAGCGCTTTTTTGCGCATCTTGGACGACACGAGAGACAAAAGCCAGCCGAACAGCGCCGACAGCGCAAGCGAGAACAGACACAGACCGAAAAATTCGACTATCATGCAGACAAGCGAGCCGAGCGAAAACGGCACTATCTCGTACCAGCGGTATATCGCAGGGCCGACAACTATCGCGCCGAACAGGACATTCATCGCAAGAAGCAGCACCATGCGGCTTGCGAGGATGACGGACGGCGGTATGGGCATCGCCAGCAAAAGATCGTTGTCCTTTGCCTCATAAAGCCTGTTTTTTGCCGCAAAAACGCTGGAAACGAACATCAGGGCAAACGCCACGATGAACACATACACAAAATACAGCCAGCCGCAGCCTGCGTTATAAAGCGGCGGAGCGAGCAGGGCGAAAATTTCACCGAACAGCCAGCAGAACACCCCCAGAGCATAGAGCATCAAAAGGGCGTAGACTATCATCTTGCCCTTGCTGCTCTTGCCCTTATTGCCGCGCTTGCCGGAGCCTGCCAGCCAGTTTACAAACGCCGCAGCGTTTACCTTCAAAAGAGCCTTAAGCATGTTCGCCCTCCAGTTCAAGGAACACGGCTTCAAGGGATGCGTCACCCTTGACAGAGTCCATGTCGCCGCTGGTTATGAGTCTGCCGTTTTTTATGATGGCGACCTTGTCGCAGAGCTTTTCGGCGACCTCGAGCACATGGGTCGAGAAAAATATCGCACCGCCAGCGTCGCAATGCTCACGCATCATGGTCTTGAGCGTGTGAGCCGCAACCGGGTCAAGACCGACAAAGGGCTCGTCCATGATGATGAGCTTCGGGTCGTGCAGCCATGCCGAGATAATGGCAAGCTTCTGCTTCATGCCGTGGGAGTAGGCGCTCACGGGCTGGGCAAGATCCTCTGTAAGGCCGAATAAGTCTGCGTATTTTGCAATGCGCTCGGAGCGCTCTTTTTTGCCCACGCCGTAGATATCGGCGACGAAGTTCAGATACTTTATGCCGGAAAGGTACTCGTACAGCTCGGGGTTATCGGGGATATATGCTATCTGCTGCTTGCACTCGATGGGCTTTTCCTTAACGGACAGGCCGTTTATGAAAATGTCGCCCTGCTCGAATTGCAGGATGCCGCAGCAGGCCTTGATGGTCGTTGTTTTGCCTGCACCGTTGTGGCCGATGAAGGCGTAGATATCGCCGGCAGCCACCTCAAGACTCAGATCATCGACGGCGGGCTTGCCGTCATACACCTTGCTGAAATGTTTGATTTTAAGCATCTATTGCTCCTCCTCTTCACATGGGGATGAAATTACGGTCAGTCTGCGCTGCTTTCTGCCCTCGGCGGGCGCATTGCCGATGTTTTTGACCACAAGTCCGGACATTGCCGTCATAAGCTCGGTATACTCCTCATCGGTCAGCAAAAATGCCGCCGTACCGACGGAGAGCATATCCCGCACGGGGTCGCAGTCGGGCTTGGCAAAGTAGCGCTTAAATGTCGTCATGAGCGACATGAGCACATCGAACACCTGCATGTAATCGGCCTTGCCGCCCTCGCCGACGCTCGGCTTCAGCCTGTAGCGCCGCTCGGTCGCACCACGCTTTTTCTCCTCTGACTCGATGACGAGCCAGCCGTCGTCGACAAGTGCCGACATGTGCCGGTAAAGGCTCGCCTGCGGGATATCGGAAAGCTCACGGCGCATTTCGGCGACGGTGGCGCTCTCGTGCAGGATGAAATATTCAAGGATGCGCAGTCTTGCAGGGTTCATCACGGTTTTCGCATTCACGCAAAAAGCCCCCTTTGAACCATTCTCATTTATGAGAATAATGCAAGGAGGGCTGTTTGTCAAGAATTTGTTTAACTTAAGTTTAAACTTTACGACAGCGTCGTTCCCGGGTAGTAATGTTCGAGTATTTCTTTATAGCTCGACCCCGACTTTGCCATGGTGTTTGCGCCGTACTGGCTCATGCCGACGCCGTGGCCGTAGCCGGTGACGGTGAAGGTAAACTGCCCGTCTGCGTGCTTTAGCTCAAACGCAGTCGAGCGCAGGGAGAACAGCTTGCGCAGCTCCGCTCCCGTGAACTTCACCTTGCCGATGGTGGCAGACTGCACTCTGCCCGATGAGTTGCGCTCTATCTTGCTCACCCAAGCGCCCGCCTCGCCGGTCATGTCCGCCTCGGGCTTGAGATAGAGTATGGTATCACGAAAATCAATGTCGGCAAGTGTGAGGGTGCTCACATAGTTGGGCACGCTGTCGGCGGTCTCGGGCGAGTCGACGGACTTTAGATACGGAAGCTCGCTCCAGATTGCGCCGCTTTCCTCGGTCACTCCGGCCGACGACGAGTGGAATGCCGTGAGCGCCGCCTTGCCGCCGTAGCTCAGGTACTCTCCGTCGGTGGCGGCAACAGCCGAGCGCACCTTCTCTATATATGTATCAAAGCTGTCTCCCCACTTCTCCCTGAGCTTTGCTATGCTCAGATACGCCTGACAGCAGTCGCTTTTGGCGCAGATATCGGCGTCATCGTGCTTGGGCTCGGCGAGAAATCGCTGGAGATAGCTGCGTGCGGCAACAGCCTGCGCCTTGAGTGCCTCCGGCTCAAAGGAAACGGGCATTTCCGCTGCAACAACGCCGACAAGATAGTGCCGCACCGTCATTTTAACAGGCTCGTCCCCGCACAGGACGGTGATGTACCGTTTTTCGTCGGCATCGAGCGTTTTTGCCGTGACGGCGGGCGGGGTCTCCACCGGCTGCGGGGTCACCGGCGCACGGGCGGTCATGATGACCACGGCCAGCGTTACGCAGGTCAAGAACATCGACGACAACAGCAATCTTTTCATCATAAGCGTTCCTTTCACATCTTTTTCGGTTGACTGTTGAGCCAAACAAGTATAATATAATTCCATAAAAGATTATTCTGATTGGATTGGTAATATGCGAAAGAACGCTTTGATAAATTCCTGCTATGTCTGCGCCGCCGGAGCATTCGGCACCTTCTTCCGCTGGCTGCAAAATCAGTCGTGCTTCGATGCGGAAACGGGGCTGTTAAACCCCAGCGCACTTAATTATATAGTTCCGCTGAGCATCTTGGCGGCCGCCGTGCTGTTCTTTTTCCTCGTAAAAAAGCTAAAAAATCAGGAGCTTGAGCCTCCGAAGGACATTTTCGGCCTGTTTAACGGCACGAGCATCCTCTACCCGCTGGCATACATGGTCATTGCCGTCGTGACGCTCGTCGGCAGTGTTGTGACACTCGTAAACTGCGCCGGTGGGCAGTATGCCGCCGTTTACAGGCTCATCGCAGGGTTAGCTGCCATCTCGGCGCTGACCTTTCCCATCATTTGCAGCAGCCGCCGCAGGCGCTACGCCCCGAACATCATCGGTGTTTTCATGTGCATTCCCATTGCGATGTTCACCGCCATGCTCCTGCTGTGCTACAAGGCAAATTCCTCGAACCCCGTCATTTGGTCGTTCTGGATAGAGATAATCACCTGCTGCCTGTGCATGCTTGCATTTTTGTTCAGTGCCGGCTTTGCGTTTGACAGAGCGGAGCCGTACAAGGCGATGTTTCTTACCATGCTCGCTGCGTTCATGTGCTTTACCACCCTTGCCGACAGCCGCTATATCGGCTTGCAGATGATATATCTCGGCAGCGCCGGTATGCTGTTAACGGAGCTTTGGATGATGATAAGCAACATGCGCAAGCCCGCCGAGGCCGAGGCCGCACCCGAGGAAAAGCCCGAGCCGGAAAAGGCGCAGGTCATAGAGCCCGGCGAAACGGAGGAAAAGCCCGAGCCGACCATCCAAGCCCCCGAGCGCAAGCCCAAAAAGCCCGAGGATATCGACGCAGTTCTCGATGACTGCAAAAAGTACATTGATTAAGTTAATTCTACAAAGTGCACATAAAGGCACGCAAAACTTTCGTTTTGCGTGCCTTTTTCATCAAATATCCCAAAAAACCGAATGTTATACTGTTGACAATAGTGCCGTGATATATATAATATGTATTAATTTCGATTAATCGATGCAATTTTTTCATACAGGAGGCAGCCCCCGCATGAGAGGAATGGAGACCGGCAAAACAAGAATACGACACTCGGTTTTTACCGAGATAGCACGACTTGCCTATGACTATGAGGACGGCGACTACGCCAAAGCGCTTGAGGAGCTGACATACAAGATCTGTCCCGGCGACCCGGACGATATCGGCGCATACAGAAACAGCCTGTTTCTCGAAAGAGCCGTCGTCGGTGAAAGGCTGCGCCTTGCAATGGGTCTGCCGACGAGAAAGCTCGGCGAGTATAACTCCATCGCCGATGGGATCGAGGATGCCATAGTTGCCGAAAAGCACTATGAGCCGCCTCTTATAAATGTCATCAAATTTGCCTGCAACCGCTGCCCCGTCGACCTCGTGCGTGTCACCGACGGCTGTCAGGGCTGCCTTGAGCATCCGTGCATGGAGATATGCCCCCGAGGCGCTATCAGCAAGGTGAACGGCCACGCCAAGATCGATAACGACAAGTGCGTCCGCTGCGGCAGATGCGCACACACCTGCTCGTTCCATGCCATCATCCACCAGCAGCGCCCCTGCGCCAAGGCCTGCGGTATGAAGTGCATAGGCTCTGACGATCACGGCCGTGCGCAGATAGATTACGCCAAATGCACCTCCTGCGGCCAGTGCCTTGTCGCCTGCCCCTTCGGTGCGATATCCGACAAGAGCCAGATATTCCAGACCGTCATGGCAATAAAGAGCGAGACCCCCGTTTACTGCGTACTCGCTCCGTCATTTGTCGGCCAGTTCGGTCCCGATGCCGTTCCCGAGAAGATGAAGGCCATTTTCAAGCGTCTCGGCTTTGCCGATGTCTATGAGGCCGCTATCGGCGCAGACCTGTGCGTCATTGAGGAGGCCGCCGACTTCCTTGAGGAGGTTCCGGCAAAGCATCCGTTCATGGTCACCTCCTGCTGCCCGAGCTGGAGCGACATGGTCAAGAAGCTCTTCCCCGAATTCAAGCAGAACATTTCCGTTGCGATGACCCCCATGGTGCTCACCGCACGCTTTGTCAAAAAGCAGCACCCGGGCTGCAAGGTCGTTTTCGTGGGTCCGTGCGATGCAAAGAAGCTCGAAGCCAGCCGCAAAACCGTGCGCAGCGATGTCGATTTTGTTCTGACCTTTGAGGAGGTCTTGGGCATGTGCGCAGCTAAGGGCATCGACAAGGAGTGCATCCCCATGACCGAAGCGGAGCCCTTAAAGCAGTCGGGCAAGGACGCAAGAATGTTCGCCGTGTCCGGCGGCGTTGCGCAGGCGGTCGTCAATGCGATAAAGTCCATGGATCCCGACCGTGAGGTCAAGGTCGCCAAGGCCGCAGGGCTTGAGGAATGCCGCAAGCTGCTGCTCATGGCCAAGGCCGGCAAATATGACGGCTACCTGCTCGAGGGCATGGCATGCCCCGGCGGCTGCGTTGCCGGTGCAGGCACGCTGTGCGATATCGGCAAGGCGCACAAGAGCGTTTCGCACTTTGCCCACAAGGCCGGCTACTCCTGTGCCTACGACACCGAATACAAGGAATATCTCCCGCTCATCGAGGAAAAGCAATAACGAAAAAAACGGGACATGCGTCCCGTTTTTGCTTATTTATCACTTGGGTGCGGTTGACTTCGGCTGACGACTATCTTGCCGGTGTCGGCAGAGATAATATAGCTGTAATCGATGTCGTTTGCCGTAAAATCGACCTTATAGCACATGCCGTCATCAAGCTTTATCAGATCGGTCTCGGTATTTTTCGCCGTGTCGGCACTCACCCCGGCATCGCTAAACGCCGCCTTTTGTGCTGTCGATGTGCCGATGTTGACATCCTGCATCACACAGCCCCGAAGCGGCGATATCATAATTACGCAAAACGCAAGCATGACGATGACCGATACCGTGAGTGTGATGAGCTTAACACCGCTGACATGGCGGCGTTGCTTTCTGTGCCTTGATCTGCGGCGGCGGGAAGTGCGCTTAGTCTCGGCTTTGCCGTTAAATTCATTTTCCTTCGTCTCAAGCTCCGCCAAAACCGCCGCCTCCTTCGCTTTCGCTCATAAAACGCCACATTTTTTGTGAAGCAGAGCTTCACGAAAAATCTCGCTATGCTCGTCAAAAAGCCTTAACAGGCGTTTTTGATGGCTATTTATCAAACTTGAGGCGGAACCTTGTCCCCCTCACACTCACCCTGCTGCGTATCGGAGTTTACTCTGCCGCAGTCGTTTTTACCTAGTTCTTTGACAGACCAGTCATTTTCGCTGAACACATTATAGCTTTTTTTCGAGCAACTTGTCAACATATCGGGCATTTTCCGCAGCATCGGGTGTAGATTTTTGCGTTTTATTATTGTATAATTACTTCATTATGCCCACGGAGGTTTTAATATGGACAAGCACAGATCCAATGTTTTCATCGCACTCGTGCTGGTGCTTCTCATAATTGCGGCGATACTCGCATGGACGACGGGCAGCAAGATACTCTCCGGCGCACCCGTGACCGCAAATGACAATGCTAAGCCCGTATCGACGAAGGTCGTGCCCTCGGCGGCCGTTGAGACATCGTCGCCAAGCAAGACTCCCGCCGAGACGAGCACCCCAGAGCCGACCGCAACACCCAAGCCGTCGGCGACCCCGAAGCCCACGGCGACTCCCAAGCCCGAAGCCCGCACACTCGATAAGACCGGCAGCATCAGCTCTCAGACGGGTGCGAATATAAACATGCGTGTCGACTGGCACATAACCTCCGCAAACAGCAAGGAGCTCACGCTCGATGTCGAGGTGTACATCGTGTCCTATGCCATAAACGCAGGTCAGCACAACGGCTCTATCCGCCTATACGGCAAGGAGTATACATTCGTGAGTGACCCGATCAGGATCGATGATAACTCGAAAAAGCACGAAACGCTCATCTATGATGCCACCGTCACCATCCCCGCCGAGGCCGGCGAGACCGTGGCCGTGCCAATTTCGGCGAAGTGGGATTTTGACGGCGTGTACGGCGGCAAGCAGATAGGCCGCATCACCGCCGAGGCGACGCTGACTGTAAAGGCGTAAAAAGTGCTTGACTTTCCAAATAAAAAATGTATAATAATATAGCCTGTCTATCGGCAGGTATCCTTGCTTCCGCCGAGTGCGGAGGCCAAATGACCAGAAGGAGGTGCAAACCATGGCAAAAATGAGCGAAAAGTACGAAGTAATGTACATCATCAACCCGAACTTCAGCGAGGAGCAGACCGCTGCTATCGTCGAGAAGTTCAAGGCACTCGTTGAGGCAAATGGTACCCTGGACGAACTGGAGGAGATGGGTAAGCGCAAGCTCGCTTACGAAATCGACTACATTTCCGAGGGTTACTATG
The DNA here is from genome assembly GCA_003533405.1 of Clostridiales bacterium. GTDB lineage: Bacteria > Bacillota > Clostridia > Oscillospirales > Oscillospiraceae > F23-B02. The sequence continues at coordinate 3,146 of DQDL01000070.1, read as the reverse complement.
TGCTGATGAAGTTCACCAGCGGCGCTGAGTTCCCCGCCGAGCTGGATCGTATCCTCGGTATCACCGACGGCATTATGCGTCGCCTGATCACCCTGCGTGCAGAGTAAGGAGACGAACAATGCTTAATCACATTACCATTATGGGTCGCCTGACTCGGGATCCCGAGATCAGATACACCCAGTCCCAGACCCCTGTGACGAGCTTCACCCTCGCAGTCGACCGTGATTTCGGCGGCCGTGACGGCGGTGAGAAGCAGACCGATTTTATCGACTGCGTCGCATGGCGTCAGACAGCCGAATTTGTCAGCAAGTATTTCACCAAGGGCAGCATGGCAGTCGTTTCCGGCCGCCTGCAGATCCGTGATTGGACCGACCGTGAGGGCGGCAAGCGCCGCAACGCAGAGGTCGTTGTTGACAATATTTATTTCGGCGAAAGCAAGCGCCGCGAAGGCGGCGATGTGCGCAGCGACTCCCGTCCCGCATATCAGAGCAGCTATGAAAGCGTCAGCCCCGGTATGGGCGCTTCCGCCTTCAGTGAGCTCGGCGACGACGACGGCGAGCTGCCGTTCTAAAATATTTATAGGAGGATACAGCTTTGGCTTTCGATAAGAACAATCCCAAGAACCGCAAGCGCAGAAAAGTGTGCCAGTTCTGTGTTGATAAGGCCACCTTTATCGATTACAAGGACACCGCAAAGCTCCGCCGCTTCGTGTCCGAGCGCAGCAAGATCCTGCCGCGCCGCACTACCGGTGTTTGCGCAATGCACCAGCGTGAGCTCACCGAGGCTATAAAGAGAGCACGTCAGATTGCTCTCCTGCCTTACGTGACCGACTGATAATTTTTAAATAGCAAGAAATGAGACGGCTTCGGCCGTCTCATTTCTTGCGCTCCATCGTATAGAAAAGCGCCTGCATACCTTGGCATGCGGGCGCTTTTGCCATCTCGAATAGCCCGAACTGCGGCGTCATTCTAAAACGCCGATCGCTGCTTCGTCGCAGCAGCTCAGGTACATCCGGTATACCGCTACGGCCATCAGCGCGCAGCATACCGTCATGGCCGCGTAGCAGCCGAGGTACCAGTTGCCGTGCCGCTGGACGAGGTATTCGGACACGCCCGTCCCGGCAAGACCGACGAACCACACCGCCCATATGACCCAGTGCCTTGCGCCGAGGCCGTTGGCCTTTACGCTCCGGCGGCTGTAATAAATGAGCAGTGCGCCGATGCATATCGCGCAGATCATCTGCACGATACTGACAAAGCCGTTGAACTTCATAAAGCTAGAGTCGTTGCGGGTGCTGTCCAGCAGCAGCTCTATCGCGCTGTAAAGCAGCAGGAAGTACCTTGCGGTGTTCCCGTCGCTGCTGCCGCGCTTCATCGGACATTTGCGGCAGCGATAGAAGAACTCAAGCAGGACTGCCGCCGCGATGAGCATAAGCAGAAACTCCACAAAGAAGGTCGCGAAGCGGTATTCAACGGCGCCTGTGGAATTCGTGACGCCGGAAGCGATGGGCAGGTGCTGGAGCGCGGGCGTCGTTACGGCAATCTTGCTGCGGCAGGAGCTGTTGAAGAGCGCGCTCAGGCGGATGAATGCGACCGCGAGAGCCGCCCCCGGGGCGAAAGCGTCCAGCAGACGGGCAATGCTGCGCTCAAAGCCAAGCTTCTTCACAATAAGCGCGGCAAGCCACACGCCGAGCAGCGCGCCGGGCAGGCAGTAGCTGCCGGTGGAGTAATCCGTCAGCGCGCCCCAGATGCCGTTATACTGCTCAAAGTGGCAGTACCAGTGTATCACGCGGCAGATAGGCACGGAGAGGATAATTGCAAGCGGAAAGAAGAGAAGCATCGCGGTGCTGCTGCCGCCGTTCACGCGCTGCAGGGACAGCGACAGCATGAGGCATGCGAGCAGACCGAAAACTATTATTACCGAGCTCCAATAGAGGACTGTGGAGCCGCTGTATATGGCGATGGGATTCATTTGCTCGCCTCCTCATTCGGGATCGCGGTGGCAAAATAGATGATGTCGCTGACGGTGCGCTCGAAGCCGAAGTCGATGTGGTTTATCGGTTCGCCGTTCATTATGATCTCTGAGGTCTGGCCGCCGTCAAGGTTATAGGCCTTCTGCACACCCTTGGAATAGACAAAGCGCGCAAGCTCGTTGATGGTCGCGCGGGGACGCGCGTCGGTCGTGTGATTGATGGTCATGAGGAAGTAGTGCAGCTCGTCGGACATACCGATGCAGGAACGGGAATACTCGGTGTCTACCTCACCGATGGGGTAGCGCTCGCAGTACTGCAGCTCACCGTTGTCAACGAGCACGGGGCCGAAGGCGATAGCAAAGACAACGTCGTTATCCTCAATGAATTTCTGCGTCTCGCCCTCGCCGGTGAGTTCGCCCGCGCGGGTGAAGAGCATGTTGCCAGTGGAGGTGAAGAAGCAGGAGTCGACCTTGGCGGGGCTGTTGCGGTAGAGCGTACGCTGGTACACGGTGATGCCGAGATCTCGGAAGGCGTAGAAGTCGCCGTTTATCGCGACGACGGCGTTCGCCTGCTTTGCCATATCCGAGGCGTAGAGCTGGACGCTGGAGCTGTAGCTGTCCTCGGCAAGTTTGCGCCGCAGCTGAGAGCCATGCGCGACCTTGACCTCAGCGCAGGTGCAGCAGCGCTGATTGATGTATTCCTTCCATGTGATGACGAGTATGGTGTCATCAAGGTAGTACCGGATCGGTTCGCCGGGGACGAAGTCTGCGTTCTCATCGAAGATGACGGACTGACCGTCGAGCAGGTCGGCGGCGCTCTTTATGACCTCGCGGATGTCGGCGGGGTCATTTGTCGTGCCGAAGTTTGCCGGGTTTGGCACGGGAGAGACAGTGTCGTTCTCCTGCAGGGTGTATATCTTCTTTATGTACGCAAGCTCGCCGAGGGCGTCGCTTGCGGCGTTGTTGACGTATACGTCCAGCTTATCGGACAGGCTGAGAATACTGCTGCCAGAGGCATTCGAGAGCGTGCCTGAGGCGGGGTGGATGTTGAAGAGCGCCCACAGCAGTATGAGCGCTGCGAGCAGACCGAAGAGCAGCGTGATGATCCCCGCGCGCGGCGCGTTATCGTGCGCCTCCGGGGCGGGCGCGGCGCTTACGGGCATGTGAGCCGGCTT
>DQDL01000122.1 GCA_003533405.1 Clostridiales bacterium | reverse complement strand
ATAATGGACATATATGGGCTAGGGATTTAGCGAAGCATGAGCGGAAATCGGCCCGTTAAAACCGATAGTGTTAGACTCTAAGTCAACTTAACTGAAAAAGTGCTTGCAATTTAGGCCAATAGCTTCTATAATTAAACCACGGTGGTGGAAAGTGGTGCAAAGTGCATCGAAAACCCACGAATTTTGGAGGTGAAGGGCTTGACAGGCGAATATAAGCATACTCTCGACTCAAAGGGCAGGCTCTTTATCCCTGCAAAGCTCCGTGAGGAGCTGGGCGATGTGTTCTACATAACCCTCTCGATGGATAAATGCATCTCGGCCTACAGCGCCGAAAGCTGGAAGGCGTTTTCCGATAAGGTCAACGAGATGAGCTATGTCAAGCAGCGCAAAATGCGTCCGCTGTTTGCGTATGCGGCAAAGTGCGAGCTTGACAATCAGGGCAGAACGCTCATTCCGGCGCACCTGCGTGAATATGCCGGACTTACAAAGAATGTGACGGTCGTCGGCTGCAATAACCATGCCGAGATATGGGATGAGGAAAGCTGGCAGAGCGTCCACGATGCCGAGATAAGCTCGGAAAATATTGCCTCTGTAATGGAGGAACTGGAGTTTTAAATGGATAAGCCTAAGCATATATCCGTCCTGCTGGACGAATGTATTGAAAATTTAAATATAAAGCCGGACGGCGTTTATGTCGACGGCACCTTGGGTCTCGGCGGTCACTCCGAGCAGATATTAAAGCGGCTCACGACCGGCAGACTTATAGGCATAGACCGTGATGAGACGGCGATACAGCGCACCGGCGAGAGACTTGCGGCTTACGCCGATAAAATGACGCTCGTGCACGGCAACTTTTGTGATGTTGTGCAGATACTCGACGAACTAGGTATCGACGGAGTTGACGGCATGCTGTTTGATCTCGGCGTGTCCTCACCGCAATTGGATGAATCCGAGCGAGGCTTTTCATATATGAACGATGCACCGCTTGATATGCGCATGGATAATACAAGCGCATTGACGGCGTGGAATGTCGTGAACGAATGGCCGGAGGACGAGCTTGTGCGCATCCTGCGTGACTACGGCGAGGAGCGATTTGCCCGACGCATTGCATCCCGAATAGTCGAACGCAGGGCAGACAAGCCTATTGAAACGACGCTGGAGCTTGTGGATATCATCAAATCCGCAATGCCCGCTGCGGCGCTCAGAGAAAAGCAGCATCCGGCAAAGCGCAGCTTTCAGGCGATAAGAATTGCCGTCAACGACGAGCTCGGAGCTGTCGAGCAGATGATGCGCACCGCACCCGATAAATTAAAAACTGGCGGCAGACTATGTGTAATTAGTTTCCATTCACTCGAAGACAGGATAGTCAAAACCTCGATAGCAGCCCGTGAAAACGGCTGCACCTGCCCGAGGGAAGCTCCGATATGCGTCTGCGGCTTTGTGAAGACCCTGAAAAGCGTACATAGAAAACCCGTTTTACCGAGTGAGGATGAGCTGAAAAATAACCCGAGAGCAAGAAGTGCAAAGCTTCGTGTTGCGGAGAGAGTGTAGGCTCATTTATGGCAAAAGCAAGCGCAATATCCGAATATCAGTACGAATACAGCAAAATAAGCAGCAAATCGCCCGTTAAGCGTAAGCGGCGAAAGAGCATGAGAGGCCTTATCGCAGCCTGCCTTGTCGTCGTCATGTCGCTTGCGGCGGCGGGGCTTATGGTGAAAGGGCTGTTTGTTCGGATAGAGCTTGCAGAGCAAAGCGATAAGATAACGGCGGCCAAGAAGGAACTGAGCCGAATAGAGGAGAAAAACCGCAGACTCAGAATAGAATACGAAATGAAGATAGATATTGACGAAATTGAGGACTACGCAAAAAACATTCTTGGCATGCAGCGTGCCGGCGAGAGCCGGACAGAAAAAATAGACACAGATACTCAGGACAAGGCAATAGTGATCGAGCGGATAAGATAAGCATATTTTTTGGCGTGCCGGTATAGTATGTCTGTAGACAAACCACGACGCAAAGGAGCAATCATGCAAAAATTGCAGAAAACCGATGATCTTAGCCGCAGTCCGAACAGAACGATGCTTCGCCGCACACTTTTCCTGATGGCAGTGTGCGGCATACTTGCATTTTTGGCGCTTGCCGCAAGGCTGTATATACTCCAGATAAGAGATCACGAGAAATACGAGGAGCTTGCTATCAGCCAGCAGCTTCGTGAGACCGGAGCGTCCGCATCCCGAGGTACGATATACGACAGGAATATGAATGTTTTGGCGATGAGCGCCAATGTCGAGAATGTGTACCTCAGCCCGGCGGAGATAAAAATGTACGGCGAGGATCCGCAGTTCATCGCAAAAAACCTCGCCGAGATACTGGAGCTTGACTATGAGAGCGTCCTCAAAAAGACTGAAAAAACCGGCTCATGGTATGTGACCGTTGCAAAAAAGTTGGAGCCCGAGCTTGCCGACAAGGTGCGGCAGTTTAAAAAGGACAATAATCTCAAGGGTGTGCGCCTTGAAAGCGACACAAAGCGCTATTACCCGTACTCGTCGCTCGCCTGCCATGTGATAGGCTTTGTCGGCACGGATAACATCGGCCTTGATGGAGTTGAGGCTCAGTATAACTCCGCTCTGTGCGGTACGGACGGCAAGTATATGCGTGCGACCAATGCATACGGAACCGACCTGCTGTTTAACCAATTCGAGGGCTATTACGGAGCCAAAAACGGCTGTGATGTCGTGACGACCATCGACATGAGCATTCAGCACTATGTCGAGAAGAACCTCAAGCAAGCCGTCAAGGATTACGATATAAAAAACGGTGCGGGCGCAATCGTCATGGATGTCAAAACCGGCAAGATACTTGCCATGGCATCTCTTGGCGGGTATGATCTCAACAATTTCCTCGATGTCAGCGACGAGGCGAAAAGCGTGATAGACAAAGCCTCCACCGAGGAGGAGAAAAATCAGCTCCTCGCCGATGCACAGCGTCTGCAATGGCGCAACAAGACACTGTCGGACACCTACGAGCCCGGCTCGACATTCAAGATAATCACCCTTTCCATGGCGCTCGAAGAGGGCGCAGTTAGTCTTAACGACAGTTTCGGCTGCGGCGGCAGCGTTCAGGTGCAGGGCAGAACATCGCCCGTGCGCTGCTGGAAAACCACCGGCCACGGCGGCCAAACGCTCACGCAGGCGGTGCAGCATTCGTGCAATGTCGCATTTGTCAATATCGGCATGCGTGTCGGAGCGGAAAAGTTTTATAAATACTGCGACGCCTTCGGCTTTTTGAATCTCACGGACGACAGCTCCGAGCAGCTCACCGCCAAGACCGGTATCGACCTCGGGGGCGAGAGCGGCAGCATTTGGTGGAGCAAGGATGTCTTTTGCAGCGAGAAGAATAAATCTCAGCTTGCGGCGGCATCGTTCGGCCAAACCTTTACGATAACCCCATTGCAGCTCATAACCGCAGTCAGCGCCTGCGTCAACGGCGGCAACCTAATGCAGCCGTATGTCGTAGAAAGTTTACTGGACGAAGACGGCAATGCGGTGTATAATCGAAAGCCGACGGTCGTAAGGCGTGTCATAAGCGAGGAAACGAGCAAGACCGTCTGCGGCATTCTCGAGCAGGTTGTCGGCGATAATAAAGAGGGTACGGGCAGAAATGCGGCCGTCCCGGGCTATCGCATCGGCGGCAAGACCGGAACATCCGAAAAGGTCAGCCTTGAGGCGCAGACAGGCAAAAAGGATTACATCGTCTCGTTTATAGGCTTTGCACCTGCCGACGATCCGCAGATAGCGGTACTCGTCATGCTTGATTCGCCGAGCAATGAGTCCGGCATATATATAAGCGGCGGTCAGATGGCGGCGCCAACCGTGGGCAAGATGTTTGCCGATATCCTGCCGTACATGGGTATAGAGCCGCAGTATGATACCGATGAGCTTAAGAAGATCGACAAAGCAGTGCCCGATGTCACGGGGCTGAGCGTGGATGATGCCGAAACGAAGCTCAAGGACACCGGCTTTGCGGTCAGAAAATTCGGCAGCGGCAACAGCATAACCGCCCAGCTTCCGGCGGCAAGCTCCGTCATAGCTGACGGCAGCACGGTCATAATCTATGCCGATGCCCAGCCCTCGACGGCGACCGAGACCATGCCGGATATCACGAACATGAGCTATAACGAGGCCAAGGAGACCCTGAGCGGCTACGGCCTGTTTATAAAAACAAGCTCGGCGATAACTAACCCCGAGACACAGCGCATCTCGTCGCAGTCCGTGAAAAAGGGAGCATCCGTCAAGCACGGCACGATAGTGGAAGTTACATTTGTTTCGAGCGATGACTCGATACTCGGAAGATACTGAAACAGAGGATATAATATGAAGCTTAAGGAACTGTTAAAGGACATTGAGGTCATTGAGCTTGCGGCATCGTCAGATGCCGAGATAAGCGGCATCAGCTACGACTCACGCAAGACAAAGCAGGGTGATGCTTTCGTTGCGATAACCGGCTTTGAGACTGACGGCTATGCATACATCCCGGCGGCAGCGCAAAAGGGCGCAGCGGTTGTCATCTGCGAAAAAAAGCCGCAAATTGACATTCCCTATGTTATGGTTGCCGACTGCCGATATGCGCTTGCGATATTAAGCCGCAACTATTTCGGCGACCCCGCCTCGGAGATGACCGTCATCGGCATAACCGGCACGAACGGTAAGACCACGACGACCTATCTTTTAAAGCACCTGCTTGAAGCGAAGCTCGATGCAAAGGTCGGCCTTGTCGGCACGAACGGCAATATGATAGGCGATGAGTTTATCCACACCGAGCGTACAACGCCGGAGAGCTACGAGCTCCAGCAGCTTTTCCGTGAGATGGCAGACGCAGGCTGTACCCATGTCGTCATGGAGGTATCCTCGCATTCGCTCGTTTTGCACCGTGTTGCGGGCATACACTTTGCCGTCGGTGCGTTCACGAACCTCACACAGGATCACCTTGACTTCCACCATACGATGGATGAGTACGCCAAGGCAAAGGCTATGCTGTTTACCATGTGCGATACCGGCTGCATCAATGTCGATGACAAGTGGCATGATATCATGCTGGAGCACGCAAGCTGTAAGCTTGTGACCTATTCTGCCGAGAACAATTCCGCAACACTCGTTGCAAAGGATGTACGCCTTTCTGCATCCGGAGTTAAATTCTGTGCCGTGACGGAAAATGCGGTTTCGCATGTAAAGTTAGCCATCCCCGGTAAATTCTCTGTTTACAACGCCTTGGGCGTTATCGCCGTCGGCCTTGCGCTTGGCATAAGCCTTGACGACTGCACCGATGCTATGGGCAGCGCAAAGGGCGTAAAGGGCAGAATGGAGGTCGTCCCCACGGACGGAGACTACACCATAGTCATAGACTATGCCCACACGCCGGATGCTCTTGAAAACGCACTCAAGGCACTGCGAACCGGAGAAAAGGGGAGACTTGTTGCCCTCTTTGGCTGCGGCGGCGACCGTGACAGAACAAAGCGCCCCATCATGGGAGCAATAGCCGCCGATAACGCCGATTTTGTCATCGTGACGAGCGATAACCCCCGAACCGAGGATCCGCAGGAGATCATAAATGAGATAGTTGCGGGCATAAAAGGCAGGAAAAATAGGTATAAAGTTATATGTGACAGAGTTGAGGCGATAAAATGGGCGATTGACAACCATATGCCCGATGATGTAATATTGCTTGCCGGCAAGGGCCATGAGGATTATCAGGTCGTCGGCCACGAAAAGCACCACATGGACGAAAGAGAGATCGTTGCAGAACATATAGAGAAGAGGAAAAACAGATGACATTGAAGCTTTCGCTTGCGTTTGTTCTCGCATTTATAATCGCACTAATAGTCGGTAGATTTTATATTCCTTGGCTGAGAAAAATGAAGGCCGGACAGGAGATCAAGGAAATTGGCCCTTCGTGGCACATGGCAAAGACCGGCACGCCTACCATGGGCGGATTTATCTTTATCTTTGCCGCTGCGGTCGTTTGCCTTACCGTGGGCTTCAGCTCCATGCGTAACGGTGACTATGCACATGTATTCATCCTGCTGTTTGCACTTGTGTTCGGTGCGATAGGCTTTTTAGATGACTGGGAGAAGCTGCGCAAAAAGCAGAACCTCGGTCTGAGCGCAAAGGCAAAATTCCTTTTGCAGCTCGTTGCGGCGCTCGTTTTCGTGCTGCTCATGCGCAAGCTCGGCTACCTGTCGACGCATCTTTACATCCCGTTTTGGAATGTTGAGGTGCCCATCCCCAATGCGGTATACTTCATCCTTGCCGCATTTATAATCGTCGGTACGGTCAATGCCGTCAACATCACCGACGGCGTGGACGGCCTTGCAAGCGGAACATCTATACCCGTATTCTTTTTCTATACAGTTGTTGCTTTCCTCTGGGGGGAGCGCTATCTGTCGCTCGGCATTTTCTCCTCGGCTATGCTCGGCGGCCTGCTTGGATTCTTGGTTTTCAACTTTAACCCTGCCAAGGTGTTCATGGGCGACACCGGCTCGCTGTTTTTAGGCGGTGCTATGGCGGCACTTGCGTTTGCATATGATATGCCGCTTATTCTTATAACCCTCGGCATCGTGTTCATTTGGGAGACACTGTCCGATATCATACAGGTAACCTACTTCAAGCTCACCCACGGCAAGCGTGTGTTCAAAATGGCACCGTTCCACCACCACCTCGAAATGGGAGGCTGGACGGGCAAAAAGTGGAAAGAGAAAGAGCTTTTCTGGTTATTTACCTGCACATCCCTTGTTTTTGCAATAATTTCATTCGTAGGAGTTTATAATCGTTTCCAGTTCTGATATTCGGAGGAGATCGGTATGCAGTACGGCAGTACCAGGCTCGAACAAAGGGAAACGAAAGATAAAACGAAGCGAAAGGGGATGGATATACCCTTTTTCGTTCTCGTGATGCTTTTGCTGACCATCGGAGTTACAATGGTGCTGTCTGCAAGCTTTGCCCGAGCATACTACGACCCGGGCAACATCACCGGCGGCAAACCGACCTACTACTTTATCCGTCAGCTTTTATTTGCGGCCTTAGGCACGGCTGCAATGATATTTGCGTCCCGCCTGCCCATGGGCTTTTACAAACGGTTTTCAATACCGCTGCTTATAGTGGCTGTCATCCTTTTGATGTTGGTTCCGATAATCGGCACGAACGCAAACGGCGCAAAGCGCTGGATAGGCATAGGCTCGCTGACGCTTCAGCCGTCGGAAATAGCGAAGATCGGCGTTATACTGTCGTTTGCGGTCATTATCTGCAAAAACCGTGGCAGGATGAAGACCTTTAAATACGGCATACTGCCGTTTGTCGCTATCCTGCTCGTGATAGTGGGACTGCTCGTTTTAGAGCCGCACTTTTCCGCATCGATAATCATAGTTGCCATCGGCGGCGTGATGATATTCTTAGGCGGCGCTCGGCTTATCTGGTTTGTTGCCGCAGCGGTTGCGGCAGGCGGCGGTATTGCGGTACTGCTTACAATGTTTCCATATGCGTCCAGCCGCATAACCACATGGCTTGATCCGTTTTCGTCGACCTCTGATGAGGGCTATCAGATAGTGCAGTCGCTCTATACCATAGGCTCTGGCGGGCTTACCGGCCTCGGTCTCGGTCAGAGCAGACAAAAATATCTGTACCTGCCAGAGGAGCACAACGATTTCATTTTTTCCGTCGTGTGTGAGGAGCTCGGCTTTATAGGAGCGGTTTTGATACTTACCCTGTTTGCACTGCTTATCATTCGTGGCTACTGGCTTGCGGTGCATGCTGCCGACAGATACGGCTTCCTTGTGGGAGCCGGCATAACGACCCTGCTTGCGATACAGGTAATTTTGAATGTTGCGGTGGTAACGAACCTTGTGCCCTGCACGGGAATTTCGCTTCCGTTTTTCAGCTACGGCGGAACGGCGCTTCTTATTCAAATGGCACAGATGGGAATAATCCTAAGCATGTCAAGGGATATACCTGCCAAACGGGCAGGGTAGAAAGGAAGCTTAGATATGAGATTTATGTTTGCGTGCGGAGGCACGGCCGGTCACATCAATCCGGCCATAGCCGTAGCAGGCAGATTGCGGGAGCTGATGCCCGACTGCGAGATACTTTTCGTCGGCTGCGTCCGCCAGATGGAGACGGTGCTCGTGCCGAAAAGCGGATATGATATTAAGACCGTCAGGGTCTGCAATATCAGCCGTGAAAAGACGCTCGGTGGCTTGGCTCATAATATAAAGGCACTGTATTTTGCCGTAAAATCAACTATACAGGCAAGAAGAATAATCAAAAAGTTTAAGCCAGATATCGTCATCGGAACCGGCGGCTATGTCTGCTATCCGGTTTTACGCTCGGCCTCCCGCCTCGGCATACCCACCGCCGTACATGAGAGCAACGCCGTTCCGGGGCTTACGACAAAGATGCTTTCAAAGATAGTCGATAAGATAATGCTCGGCTTTGCAGAAAGCAAGCGTTATTACAAGCACTCAGAAAAATGCGTTGTCACCGGCACACCCGTAAGGGGCGAGTTTGCCGCATATTCAAAGAGCAAAGCCAAAGCCGAGCTCGGCATATCGGCGGATAAGCCGCTTGTCGT
>DQDL01000121.1:4762-5393 GCA_003533405.1 Clostridiales bacterium | reverse complement strand
GCTCGCTGGGCGCAGCGAACATGAACGCCGCCATGTGTAAATTCATAAAGCTTGCGGGCAAGAACCCGGGCTTTAGGCTCATCCACTCGGCAGGCAGCGAAGGCTACGCCGAAATGGTCACTGCACTTCAGGAGACCGTTCCGGATTACGAGAAAAACGGCATGGATGTGCGGGAGTATATCTACGATATGCCCCGTGTAATGGCGGCGGCAGACCTCGTGCTGTGCCGTGCCGGAGCGTCGACCGTGTCCGAGCTTACATATATGCACAAGCCCACGATATTCGTGCCGTCTCCGTATGTGACTAATAACCATCAGTTCAAAAACGCCAAGGTCGTCGAGGACGCAGGCGGAGCGCTGATATTCGAGGAGGAAAGCCTTGATGCGGGTGCACTTTTGAATGAGGTAAAGCGCATTTTATCCTCAAAGGATGAGCTTGAAAAAATGTCGCAGGCTATGGCGAAGCTTGCAAGACCCGAGGCAACGGACATGATAACCGAGCAGGTGCTTTCCCTGTGCCAAAAAAACGATACCCTCGATTGACGAGGGGATGTACGCCTGACAGCGACTATTTCAGCATCTTTAATAGAAAATCATAGTTATATTACACGGTTGACTGCTGTCAGGTGCGA
>DQDL01000121.1:1867-4551 GCA_003533405.1 Clostridiales bacterium | reverse complement strand
TTTTCGTTCAGGCAAAGATAAAGCCCGACGGGCATAATGGAGATATATGGGCTAGGGATTTAGCGAAGCATGAGCGGAAATCAGCCTGCCAAAACCGTGCATCCCCTTGTCAACCGAGGGTAAAATAACACATAATTACCTCGCAGCATAGAATGAGCCGATAAAATTCTTTTCTGCGAGGTTATTTTATGGCTATATGGCATATAAACGGCGGAAACCGCTTAGACGGTGCGTGCTTCGTTCAGGGCTCAAAAAATGCCGTGCTGCCCATTTTGGCGGCCTCGGTCATTTCTCCCTGTGAAACCGAGCTTTTGAATGTCCCGCAGCTGAGCGATGTTTCCTCAACGCTGCGCATCCTGCGCCAGCTCGGCTGCACGGCCGAGCAGCAAAACAACGATGTCTACATAGATTCACGCAATTTGAGCTTCTGCACCATACCGCAGGGCATGATGGAGTGCATGCGCTCGTCGGTGCTGTTCATGGGCGCACTTTTGGCTCGATGCGGTGAGGTGCATTTGACTGCCCCCGGCGGCTGCAAGCTCGGCGCAAGACCGATAGACCTGCACATAAGTGCAATGAAGGCTCTCGGTGCAAGTGTCGAAGAAAGCGGCTGCGAGATAATCTGCCGAGCCGAAAAGCTCATCGGCGGCAGGATAGAGCTTCCGTTTCCCAGTGTCGGCGCAACGGAAAATGCGATGATAGCCGCCTGCGGCGCCGATGGCGTGACCGTCATAACAGGCGCTGCCAAGGAGCCGGAGATTGTCGATCTGCAGGAGTATCTGCGCAAGCTCGGTGCCTACATAGACGGTGCAGGTACAAACACGATAACCGTTTCGGGCTTTGCGCCTGAGCGCCATGTTGGTCACAGGGTCATACCAGACAGGATAGCGGCATCGACATTTTTGTGTGCCTGTGCGGCGGCGGGCGGCGATATCGAGCTTAGAGGTGTTGATTCGAGGCAATTTTTACGCTTACAGCACTTCCTAAACCAAGCAGGCTGTGATATAATAAGCTCCAAACGCAGCGTCAGACTGCGCTCGGACGGCTGCCTGCATGCCGTCAGCAGAGTCGTCACCGAACCTTACCCGGGCTTCCCGACTGATGCTCAGCCCATTTTAATGGCGGCGTTATTAAAGGCTCACGGCATGTCGAGGTTTACCGAGAATATTTTCGACAGCCGATTTTGCCACGCAGCACAGCTCATGCGCTTCGGCGCAGATATTGCCGTTGACGGCAGGGAAGCGACCGTTTGGGGCGTGCGAAGTCTCACCGGTGCAACCGTCACGGCGACCGACTTAAGAGGCGGAGCCGCTATGGTGATAGCAGGACTTTCTGCCGATGGCAGCACGAGCGTCATTGACGCAGGGCATATCGCCCGCGGCTACGAAAACTTCGATAATAAGCTGCGTTCATTGGGCGCAGATGTGTTTATGGAGATATAATTTGATGTCGAATACGAATGACTATTACAGCAATCCGTCTGATCGCAGGGAGAGCAGATCGCCTCGCCGCACGCTTTACAGACCCTTGACATTTTTTCTTATCATTGTGGCAATAATATTCACGATGAGCGTGTTTTTCAAGGTCGAGAAGATAGAAGTCAGCGGCAACAGCAAATATTCCAAGGAGCAAATAATCTCGGCTTCCGGTATACACACCGGCGATAACCTGTTTTTCATAAACAGGATCGGCGCCGGAAGCCGTGTAGTTGTAAAGCTGCCGTATATAGATTCGGTCAAGATAACACGAAGCCTTCCCAACTGCGTCACCATCACCGTTGAGGAGAGCAAGGCTGTCGCCTGCATAAGCTCGGGGGACGAGCTGTGGAGCGTCAGCAGCACCGGCAAGTTTCTGAGTAAGCTTAGCGACAAGGATGCCGAGCTTCTGCCGCAGATAAAGGGACTTAGCGTAAGCGGAGCGCAGGTCGGCGAACAGATAAGCGTTTCCGAGGACGATAAGCCGAAGCTTGACTATCTGCTTGATATCCTCTATCAGGTACAGGCACGCTCGCTGGTGGACAAGGTCGCAAATATCAATGTGACCGATGTTAAGGACGCAAGCTTTGAGTATGATGACAGGTTTGTCGTTAAGCTCGGCGAGAACAATAACACCGAATATAAATTCGGCAAGCTGCTGTCTGCGGTGTCGCAGCTTAAGGCCGATGATGCCGGTACCTTGGAGCTTTCCGACTCAAATAAGGTCACATTTAGGCCGAATTAACACTAAGTTAAAAACTTTGTTTACATAACTTAGTGAAAATCTATTGACCTTGGAAGAAAAAAGTTATAGAATAAACCAAGTCGCAAAAGCGATGCTCTCGTTTCAGAAACATAATTGGAGGAATAATCATGGATTTCAAAGCCGAAGCAGGCCCTGAAAATGTCGTAACAATAAAAGTAGTCGGTGTCGGCGGTGCCGGCAACAATGTAGTCAACAGAATGGTCAAGTCCGGAACACAGGGCGTTGAGTTTATCTCCGTCAATACGGACAAGCAGGCACTTGCAGTGTCCAATGCCGACCAGAAGATACAGATCGGCGAAAAGCTCACCCACGGTCAGGGTGCAGGCTCCGACCCCGAGGTCGGCAAGCGCAGCGCCGAGGAAAGCCGCAATAATATCGCAAAGTCCCTTGAGGACTCCGACATGGTCTTTATCACCGCAGGCATGGGCGGCGGCACCGGCACC
>DQDL01000121.1:0-1634 GCA_003533405.1 Clostridiales bacterium | reverse complement strand
CGGCGGCACCGGCACCGGCGCAGCTCCCACCGTTGCTGATATAGCCCGTGAAGCAGGTGTGCTGACCGTCGGCGTCGTAACAAAGCCCTTCAAGTTTGAGGGTAAGCGCCGCATGGATCAGGCAAATGCCGGCATCAAGGAGCTGCTCGGCAAGGTCGACTCTCTGCTTATCATCCCCAATGACCGCCTGAAGTACGCAACCGATCAGAAGGTCACACTCGCAAATGCGTTTGAGATCGCCGACGATGTTCTCCGTCAGGCAGTCACCAGCATTTCCGACCTTATTAAGAACACCGGTTTTATAAACCTCGACTTCGCCGATGTCACCTGCATCATGAAGAACGCAGGCTTTGCCCACATGGGTGTCGGCCGTGCCGCAGGCAAGGGCAAGGCTGAGGACGCTGCCCGCATGGCAGTTGCAAGCCCGCTTATGGAGACCTCGATAAACGGCGCACACGGCGTGCTTATCAACATCACCGGTTCCGAGGATATGGGTCTTGAGGATGTCGAGGCAGCCGCAAACCTTGTTCAGGAGGCTGCTCACCCCGATGCAAACATCATTTTCGGTGCAACCTTTGACGAGTCCATGCAGGATGAGATCCGTGTCACCGTTATCGCAACCGGCTTCGAGGAAGCTCCCGCAAACAAGCAGGCAGCACCCGCACAGTCGGCAGGCAAGCCCATCGAGCCTGTTGCATTTGAAAAGCAGCAGGGACTGTACACCGCAGCGACCGAGAAGGCCGCCGAGAAGAAGGAAGAACCCGCCGCAGCACCCAAGACCGAGGAAGACCCCTTCGACAGCATCTTCAAGATCTTCAACACCAACAACCAGTAAGGGAATATAAAAATCGCAGAGCCTTGGCTCTGCGATTTTTTTAGTTTATGAATTTGTCTATCGCCGTGTTGAGGTCTGAAATGACCTCGGCGTCGCCGGTCTCGACTGCATCCGTTATGCAGTGCTCAAGGTGGTCTTTTAATATCACCTTGGCAGTGCTGTTGAGTGCCGAGCGCACGGCCGCAAGCTGGATGAGCACCTCCGTACAGTCCCTGCCGTCCTCGACCATCCGCTTGACTGATTCAAGATGACCGATAGCCCTTGCAAGCCGGTTTACTACCGCCTTGGTGTTTTCGTGCTTGTGCGGATGCGTATGGTGATGATGCTCGTGCTCCTCATGCTCATGCATGTCGGCGCAGGGCTCACTGTCGTGGCAATGGATTATCCCGTCGCCGTGGTCATGGTAAAAGCCGTCGTCTGGTCTGTGCATTTTTATCTCCCCCAGAAAAATCTGTTTCAATATTAATACCGATGCTGCAAAATTGCAAGTGAAACTACGAATTTGTACTTGCCGCCTCCGCTTATACTGTTACGGAGGTGATATGATGTTTACTTCGACACTCATGATGCTGATAGGCGGCGCACTTCTGATGCTCCGGCTCTCGCCCAACGGTTCGTTCCCGAGCCCGCTTTCCAAGGAGGAGGAAAAGCTGTATGTCGAAAGGTGGCTTGCGGGGGATATCGAGGCGAGAAATGTCCTCGTTGAGCATAATCTGCGGCTCGTTGCGCACATAATAAAGAAGTATTACACACAAACGAGTGATGTTGACGATCTTATCTCCATCGGCACGATAGGACT
>DQDL01000058.1:52778-54995 GCA_003533405.1 Clostridiales bacterium | reverse complement strand
CCCCGTACCGGGATTCCAAAGGGTGGTTAAACGCCTTTGGCTGCGTTTCTTTTGTAACTTTTCTTTGGCAGAGTAAAGAAAAGTTAATAAATGTAATTTGTATAATTGAAAATAGACAATCAGCTTTTATTGTGCTATAATTGACGCATCAAATTTTGGAACACGAGGGCGATAACATGGCTAACGGACTTACTCCCGAGCAGACTTCGCAGCTTTCACGCAGCGGCATCAGAAAGCTCATAAAAACCTACAACGACTCCAACCAGCAGGACAAGGCGACGCTGTCGCTCATCATCGAGCAGCTCGCAAGAACCTCGCTGTACTTCATCGTCGAAAAAGACAGCGACCCCAAGACCGGCACGCTGCGCTTTGTAACGCTGTCGACCGGCGGTCAGGTGTTCATCCCCATGTTCACAGGACCTGACGATTTCGGTGCGCTCGCCGACAGGGGCAAGGCCGTGTGCCTTGAGCCGGAAAGCTACCTGCGCATGCTGCTTGAGAACAACTGCCACGCAGTCATAAACCCCTTCGGCAGCTACTTTCTGATGTGGCCGGAGTTCATAAAAAACTACCTGCTCCCGTTCACTATCGAGACAAAAGACCTCGCCCAGCAGAAAAATCTATAAGAAAAAAGGCTTCCCGTTTGGGAAGCCTTTTTGGTGCTTGCTGTTTAATCAATACATGCCCATGTCGCCGGCGGGAGCGGCGGGGACGGGGTTCTTCTCGGGAATGTCGGTCACGAGGCTTTCGGTGGTCAGAACCATCGAGGCGACGGATGCGGCGTTCTCAAGAGCAGAGCGGCAGACCTTGGTCGGGTCGATAATGCCCATCTTGATCATGTTGCCGTAGACATCCTTGGCTGCGTCGTAGCCGAAGTTTGCCTCGTCGCTGCCGTAGACCTTGTCAAGGATGACTGCGCCCTGCAGGCCTGCGTTTGCGGCGATCTGCATGATGGGTGCCTTCAGCGCCTTGGCTATCATGGCAGCGCCGGTCTTTTCGTCGCCCTCGAGGGTGGCAACAAGTGCGTCGGCTGCCTTGGAGGCTGCGACATATGCGCTGCCGCCGCCTGCGACGATGCCTTCCTCAACCGCTGCACGGGTGGCGTTGAGAGCGTCCTCGATGCGCAGCTTCTTTTCCTTCATCTCGGTCTCGGTTGCGGCGCCGACCTTGATGACAGCAACGCCGCCGGAGAGCTTTGCAAGGCGCTCCTGGAGCTTTTCCTTGTCATACTCGGAGGTAGTGGTCTCGATCTGAGCGCTTATCTGGCCGATGCGGGCCTTGATATCCTCGGATGCGCCTGCACCGTCGACGATGACGGTGTTCTCCTTGGTGACCTTGACCTGGCGAGCCTGACCGAGCATTGCGATGTCGGCATCCTTGAGCTCCATGCCGAGGTCTGCGGAAATGACCTGACCGCCGGTGAGGATGGCGATATCCTGAAGCATCTCCTTGCGTCTGTCGCCGAAGCCGGGAGCCTTTACGCAGACACAGGTGAAGGTGCCGCGGAGTTTATTAAGAATAATAGTCGCAAGAGCTTCGCCCTCGACATCCTCTGCGATGATGAGAAGCTTTCTGCCGGCCTTGACGATCTGCTCGAGCAAGGGCAGGATCTCCTGAATGTTGGTGACCTTCTTATCGGTGATGAGGATGAGAGCGTCGTCCAAAACGGCCTCCATCTTCTCGGTATCGGTTGCCATGTACGGAGACAGGTAGCCACGGTCGAACTGCATGCCCTCGACGACCTCGCTGTAGGTCTCGGCGGTCTTAGACTCCTCGATGGTGATAACGCCGTTCTGCGACACCTTCTCCATAGCCTCGGCGATAAGAGAGCCGATGACCTCGTCGCCGGAGGAGATAGCGCCTACACGGGCGATATCACCCGAACCGGAAACGGGCTGGGAGTTTTTACGAATTGCGCCGACGGCGGCCTCGGTGGCCTTGGTGATGCCACGCTTCATGGTCATGGGATTTGCGCCAGCTGCGAGGTTTTTAAGACCCTCGTTTATCATTGCCTGTGCAAGCACGGTAGCGCTGGTGGTGCCGTCGCCTGCGACATCATTCGTCTTGGTGGAGACTTCCTTGATAAGCTGAGCGCCCATGTTCTCGAACGGGTCCTCAAGCTCGATCTCCTTTGCGATGGTAACGCCGTCATTGGTGATCAGCGGTGCGCCGAACTTCTTGTCGAGCACAACATTGCGGCCCTTGGGGCCGAGGGTG
>DQDL01000058.1:27619-52591 GCA_003533405.1 Clostridiales bacterium | reverse complement strand
GCCCTTGGGGCCGAGGGTGATCTTAACGGTATCTGCAAGCTGATTTACGCCGCGCTCAATTGCCTTGCGGGCGTCTTCGCCGAAAATAATCTGTTTTGCCATGATTCAATCGCTCCTTTTTAACTTACTGTGCAATTCACTCTACGATTGCGAGAATATCGCTCTGGCGGACGATGGTGTAATCAACATCGTCGAGCTTTATCTTGCTGCCGCTGTACTTGCCGACGAGAACCTTGTCGCCGACTGCGACCTCCATCTTGACCTCGTTGCCGTCAACTACGCCGCCGGGGCCTACCTCGACGACCTCATAGATTTCGGGCTTCTCCTGAGCGGAAGCGGTGAGGAAAATGCCGCTCTGGGTCTTTTCCTCGGCAGCACGCTGCACGAGCACGATCCTGTCTGCCAAAGGTTTCAGCTTCATATATATTACCTCGAAATGTTTTATACAAAAAAATTCATCGAATTAGCACTCTTTAACCCTGAGTGCTAATTCGATTATTATAATAACACACTTTTCGGATTTTGCAATAGCAAAAACACAAAAATTTTATGAATTTTTATATATATTTCGACACAAGTTTCAGAAATACATAAATAAATCACACTTTATCATGCCGTTATACAGCTTACGCTTTTTGTCGGCGGTCTTGCCGAAGGTGCGCTCGAACTCGGTGTGCGAGGACAAAAGGTACAGCTTCCAGTTTTCTGTTTTGCGCCACGCCTCGCCGAACAGGCGGTACAGCGTCTCGGCCTCCCGCTTTTCCATGATGCGCTCACCGTAGGGCGGGTTCGTGACGATAATGCCGTTTTCGGTCTTGCGGTCGAACTTTGTCGCATCGGCTTTTTCAAAGCGCACGATATCCGCAACTCCGGCACGCTCGGCGTTTTCACGGGCGATAACAAGTGCGTTGGGGTCTATATCCGCACCCACGATGCGGTAGTCGCCGTGAAACTCTCTTGAGCGAGCCTCCTCACGGGCAAGGTTCCACACGCTGCCGTCAAGGCTGCGCCACGCCATCGCCGAGAAGCGGCGGTCAAGCCCGGGAGCACGGTTTTTGGCGATGAGGGCTGCCTCGATGGGGATGGTTCCGCTGCCGCAGAACGGGTCGCAGAAATCCTCCCTGCCACGGTAGCGGGAGAGCGTTACCATAGCGGCGGCCATGGTCTCCTTGAGCGGCGCTGCGTTGTGCGCCGGACGGTAGCCACGCTTGTGAAGCCCCGCTCCGGAGGTGTCGATGCACAAAGACGCCACATCCTTCATCATGGAAAACTGTATCTGATATGTTTCCGCCGTCTCGTCGAACCACTCGATGCCGTACACGCTTTTTAGCCGCTCCACGACCGCCTTTTTGATTATCTTCTGGCAGTCGGATACGGAAAACAGCTTCGAGTTGAGGCTGTAGCCCTTGACGGGGAAGGCGGCATCCCGGGGGATGAGCATCTCCCACGGCAGCGCCTTGGTCCTTTCAAAAAGCTCGTCGAAGCTGCGTGCTTCAAATCTGCCGAGCTCAACGAGCACCCGCTCGCCTATCCTTAGATTTATATTTGCCTTGGCGATCGCTTGAGCGCCGCCCTTAAAATACACTCTGCCGTTTTCCGAGCGCACACCGTCAAGCTTCATCCTCTTGAGTTCGTCGGCTATCGGCCCTTCAAGGCCGAGCAGGCAGGGCACGCACAGGTCAAAATTATTATTCATGCCGAAATCTCCTTTTCCAGATTAGATAATAACCGAAAACCGTTATAATGTAAATGAAAAAATATACAACATCTTATTTTGTTTTACATTTTATTCACCTTTATTGTTTTGCTTGATGTATAATCGGTTTGTAACTATAATACCCTCGTTTGACAAGGGGGTACACGCCTGACAGCACTCGTTTTCAGCGTACTCAGAAAAGAAGTGCAAAGGTCACATGAGCAGCATCTGTTGTCAGGTGCGAAGCAGTTTTGGGAGAGATGATTTTCGTTCAGGCAAAGATAAAGCCCGACGGGCATAATGGACATATATGGGCTAGGGATTTAGCGAAGCATGAGCGGAAATCAGCCTGCCAAAACCGTGTATACCTTTGTCAATCGAGGGTAAGAAGTATCAAAATCCACCTAAGGGGGAACAATTATGAATAAAAGAGCCCTCATTGTAGAAGACGATGTCAACATCGCCGAGCTGCTGATGCTCTATCTTGAAAAGGACGGCTTTGATGTGAGCATCGCCCACGACGGCGGCAAGGGCATGGCCATGTTCAACGAGCTTAATCCCGACCTCGTGCTGCTCGATGTCATGATGCCGGTCATGGACGGCGTTCAGGTCTGCCGTGAGATACGCAAGACCTCCTCCGTGCCTATCATCATGCTCACCGCTAAGGGCGAGACCTCCGACAAGGTCACGGGTCTCGACTCGGGCGCAGACGATTATATCACCAAGCCCTTTGAGGTCAAGGAGCTGCTCGCCCGCATCCACGCAGTCATGCGCCGCACCGAGGATAACGATGCTCCCAAGGAGAAGAAGCTTTGCTATGACAAGCTCATCGTAAACCTCGATTCCTATGAGCTCATTGTAAACGGCAAAAAGGTCGACACGCCGCCTAAGGAGATGGAGCTTCTTTACCATCTCGCCGCCTCGCCGAACATCGTGTTCACGAGAAACCAGCTTCTTGACGAGGTCTGGGGCTTTGACTACTTCGGCGATTCGAGAACCGTCGATGTCCACATCAAGCGCCTGCGTGAAAAGCTCGAGGGCGTTTCCGACCAGTGGTCGCTGCAGACCGTTTGGGGCGTAGGCTATAAATTTGAAGTTGCAAGATAAATGAAAAGTATCTACTTCAGAAACTTTCTTGCCACCGCAGCTTTGGTTTTGTGCTGCTTCACCATCATCGGTGCGGCCTTCTTCTTTCTCGGGCGCAGCTACCTTATAAACAGCACCCATGACAGTATGAACGCCAGTGCCGACGAGGTCGTGCGTGCAGCCGCCGCCGTCAGCCGTGAGCAGTCGCTGTCCTCATGGAGTCTGCGCATGACGATAAGCCCCATCGCAAACAGCACCTCATGCCATATATTCATCAGTGATCAGGACGGTCTTGTACTGTCCTGTTCCGATTTGGTGCCCTACTGCGAGCACACGGGCAAAAAGCTCGATCAAACGGTGATGAACACCCTGCATGTCGAGAAAAAGCTCGACCGCCTCACCACGCTTGCGGGCTTTTACCCGGAGCAGCGCTTTGTCGTGGCAAAGCCCATCGAGGCAGACGGCAGCACCATCGGCTATGTGTTCGTATCCTCTGATAACGCCGCCGTTCTCGACACATGGAAGACTTTCATCGGCGTTGCGCTCACTGTGGGCGTTGCGGTCATGCTCATTGCGATGCTCATGTCGCTGATCTTCTCGAAGAAGATGGCGGAGCCGCTCGACCAGCTCACCGTTGCATCACGAAAGTTCGCCTTGGGCGACTTTTCCGTGCGTGTGGAGAACGCCGACCGGCGGGATGACGAGATAGGCACGCTGCTCGACTCGTTCAACAACATGGCCAATAGCTTAGAGCGCTCCGACCGCAAGCGTCAGGAGCTCATTGCGAATATCTCGCACGAGCTGCGCACCCCCATGACCACGATAGCCGGCTTTGCCGACGGCATCATCGACGGCACGATACCCCGTGAGCAGGAGGATAAGTACCTGCGCAAGATAGCCGATGAGACGAGACGACTTGCTCGCTTGGTGCGCAACATGCTCGACCTTTCGCAGGCCGAAACCAAGGCGATCGACAAGTCAAAGCGCAAGAAGTTTGACCTGTCCGAGCTTTTGCTGCAAACGCTCTTGAGCTTTGAAAGCCGGGCAAAGGATAAAAACCTCGATGTCGACCCTCAGCTTCCCGAGGATCCGATCATCGTTTTCGCCGAGCGTGACTCGATAACGCAGGTGCTGTACAATCTCACAGACAACGCCGTCAAGTTTGCCGCAGCGGGCAGCACCATCACGATAAGGCTGTATAAGCGTGACGGCAAGGCATATGTTTCTATTAAGGACAGGGGCGAGACCATCCCCGAGGATGACCTGCCGCTCATCTTCGACCGTTTCCACAAGTCCGACCGCTCCCGCAGCATGGATAAGGACGGCGTGGGGCTCGGGCTGTACCTCGTCAAGAGGATCATAAACAGCCACGACGAGGATATCGTGGTCACGAGCCGTGACGGCGTTACGGAATTTGTTTTCACACTGCCCCTTGCTTAGAAAGAGGATCTTATGAGCTGGTACGATAACAACGAAAATTGGTATAAGCCGAACTACTCGCAGCCTGCGCCTGTGCAGTCGGCGGTGCAGCGCCCGCAGGCAAAGCTCCCGGGCAATCGCCGCACCCGCATAATCGCACTGATACTGTGCGCAGTTTTGCTGCTCGGCGGCATCGTCTACTCCGTTCTCGAAGCCGATTGGTCGGACAGCGGGACGGACGAGGACGGCATGCCCAAAAGCTACATGACCTATTTTGAGGACTACTACTCCTCGGCGTCAAAGACCCCGTCGAGCATCAAGCTCGAAAAGGTCGCAGACCGTGGCTCACTCACACTGCAAACGGGCTCATCCGGCGCAGCGAAGCTCAGCTACAATGAGATATTCCAAAAGTGCTCGCCCTGTGTCGTCGGTATCAAGTCCTTTGACGGCAAAAACAGCGACTCGTACAGCTGGGGCAGCGGCATCGTCGTCTCCTCTGACGGCTACATTCTCACGAACACGCATGTCATTGACGAAGGCGAGCGTGCGACCGTGCAGCTTTACGACGGAACGACCTTTGACGCTAAGCTCGTCGCCGCCGACTCGCAGAGTGATGTTGCGATATTGAAGATAGAAAAAACCGGCCTTACCCCGGCGGTGTTCGCAAGCTCGAAGAACATCCAAACGGGCGACGAGGTCTGCGCCATCGGCAACCCACTCAGCCCCGACTACAGTCTCACGATGACGAGCGGGATCATCTCCGCAACCAGCCGTGAGGTCAGCTACAACGGTGCCGTCATGAACCTTTTGCAGACCGACACCTCCATCAATGAGGGCAACTCCGGCGGCCCGCTTTTCAACGACTGCGGGCAGGTCATCGGCATCACGAATATGAAGATAGTGTCCAGCTTCTCGAACATCGAGGGCATCGGCTTTGCCATTCCGTCCGACACCCTGCAAAGCATCGTTGCCGCCCTCATGGACGACGGTGCGGTGTACGGCCGCTCGACCATCGGCATCACGGTCGGCCCGATAAGCGAGAAGATCGCCGAGTATTACGACATCCCCGTGGGGCTTTATGTCTCCGAGGTTCTGGATAACTCCGATGCGCAGAAGCAGGGCATCAAAAAGGGCGATATCATCGTCAAGGTCAACGGCAAGGACGCCCACTCGACCTCCGATATCGCCGAGGAAAAATCCAAGCTCGATATAGGCGATGAAATCGCTTTCACCGTCTGGCGCAGCGGCTCGACCTTTGATGTCTCCGTCAAGATCATGGACTCGGTGGATATCTACAATGCGAAATAAGAATAAGCTCACCCGCTTGGGTGAGCTTATTCTTATTATCTTATCAGTATCGTATTTTTTCTTTTCGTATTTTCGTAAACGCAGTTTATTTGCAGATATAGCAGTGCCATTCCTCCTCGTGGAGGTGGGTGAGTATTTCAAATCCGGCGGATTTGAGGGCGGCGGCGACATCCGATTCCCGGCCGTCGATGATGCCGGAGGTGATGAACACCGCATCTTGCGCCATGAACGGTCGGACGAGCGGGGCAAGCGGGATTATGACATCGGAGACGATGTTGGCAAGCACGATATCGTAGCCCATGCCGAGACTTCTCCGCAGGGCTGCGTCACCGATGATATCACCGGCGTAGACCTTTAACCGGTCTGCGCCGATGCCGTTTAGTGCGGCGTTATCCATGACCACATCGGGCGCTTTCGGGTCGATGTCGCAGCCGATGCAGGAGTCTGCACCCAGAACGAGCGCACCTATGCCGAGTATTCCGCTTCCGCAGCCGAGATCGAGCACTCTTTTGCCGTCAAGGTCAAAATTTTGCAGCGCCTCGAGGCACATGCGGGTGGTCGCATGGCTGCCGGTGCCGAACATTAGCCCCGGGTCAAGGCGCAGCGGCACACGGCCGTTTAGGTCCGTCTCCTCCCACTCGGGCACTACAATGAGCCTGTCGCCTATCTCAATCGGCTTATAATACTGCTTCCAGTTATTTTCCCAGTCTGCGTCATCGACAACATTCGTCTCAAACTCAAGACCTGCGTTTTTAATCTCCTCCAGCATGGCTTCGCTGCCTTCATCAAGGTACAGCTTTATGCGGGAGACGCCGGCGTATTTATCCTCAAGCTCCCTGTCGACATAGTCCCAGTACTGGCGGTTATTTTCGAGAAACGAGCGAAAGTCCGCCTCGTTTTCGATGACATATTCGCACAGGCCGAGGGCGCTGAGCTTATCGCAGCATTCGTCGATGCCGCTTTCGGTGGTTTCGATGATGACCTCTGTATATTTCATGTTCCATCCTTAAAATTGCCCCGTCCTTGAGACGGGGCAATAAGTTTTATTTTTTTATTCGGCAGTGTTGTCGCAGATAAGACCGTAGCCGCCGTTTCTGCGGCGGTAGACGACGGAGACGGCTCCGTCTTCCTCGTCATTTCTGAACACGAAGAACTCGTGCTCAAGCAAATTCATCTGCAATATCGCTTCCTCTGGCGACATGGGCTTAATGGAGAATCGCTTGCTGCGGACGATTTTGAACTCCTCATCCTCATCCTCCTCAGCAGGCGCATAGGAGGGTTTGACCTCACGCTCCAGAGCTCCTTCCCTCAGCCGCTTCTCAAGACGGGTCTTGTTCTTGCGGATCTGCCGCTCAATTGCGGCAACGCCGGAATCGACGGAGGCGTACATGTCGTTCGTAAGTTCGCTTGCCCTGTAATACAGGCCGTTGTTTTCGATGGTTATCTCGGCAAGGAAGCGGCCGCGCTCGGTGCTGAAGGTGAGGTAAGCATTGCTCTCGGTCTTAAACAACCGGTCAAGCTTTCCGACCTTGCGCTCGGCATAGGCACGCAGGTCTGCAGATGCATCCATCTTTTTCTCGGTAAAAGTGAACTTCATTTGTGTCAGCTCCTTTCTGCGTTAGCAGTGAGTTTTAAGCTAACGGAATCCAAACCGCTATCGGTTTTGATTCCGTTAGCTTATCTTCCTGCTTATTTATAGTGTAGCATAAGTTTGGTCAAAAATAAAGTGCATTTTGTTGAAATTGCCTTAAATTTAAATAATTATTCAAAAATAATAGTGCAATTGGGCAAGGCATCCTTCAAATGGGCTATCTGATCGTCAGACAGTCCGTTCTGCTCGATTTGCAGCAGGCGCAGGTTCTTGAGCGAATACAGGGGGCTTGCATCGCTGATGTTGTTGTCCGAAAGGTCGAGCGTTTCAAGCGTTTTGAGCTTTGAAAGCGCCGAAACGGAGGTGATGACATTGCTGCTGAGGTCAAGATGCCGCACGCTCTTAAAGCCCGAGGCCGCCGATATGTCGCTTATCCCGAGGCTCGATGCATCCACGGTCTCGGCCGTGGCGGAAAACTCCTTGCCGCCGAGCGTTATCTTCTTCGTAAGCTCCGAGTGCGTTATCTTGCAGCCGGGCAGCTTCTTTTGAAGCTTGCTCACGCCCGCTTCGGTGAGGTCGGGGTTATTTTCAAGCGACAGGCTTGCAAGGCTCGAGAGGTTATAAAGATTCTCAAGGTCGGAGTCGGAAATGCCGGTATTTTTAAGGCCGAGTATCTTGAGGTTGCTCAGCTTTGCAAGACCCTGCGTGCCGTCAAGCTCGTTGCTGCTGAGGACAAGCTCCTTAAGCTGCTTAAGTCCCGACAGTGCCGTGACGGAGGTTATTTTGTTATCGGCAAGATTCAGATGCTCAAGCGTCGTCATGCTCATGAGCGGGCGAATGTCGCTTATCATGTTGCTCGACAGGTCGAGCACTCTAAGCTTCGGCAGGTCAAGCAGCGTGCTGATATCCCTTATGTAGTTGCCGCCAAGATCCAGCTCCTCAAGGCTCGTGCACACGGCAAGCGGGCTGAGGTCGGTTATCGAGCAGCCGCTCAGGTCAAGCTTTGTAACATCGCTCTTGAAGGTCTTGCCGCCGAGGTGAACATCAACAATGTCGGTTTTTGCATCATCATTGTAGATAAGGCAGCTCGGCAGACGGGTCTTGAGATCCTTTATCTGGCTCTGACTGACCTCGATGCCGCCGATGGTGAGCATGGTAAGGCCGTTCAGGTCATAAAGCGGGGTGAAGTCCTTGATATCGTTGTTATCAAGATGCAGGGTGCGCAGAGTTTTAAGCTGCGACAGCGGGGTAATATCGGTTATCTGATTGTTGCTCAAATCGAGCGACACGAGCTTTGTGAGCGGGGTAAGGAAGCTCAGATCGTCTATCTCGTTATCCGCAAGCTTCAGGCTCGTAAGCTCCGTGAGCTTGCCGATGTCGGTCAGTCTGCCGCTGCGCATGCCCTTGCCCGACAGGTCGAGCACAGTGGTCGTTTTAATATCATATTGCGTGTCGCCTATGAGCACGACCTGTCCGCTCTCGTAGGCCTCCTTGGCCTTTTTGAGCATTTCGATGCGCTCCTTTATCGTCTCATTACCGGAGCTCGAGCTTTCTAAAATGGCGATGGCGTTAACATAGTCGAGCTTTGCCTCGTAGCACTGGCTCATCAGAAGCAGGCAGTCGTCGGTCTTGTCGATCGCCATGGCGCTGCGCAGCTTTTCGAGCGCCTCGTCATATTTGCCGTCGTAGTACAGCGACTGTGCCTGATTGTAAAGCTGCTTGTACTCACGGTCGCCGGATGAATTTTTGAGTATCAAAATGCCGGCCAACAGCAGTGCAAGCGCTGCCACAACGGCGGCGCAGATGATGATCACCTTCTTCTTGCTGCGGGTCTTGCGCTCATCCTGCGTCTCCTCGATAACACGCTTTGCCGCCTCGGACGGGCGGCGCTTGGGCGCCTTATCGGGCTCGGGGTCGGTATCGACATCCGCATCCGGCTCTTGTGTGTCCTCGGGGTCTATCACATAGCCCTCGGTCTCTCGCAATATCGCCTCGATCTCGGGATCGAGCGTTGTATCAAAAACGGGCTTTTCGTCGACGACGGTCTTTTCCTCGGCGATACGGCGAAGCTCGTTTTCTATATCGTCACGCTTGACAACGACGGTCTTTTCCTCGGTCGAAGCCAGATCATTTATCTTGTCCGTCAGTTTGCTCATGCTCTTCCTCCGTTTCCTTGGTCTCATTCGGCACAGTCTCTTTGTCCGGCACGGGCTCCTCGTTCTGCACCAATATGTCGATTATCTCCTGCTCGTCCGGCTCGGGCTTTGAAAAATCACGCTTTTTCATCGCAAATGTGATGAAAAACAGCGCAAGCATGATGCACAGCACCGATATCTCCGGCAGCCACTCGGCAAGACTCATGGCGTTTTCGTTTGCAAGGAATGTGTTCCTGTCCTCGACGAGGATGTGGTACAAAAACGGCAGGCCGAACAGCGGCAGCAAAAGCCACTTCGTGCGGATAACGCCGAACACCGTGCCGGTGTAGAGCATCGCAACGAGAAGGTACAGCAGGATGCACAGCACCGTGTGCAGGATGCTGTCAAAGCCGAGCGCCTTTATTATAAAGAACACCACGCCTAAAATGACCGGTATCGCCGTGAGCGAGAACAGGCGCTTGCCCATGTACAAAATAATGACGATAAACAGCACATTGCACAGCACCGGCAGCGCTATCTGCGTATAGATAAACGCAGCGTCCTTATTCGCCCAGAAGCCCCAGTAGCCGAACAGCCGCAGCACCGCCGACAGACCCATCAGCAGCGCCGACAGCTTTACAAATATATTCTTTCTGCTTACGCTGTATCTCAGTTTTTCTTTTTCCATCTTAAAAAGCCCAGTTCCCCTCTTTGAAGATAGCGACCTTTTCGCCGTTTGCACAGGTGCCGACGATGCTAAGATCCTGCGAGCCTATCATGAAGTCCTCGTGTATCATCGAGGAGTTTATGCCCATTTCACGGCACTGCTCAAGAGTGTATTTGTCGTAGTCCTTTACGCAGTTTGTAAAGCCCTCGCCGAGTGCAAGGTGGCAGGCGGCGTTTTCGTCAAACAGGGTGTTGTAAAACATAAGCTCGCTGTTTCTTATCGGGCTGTCATAGGGTACGAGAGCGCACTCGCCGAGCATGGCAGAGCCCTCGTCCATGGCGACCATGGTCTTGAGCGCATCCTCGTTTTTCTCGGCGTGAACCTCGACTACCCTGCCGTTTTCAAAGCGGATCGAAAAGTTTTCTATCATAACGCCGCGGTACGACAGCGGACGGGTTGAATACACGATGCCCTCGGCCTTGCCCTTCATGGGGCTTGTAAAGACCTCCTCGCTGGGGATGTTGGGGTTAAACTCAACTCCGGCGCCGAGAGTTTTCTCCGAACCTGCAAGAAACTGCGCCTCGGGGATGAGCTGCACGGTGAAGTCCGTGCCGTTTGAGGACGAGTAGTGCAGTGAGCGCAGGTCGAGGCTGTTTAAATAATCGCAGCGGTGCTTGAGGTCTGCGTTGTGCTCACGCCAAGCGGAAATGCCGTCGCCGTCGGCACGGGAGGTATACAGTATCGCCTCCCACAGCTTCTCGACCGCCTCGTCCTCGGGAATATCGGGGAATACCTTTCTTGCCCACGCCCTGCCGGGCACGGCCGCAATGACCCACTGGTACTTGTTGTCCATCGAATCACGGATGGGCTTTATGACCTTCCAGCGCATCTGCACCGATTTGCCCCACTTTTCCTGATCCATGCCGTCAAGCCCGCTCGGGTCGGACGACTCAAGATATATCATCGCAGGCAGCGTCTCGGCACGGTGGAGCAGCTTCTGTCTTTCCCACTCGGCCATGGTGCCGAGGCGCTCGACGCTTTGGTACTTTACATGCAGAAGCTGAAGCGCCTGATGCGACCACTCGACACGCACCTGAGCAGCGCCCGCCTTGTAGCACTCCTCGACGATGAGCTCAACGAAGCCCGGCTGGTCGAGCTCGGCGCACACGACGACATCCTGCCCGGGCTGCACGGCAGCACCCGTGCGCACGATAAGCTCGGCATAGCCCCTTATTTTTTTTGCGTCCATATTAAAAACTTCCTCATTAACGATTTGAGATTATATTTTATCATATCAATGGCAAAAATTCCACAGCTTCTTTCATATTTATTTCTTTACAAAATGTTGTTGAGTTAATACTTGATTTGTAATATAATCTGTGCATCAATGAGGTGATCTAATGCTCGGAAAACAACAATTCAGAACGATTTCTCTCGTTATCGCCGTCATCCTGCTCGTTGTCGCCTTCATGGTCGGCATCCTCAACAAATCCGATGACAAGCTTGAGCTCAGGCAGGTACAGGGCGAGTATAACGATTTCAAGGCCATTGTCGACACCCTGTCGGAAAACGACAAGAAGCTTACCGACGGCAAAGTCGATTACGACAGCGAAAAGGCGTCCTACGATGAGGACAAGGCGGCCTATGACAAGGCCGTTGCCGACTGCGATGCGCAGGAGGTCAAGTTCGATGAGGATGTCATGAGCTATAACCAAAAGCTTGCGCAGTATAATGTCACGAAGGACGCAGTTTCCTCCGGCAAGACTGCATACAACAGCGGCAAGACTCAGCTCGACGAGGGCTGGAAGACCGTGAACGAGGGTGAGGCACAGCTCAAGGAGCTCGACAAGGCAAAGAGCGCTTATAGCAGCGCAAAAAGCCAGTATGACCAGAGTGCGGCGGCTTATAACAAGCTCACCAAGGCCATTTCCGATCTTGAGGATAAGGGCGTTCCCCATATCATGGCGCTCACGATGGTAAGCGCAACGACCGGTCAAATAGTCACCGATGATTCGCTGGCTGAAATGAAGTCGCAGCTCGACAGCGCAAAAAAGCAGCTGGACACCGCAAAAGAGCAGCTCGATCAGGCCGAAAAAGCCAAGGCTCAGCTCGACAGCGCAAAGTCGCAGCTCGAGAAGGGTCAGTCGGAGCTTGACAGTGCAAAATCGCAGCTCGATGCAGGTGAAAAGCAGGTCAGCAAGCTTCAAAAGGAGATAAGCGGCGGGCAGGAAAAGCTCGATGCCGAGCAGAAGGCGCTCACCGATAAGCGAGCCGAGCTTGACAAGACCAAGGAAGAGCTGGAAGCCCGCAGCGACAAGCTCAAGGAGTACGAGACCATTGCCGAGAAGGCTCAGCGCAGCCGTGAAAAGCTCATCGATGCAGGCTACGGCAGTGCCGAGGATGACAATGCGGCTATCCTTGCATCTGCACAGGCGCACGAAAGCAAGCTGCACGGCGAGTACATTCGTGCCACCGTGTCCTACTCCGTCACATATGCTGCGTACATGCTTGCCATCGTCATTGCCATAATTGCGCTCGTGAAGCTCAAAAAGGGCAAGCTCAAGCCTGCGACAACGCTCGCAGTCGCCGCTGCCGCACTCGGTGCCGTGAGCCTTATCGCCTCTGTCGTGTTCGGCTCGGTGCACTCGCTTGCGTTTGCCGCCGCCGTGTTCACCGCCGTCGGCGTGTGCCTGACCGAGAAACCTGAAGCAGCTTGATTTTTAAAGCTCCCGCAGCTTGCGGGAGCTTTGCGTTTAAAAGGATAACGATATGAAAACCGAGAAAAAGATAGTCGGCGTGATCGGCGGCATGGGGCCGCTGGCGACCGTCGATCTGTACCGTAAGATAGTCGAGCACACGCTCGCCGACTGCGATCAGGCGCATGTGCGCACGATAATTGACTCGAACACCAACATCCCCGACCGTACCGCTGCGCTGCTCTCCGGCGGCGAAAGTCCCGTCCGTGAGCTTCAAAGCAGCGCTCGGCTGCTCGAGCGGGCCGGTGCTCAGGTGCTTGTCATGCCCTGTCACACGGCACATTGCTTTTATGACGAGGTGCAGGCCGCAGTGCATGTGCCGGTGCTTAACATGATAGACCTCACCGTTCAGGAGCTCAAGCGGCGGGGCGTTGCTCGGGCAGGACTTCTCGCCACCGACGGTGCTGTGCAAAGCGGCATTTATCAGCGCCATTTTGCGGGCAGCGGCATTGAGTTGCTCCTCCCCGACCCCGATGGTCAGGCGGTGCTCATGGACATGATATACTCCGGCGTGAAAGCCGGACGCTCAGACTATGACACGCAAGCTGTCCGCACGGCGCTGGACAGCCTCATTGACGCAGGTGCCCAGACCCTCATCCTCGGCTGCACGGAGCTCCCTCCCGCCTTTGAAATGTATGATTTAAATTATCCGAACCTCGACCCCACTCTCACCCTCGCCCTCGCCGCCATCACCGCCTCCGGCGGCACGGTGAAGTGAGAAAAAGCCTCACGATTCAACAGAATCGTGAGGTTTTTTGTTTATTCCTCGGAGACATGGATCTCTTTTATGGTGAAATCCTGACCGGTGAGGATGGATTTTTCAAAGCTTCCGCAGTTCGGGCAGTAGCCCTCGTGCTCGATGACATTGAAAATTTCGTCGCAGTCGTCGCACTCGGCCATGCCGGGTATGACATTCATGATGAGCTTCGTGCCCTCAAGTATCGTCCCCTCGGTCGCAACGGGATATATCTCCTCGACATACTTCGGGATGATGAGCGACAGCTCGCCGATATCCAAAACGACCTCGTCTATCTTCTTCACACCGTTCTCGGCGGCGAAGCTTTCGACCGTGCGCACGACCTGCTTTACAACACCTATCTCGTGCATATCACTTCTTGAGGAGCTTCTTTGCCACGAAGCGGCTTGCGGCTGCCGGAGCGTTGCCGACGGCGGTCATGAGCGTGTTCATGTAGCTGTAAGAGGTGTGATCCATGACCTTCTCAAGGTGGATGGCGTCAAACTTGCACTTGGTGGTGCAGATGCCGCAGCCGATGCACATATCCTCGTCGACGACGACGCAGCCGCAGCCGAGGCAGCGGGCGGCTTCCTTCTTGATCTGCTCCTCGGTGAGGGTTCCGCGCAGATCCTTGAAGCTCTTCTTTGCCTCCTTGGCGGACGCACCGGCGGCCTTCTGGCGGGGTGCATTGTCAAAGCCGACTGCGTTGATGCCGAGAGTTGCGACATCCAGCGGCTTATAATCACGGTGGTCACGGCCGAGATCCTGGGTCTGGCCGGGATGTACATAGCGGTGGATGGAGATGGACGCTTCCTTGCCTGCTGCGATAGCGTCGATGGCAAACTTCGGGCCGGTGACGAGGTCGCCGCCTGCGAAAACATCCTCAACATTGGTTCTGCCGTACTCGTCGACGAGAACGGTGCCCTTTGCGCCGGTGTTGATGCCTTCGATGCCCTCAAGGTCGATCTTCTGACCGATTGCGGAGATCACGGCGGAGACCTTCATGGTCTCGAACTCGCCGGTGCCGACGGGCTTGCCGTCCTTGAGCTCCATGATCTCGACCTTGAGCTCGGCTGCCTTGCCCTCGCCGGTTATCTCGGCGGGAGCTGCGAGGAACTTGAACTTCACGCCCTCTTCGATGGCTTCTTCTATCTCGTCGTCCGCTGCGGGCATTGCGTCACGGTCACGGCGGTAGACTATCGTGGTCTTTGCGCCGAGGCGGACTGCGGCTCTTGCGACATCGATGGCGACATTGCCGCCGCCGATGACTGCGACCGCCTTGCCGATCATGGGCTTATTGCCGAGGTTGACCTCACGCAGGAAGTCGATGCCGGTGAAAACGCCTTCCATGTCGTCGCCCGGGCAGCCGACCTTTGCGCCCTTGGAGGCGCCGACTGCAAGGTAGATGGCCTTGAAGCCGTCCTTGCGCAGCTTGTCGAGGGTGATGTCCTTGCCGACCTCAACGCCGGTCTTGAACTTCACGCCCAGATCCTTGAGCACCTTTATCTCGGCCTTGATGACATCCTTCTCGAGACGGAACGAGGGGATGCCGAGAGTGAGCATACCGCCGAGCTCCTTTTCCTTCTCGTAAACGGTGACGGGGTAGCCCTTAACGGCGAGGTAGTATGCGCAGCTCAGGCCGGCAGGGCCCGCGCCGATGACCGCTATCTTCTCCTCGTACTTTCTGCCGATCTGATTGAGCAGCTTCGGAACGAAGCGGGTCTTTGCGTCGAGATCCTTCTCGGCGATGAACTTCTTGACATCGTCGATTGCGACGGCGTCATCGATGCTCGCACGGGAGCAGGCGGCTTCGCAGGGCTTATTGCAGATGCGGCCGCAGACTGCGGGGAAGGGATTCTCCTTCTTGATGAGCTCGAGTGCCTCGGTGTAGCGACCCTCGCCCGCTAACTTCAGGTAGCCCTGAACGGGGATATGGGCCGGGCAAGCCGCCTTACAGGGTGCGGTGCCGCTGGGCATTACATCGGTGCGGTTGGTGCGGTAGTTGACATTGTAGCTCTTGGGATCCCAAGGAATTTCTTTATCGGAATGGTAAGCGTCGGAGATCTTCGGGTCGACGGTGCTGCACTTCTGACCGAGCTTGAGAGCATTGGTCTGGCAGTTTTCGACGCACTGACCGCAGGCGACGCACTTGTTCTTGTCGACCTTGGCAAGGAAGTTGGACTGTATCGACTTTGCCGAGCGGAAGTAGTTTGCGATACGCAGAGCGTAGCACGAGCAGCCGCAGCAGTTGCAGATAGCGGTGGTGTCCTCAAAGCCGGGGGTCTGGTTTATCTCGTGGACAAGGCCGTTGTCCTCGGCACGCTTTAAGATCTCATAAGCCTCCTCCTTGGTGATAAGGCGGTGAGTGCCGAGGCGGGAGTAATTTATGGCGTTGTCGTTGAGGTACATGCACATATCCTCTTCGAGGTGGCCGCAGCCTTCGCCGATGAGGCGGCGGGAACGACGGCAGGAGCAGGGGCCGACGGAGATGGCCGACGCCTTCTCGATAAGGGTGCGCACCTCGTCATAGGATGCGGTCTTGGAGTTGTTTTCAATGGCGCTCATGACGGGCATAACACGCATGAACATCATGCCCTGCTTGCCGTTCTGCAGAACGGGGGCGACCATTGCGATGCGGCGGCGGGTGTACTCCTCAAAGCATGCGCCGAGGTCGGGGTAGCGCTCGCACTGCTCGTTGTTCGAGAGGATGCCCTCCATGATGCCGGGCACCCAAATGGGGTAGTACCAGCCGGCCTTTGCGCCGTTGAGGCCCTCCATTGTGCGGCACACGCCGGCCACATTGAGCTTGTCAAGCTGCTCACGGGTCCATTCGACGCTTGCCTTGCAGCGCTTTGCAAGCTCCTCGGTGGTGCGGGGTGTGTCAAGCTTCATGTGGAGCATGACCTTGCACATATCGTCGTCGACGATAGGCTCGAGAATGCGGTACTCGGGGTCATTGTAGGTGATGCCGGTGTAGGTCAGACTTTCGAGGCTGATCTTGGTTGCCAGCTTCAGAATATTCGGTCTGTGTGCCATAATTGATCTCCTTATTATGTATTTATTTTTCTTGCAAACTAACCAACTGAACTAATGGTATAGTTATATCACAGAAAAATCGATATGTCAAACTTTTGACTGTTTCGGGAAAGCGTAAAAACACAACTGCATCAATAGATTGACGGGTGGCTGGTATTTATTAACTTTTCTTTGCTCTGCCAAAGAAAAGTTACAAAAGAAACGCAGCCAAAGGCGTTTAACCACCCTTTGGAATCCCGGTACGGGGTATCGGTGCACCGGCCGATTTATCTGCGGAGGTTTAATCCTCTGCGAGTTGCTTTCAGTGCGTCCGTTTAACGGACTGCGTCAGTTAAGTAAGTGCGAAAAGCATGCACTGCCCCGATAGGTTTGTGTGCTTACTGCGTTTCAGTGCGCAGCTTGGGTCGAGGTTCGGAATTTCTGATTAGACACAAAGCTATAGTTTAGTTTGCAACTAATGAGAAGCAATTTTGCGTTTATTGTTCTGCACATCAAGCCATGCACATGCTTGACAAGGCGGAACGGCGTTCACTCTAAGGTGTATGCACCGATGAGGGCAGCGCAGATAGACAGAATGTCGGAAAATTTTCTGTGTCGGGTTTCCAAAGGGCGGCTAAGCGCCTTTGGTTGCGTTTCTTTTGCTCCTTTTCTTTTGGCAAAACAAAGAAAAGGAGACAAATAGCAAAAAACACTCCGCATAAAAACACGGAGTGTTTGTCGTTTGAATTATCAGGGGATGATGCTGTCTTTTACGCCGCCGAGGAAGTCGCCGAGACCCTTGGAAAAGTCGCCGACGGTGTTCATGATGCCGTTGGCATCGCCCTTGTCGTAGGCATTGCCGATGTCCTTGAGCGAGCCGACGAAATCGTCCGCTGCGCCCTCGACGCCCTTTTCGACATTGTCGCCGTAGTTTTTGATGTAATCGATCTTGTCGCGGCCGTTATCCTTGCTGCCGCCGTTATTTGCGGTCGAGCCGCTGTTCGAGCCGCTGCCGCTCTTTGTCGGCTGCTTTGCGGCGGCTGCCTTGCTGCCGCTCACGGCTGCGTCATTGCTGCCGTTGACGGTCGAAGCATCGGCCGAAGTCGGCTCGGCGGTCGCCTCGGGCTGCACCGTCTCGGTCGGGGTGGGTTCGTTCTTGTCGTTGTCATCGCCGGAGCACGCCGACAGCGTAGCCGCCAGAATGACGATGAGCGCTGCAAGCACTACGAGTCCCACAACAAAAAATATGCTTTTCTTTTTGGTCTGTGCCATGTTTCCCTCCGTTTTCGGTCGACCCCCATCGACCGTATCTAAATTATTCCGGCAATTTTGTCTATTTTAGCATGCTATTTGAGTAAACGCAAGAGTTTAAAATGTATTTTATCCATTAGCTTCCACGCATTCGTTTTGAGCGAGAGTGTGACGGCGACCTCGCCGAGGATGATGCCTGCGAAGGTGTCAAGAAGGAAGTGCTGCTTGACGAACACGGTGGATGCGCACACGAGCGCCGCAAACAGTCCCGAACCGATGACCACGGGCTTATCGAGCTTTGCTATCATGAAGCCGCGGAACACCATGTAGGCGAACATGCAGTGCATGGACGGGAACAGGTTCGTCGGCTGATCGGCGGCGTAAAGCTGCGCAAGCAGCCTGTCGTAATACAGGCTGCCCGCTGCCTCGGGACGGTCGATGACGGTGGGCAGAGCGATGAAGAACACTGCGCATATAAGCTCGGCTATATACAGGCCGGTGAACATTCTGAAGCACAGCTCCCGCTCCCTTGTCATGCACACGGCAAGGCCGAGCATCCAGAAGATGAAGGTCGCCGTATAGATCGTGACCCACTCGGGTGCAAAGGGTATGGCACCCTCAAACGACACGGGGATGCTGTGGTGCACGGCGTTTCCGTTGATCGCCTTTGTGCCCCAATATATCGCCATGTGCAGCAGAACGGTTATTATAAGCGGCAGGTATGCGTAACTCGGAAAGAGCTTGGTTTTCTGTAAAGTCTTATCCATGGGTCTCCTTATCTCACGAATGAGGTATCAACATTAACAACGGCGAATCGCCCGGGCATCTGCGCCTCAACGGCGGCGCATATCTCGGCTCGTACCTCGTCTGCGGTCTTATCCAGTCCGCAGGGGATGACGACATCGAAAATGAGGTTTGTGTGGCTCGGTCCTGCGACCATGCGGAAATCATGCACACCGATGATATCGTCAATTCCGGCGATGACCTCCAAAAGCCTTTTGTGCTCGGCATCGACCGCCTCGTCATCGCACACGACGGGATCCATATGTATCGTGGCCTCGCAGCCGAGCTCAGATGCCAGCGTGCGCTCGACGGTATCAACGGCGTCGTGCAGCTCAAAGATATCTCCCCTGCCGTCGACCTCGGCATGCAGGCTAATCATGAGCCTGCCGGGGCCGTAATCGTGCACGACGAGGTCGTGCATGCCGATTATCTCCTCACGGCTCATAACGATATCCTCTATCTTATGCACGAGCTCGGGATCGGGCGCCTGACCGAGCAGCGGCGAGAGCGTGTCTCTCGCAACGCCGATGCCTGCCCAAAGGATAAACAGGGCAACGAGCACACCGGCATAGCCGTCAATATTCACATCAAAGAAATAGCTCACGCCCATGCTCAGTAAAACGACCGTGGTCGCAACGGAATCCGACAGGCTGTCGGTCGCCGTTGCCCGCATCGCAGACGACGAGATCTTTTTGCCGACCGAGCGGTTATACGCCGACATATAGACCTTGACGGCGATGGAAACTATCAATATCGCCGCCGGAAGCAGACCCATTTCGACAGGCTCGGGTGTTATTATCTTTTGTACCGAGCTTATGAGAAGCTCCACGCCCATGACGAGTATGAGCGCAGCAACGCAAAGGCCGGAGATATACTCAAGCCTGCCGTGGCCGAAGGGGTGATCAAGGTCGGGCTTTTTACTCGACAGATGAAATCCCACGAGCGATATCGCCGACGAGCCTGCGTCTGACAGGTTGTTGAACGCATCGGCGGTGATGGCGATAGAGCCGGAGACTGCACCCGCAATGTACTTGCCCGCAAACAGCAGGACATTCAAAACGATGCCCAATGCGCTGCACAGGCTGCCATAGGCCTTCCTGACTGCCGGATCGGTCACATCGTCACGGTTTTTTATGAAAATTTTGGACAGCAGCGATACCACGGCGCATCCCTCCATCGCTCAGCGTAGTCAAAGTATTATATAACGATATTATTGAAACTTCAAGCAATGCGAAAATTTATTTGTTAATTTTATATTAAAGTCATTTTGGCATCTTGAATAAATCGGCATTTTATTATATTATGTAAAGAAACATCTGATACCCTCGTCAAGGAATATCTAATACCCCCGGTTGACGAGGGGATGCACGCCTGACAGCGCCCATTTCAGCACCTCCAGCAGAAAACCAGAGTAACACAACGGTTGACTGCTGTCAGGTGCGAAGCAGTTTTGGGAGAGCTGATTTTCGTTCAGGCAAAGATAAAGCCCGACGGGCATAATGGATATATATGGACTAGGGGTTTAGCGAAGCATGGGCGGAAAGCAGCCTCCCAAAACCGTGTAGTCACTTGTCAACCGAGGGTAAAATGGTAAGGGGCAGGAGTATGCACAAACTGGCAACATTTATCGTCGACAGGCGAAAGTTAATAATGATAATTTTTGCCGTGGCGGCGGTGCTTTCGATATTCACCTCGGGGCTGGTCAAGGTCAATTCCGACCTCTACACCTTCCTGCCGGAAAATTCCGAGACCCGTCAGGCGCTCGGCGTTATGGACAAGCAGTTTACGACCTACAGCACCGCAAGGATCATGGTCGAGGACATAAGCTACTCCGATGCGTTGGAGCTATACCACGACATTGCCGCCGTTGACGGTGCGAGGTCCGTGAGCTTTGACGATTCGAGCCTGCATTACACCAAAAACCGTGCGATGTTCTCCGTCACCTTCGCAGGCGGCGACAATGACGAGGCCAGCTTAAGCGCCCTTGACAAGATAGAGGACATCCTGTCCGACTACACGGTGTATTACGACACGCAGGTCGGCTACGACCCCTCGGTGCAGATAGTAAGCGAGATGCTGGTCGTCGGCATTATAACCGTCGTCATAGTCGTTGTACTGCTGCTTGCGACCTCCCGCAGCTTTGCGGAGGTGCCGGTGCTGCTCGTGACCTTCGGTGCGGCGGCGCTTTTGCAGTTCGGCACGAACTTTTTGTTTAAGCAAATTTCCTATGTCTCCAATGCGGTGACGCTTATACTTCAGCTTGCGCTTGCCATTGACTACGCCGTCATTTTGTGCAACCGCTTCGCCGAGGAAAAGCAGCATTCCGAGCCGAGACAGGCAATGATAGACGCTCTCACAAAGGGCATTCCCGAGATATCCTCCAGCAGCCTCACGACCATCGGCGGACTTACCGCAATGGCGTTCATGCAGTTCGGTCTCGGCAGCGACCTCGGGCGGGTGCTCATAAAATCGATCCTGCTCTCGATGCTGTCGGTGTTCCTTCTCATGCCGGGGCTTCTTCTGACCTTCAACAAGGCCATTGACAAGACCCGCCACCGCAGCGTCATCCCGCACATTGACTTTGCCGGCCGCTTTGCATGGAAAACGAGGAAGATCGTCCCGCCGATATTCGCCGTTGTGCTCATCGTGTGCGGCTACTGTGCGCTGCACTGCCCGTTTTCGTATAATTACTCCGACGCAATGCCCCTTAACCTCAACGACCGGCAGCTTGCCCGTGCCGAGGTAAACGACACCTTCGGCTACAGCAACATGATGGCCGTTGTCGTCCCGACAGGCGACTATCAGGCCGAGGCAGACATGCTCAAGGAGATAGCTAAGCTTGACCATGTGACCTCCGTTCAGGGCATCGCCATAACCGAGGTAACGGACGGCTATAAGCTCACTGACAAGCTCACGATAGGCGAATTTTGCGATATCGCAGGGCTTGACGAAATGACTGCCTCGGCGCTGTTTGCCTACTACGGTGCATCGCATGACGATTACAAGCAGGTCGGCGAGGATCTGCACAATTACAAGGTGCGGATGATAGACCTGTTTTCCTTCCTGTACGAGGTCGTGGAAAAGGGCGATGTTGAGGTCACGGCCGAGCAGAAGAGCATGATAGAGGATCTTAACTCTCAGCTTTCCGATGCCAAAGCGCAGCTCCAAGGCCCCGACTACAGCCGTATGCTGGTGTACTGCGACACCGATGTGCAGTCGCAGCAGTCGTATGATCTCATCGACCAAATTCACGACATCGCCGAAAAGTATTACGACGGCACGATATATGTCGCAGGTGACGCCACCTGCTCCCGTGACCTTGAGCAAACCTACACGAGGGATAACGCCATGGTCAGCATCCTCTCGGTCGTGTTCGTCGTCATCGTGATTTTGTTCACCTTCCGCTCGGCCGGACTTCCCGTTCTGCTCATTGCGGTCATCCAGGGCAGCATCTGGATTAACTTCACCTGGCCGTATGTGACGAACGAGCCGATATTCTTCGTCGGCTACCTCATCGTCACGGCTATACAAATGGGCGCAAATATCGACTACGCCATCGTCGTTTCAAACCGCTACATCACCCTGCGGCAGCATAACTCCAAGCGTGTGTCGATAACCGCCGCACTCAACGGCGCTCTGCCCACGCTCATCACCTCCGGCAGCATCCTTGCCATTGCGGGTCTGCTCATCGGATTTTTGTCCACCGAGGCAATTACCTCCGATATCGGCATCGCACTCGGCCGGGGCACATTCATCTCGCTGCTACTCGTCATGTTCGTCCTGCCGCAGCTTCTCTTGTGGGGCGATAAGTTTATAAAGAAAACAACCTTTGCAAAGAAAATTCATTTCCGTGTACCGCCCATCTTCGAGGATGACTTCGAGGAGGTCGCACGCAAGCATACGGCGGGCAAGTAAATCGGGGGATCGCTTGTTCGTTTACGAGAAAGGAAGAAAATAAATGAAAAGAATCGCACTGGCCGTCATCAGCATCTGCCTTGTGATCGCTTCGGTGTTCGGCTTTTTCGCCGCTGCCGCCGGTCTCGAGGATATAACAGGCATCGTGCGCAGGTCCAATCTGCAAAATGACGATATCCGCGACTCGATAGCCCTCATCTCCGAGCGCTATGACGAGATAAAGGACAAGGGCGGCGACAAGACCGCCAAGAACTACGCCACAGCCGTTGTCACCGATAAGTACGGCAGCAGCAAGATAAGCGCCGGTCAGAAGCAGTATGACGAGGGCAAGGCGCAGCTTGACAAGGGTCAGAAGGAGTATGACGCCGCCAAGGCGCAGCTTGATAAG
This sequence comes from Clostridiales bacterium, assembly GCA_003533405.1. GTDB lineage: Bacteria > Bacillota > Clostridia > Oscillospirales > Oscillospiraceae > F23-B02. The sequence continues at coordinate 29,845 of DQDL01000058.1, read as the reverse complement.
GGCAAGGCCGATTACGCCGCCGCCGAGAAGCTCATCGCCGAGAAGGAGCAGGAGATAGCCGATGCCGAGAAGCAGATAGCCGACGGCGAAAAGGCGATAGCCGACGGCGAAAAGCAGCTTGCCGAGGCAAAAAAGCAGCGTGACGAGGGTCAGGCAAAGCTTGACGAGGTCACGCCTATCTACAACAAGGCAAAGCCCTATTACGATAAGCTCCACGGCACGACCGGCGGCAATTACACCGAGGCCGGACTGAATATCCTGCTCCGCTCGCTCGGCTACAACAAGACCGTGACGGAGCTGTTTAACGAATATGACGCCGCAAAGCAGCAGCTTGCCGATGCCGACAGGCAGATAGCTGACGCAGAGCTTCAGCTCGAGGAGGGTAAGCAGCAGCTGGCTGACGGCAAGCAGCAGCTGGCCGCCGGTAAGGAGCAGCTTGCCGCCGGTAAGGAGCAGCTCGCCGCTGCGAAAAAGCAGCTTGACGACGGCGATGCGCAGCTTGCAGCCGGCAAGGCCAAGCTCGATGACGGCAAGGCTCAGCTTGCCGATGCCGCCGAGCAGTTGGCTGCCGGCAAGCGCAAGATGGCAAGCAACAGCGCCGCAATGGCGAACGACCTGCAGAACCTCGAGGAGATGGAGGATGCGCAGGAGATAGTCGATGCAGGCATAAAAATTCTGCTCGCAAACGACGGCATTGCCGAAAAGGTCACCGACAGAGGGGATTATGATGAGGTGCTCGCCGCCGCAAGCGCCTATGTCGAGGAGGAGGCCGACAGCGTCCAGCAGGAGCTGGCTCTGCGCCAGCAGCTTTATTCGCTGCTCAGGATACTCGCCGTCATCGGCCTTGTCGCCGGTGCGGTCGGCATCATCGTTGCGTTCCGCCCCAAGTTCCCGACGCTTGTGGCCGCACTCGTTCTCGCCTGCGCCGCCGCCCTGAGCGCCGCTGCGCTGAACATTTACGGCTATGTCAACGACTACCGCTATTTTGTATACGCCCTCGAGGACGGCAGCGGCGACGGCTCGCTGCAATTTGCCGCAATGATGGCAATTTTGGTCGCAGCGCTGCTGGCGGTCATCGTCTGTATCGTCTGCACCAAGGCGTATAAGCGTGGCGTTGCGCCCGCAGCCGTGCCTGCCGGTGCCGCTCCCGCAGCGGTGAAGGCGGCAAAGCCCGAGAAAAAGGAAAAGCCCCGCCGTGTCAAAAAGACCGACGAGGACGATGACGATAACGGCTGGGGCAGCGCAGATGCAGCTCCCGCACCCGCAGCACCCGCTGCCGAGGAGAAGGTCATCCGGCCCGAGCCTACGGCCGCTCCCGACGAGCCGACCGTAGTCGACAGCGCAATCCCCGCAGACCTTGTCGCACGCATGCAGGCGCAGACCATGCGACTGAACGAGGAAACCGAGCGCATGGAGCAGGAAGCCCGCCGCAAGGAAGAGGAGACCCGCCAGCAGGACTTTGAGGCCGCCCGCCGTGAGTACGAGGAAGCCCTCCGCAAATTCGAAGAAGCCCGCAAAAACTCCAAATGATATAATTCAAGCACCCCGACCTCGGGGTGCTTTTTTCATCGAAACGCCCCCGTGCTCACGCACGGGGGCGTTGTGGGTTATTTAGTTGCTTTGATGCTCACTGTTGCGCTCTGTGCGGAGTTTGAGCAGCAAAAAGGCTTCCCGATTGGGAAGCCTTTTTTGCTATATTGCTTTATTCGTCGTCGGGCTCGTCCTCATGGTCGAGGTCGAATTCGAGCTCTGCGTCACATTCGGGGCAGCGGATGCTGCCGAAGTCGAGGTCGTCCTCATAGACGGTCAAGGTCTTGCCGCACTGCGGACAAGTGACCTCATACTCGATCTCATCACCGCAGCCGCAGCAGCCGGAGCACTCTCCGTCGTAATCGTCAAGATCGTCATAATCGTCCTCGTCGTCCTCTTCCTCGTCCATGTCGTCAAGGCACAGATCCTCAAGATACGCCATGTCCTCGCCGATATCGTCAATGCTGTCGGCAAGGTCTGCGGCGGTCGCCTCGAGATCCTCAACATCGGCTGCAAGCGAGTCGAGAACATCGATCATGGCAAGCATGAGCTTGCCCTCGGAAGTTTCTCCGTCAACGCCGAGACCCTCGGCGAGACCCTTCAGATATGCTACTTTTTCAGATGCGGTCATAAGTCAAACCTCCTTACTCTTTAGTCGACGGAAGCCGAACACCTATCGGTTTTGACGGGCAGCTT
>DQDL01000058.1:18544-27380 GCA_003533405.1 Clostridiales bacterium | reverse complement strand
AAACTGCAAGGCATCTGTCAGTGAGATTTCAAGAAATTCTCAGTTTTCCTCAAAACCCCAAAAGCACCGAAAGGGCACACTGACAGACGATAGAGTTCAGCTCCCGTCAGCTTATTTGCTTATTTGCTTATTATCAATTATAAATAATTTACTTTGCTCTGCCGAGGTACTCGCCGGTGCGGGTGTCGATCTGGATCTTCTCGCCCTCTTCGATGAAGAGAGGGACCTTGATCTCTGCGCCGGTCTCGACGGTGGCGGGCTTGGTTGCGTTGGTAGCGGTGTTGCCTGCAAAGCCGGGGTCGGTCTCAGTGACGACGAGGTCAACGAAGAAGGGAGGCTCGACATTGAACACCTTGCCCTTGTAGGAGTAGATGGTGCATTCCATGTTTTCCTTGACGAACTTGAAGTTCTCGCCCAAAACGGACTCGTCAACGGGCTCGAGCTCGTAGGTCTCAGGGTTCATGAAGTAGTAGAGATTGCCGTCGTTGTAGCTGTACTCCATGGTCTGGCGGTCAACGGTGGCATTCTCGAACTTTGCGGTGGGGTTAAAGGAAGTCTCGGTAACTGCGCCGGTGATGACATTCTTCATCTTGGTGCGAACGAAGGCTGCGCCCTTGCCGGGCTTGACATGCTGGAACTCAATGACCTGCATGACCTGGCCGTCCATCTCAAAGGTAACGCCGTTTCTGAAATCGCCTGCTGTGATCATATAGATAATCCTCCAATGTAAGTTTTCTGTTTAAATGTCTTAACTTATGTATTCTACATTAAATAGCATAAATATGCAAGATTATTTTCTGCCCGAAAGCCGATTTTGCGCGGGCTTGCCGCCTTTTTCGCTTTTTCCGGTGCGTTTTTCAAAGGCGATCTGTATCATATACACCACAAACGCTATCACGCCGAACAGATACAGGATGTTTCGCACCGATGCGGGGAAGCTCGGCACGAGTGCCTGCACTATCGCCGTGCCGAAGATGAACAGAAAGCCCATCACCGCCAGCGGCACCATGAGCTTACTGCGTATATCCTTGTCGTCCTCTTTCTTTTTGGGTTTGTTCTTTGCCATTTCCCATCCTCCTCAAAGTATTATCAGGTTTTTATCCGCATGTGTTATGTTTTCGCAGCCGCCGTCACGCAGGATGAGCACATCCTCGATGCGAACGCCGAACCTGCCGGGCAGGTATATCCCCGGCTCTGCCGAGATGACCGCCCCGACGGGCATGACAGTCTCCGTTGAGGGAGCCGCCGGCGGCGCCTCGTGAATGTCGAGCCCCAGACTGTGGCCAAAGCTGTGACCGAAATGTTCGCCGTAGCCGGCATCGGCGATGACATCCCTTGCGGCCTTGTCTATGCTGCGGCCGGTCACTCCCGCTCTGGCCGCCTTGATACCGGCAAGCTGAGCACGCAGCACCGTGTCGTACACATTTTTCATCTCATCCGTTGCATAGCCCACGGCGACCGTGCGGGTCATGTCCGAGCAGTAGCCATACTTTAAGCATCCGAAGTCCATGGTGACAAAGTCGCCGTTTTGAACCAAGGTATCGCCCGGCACGCCGTGCGGCATGCTCGAATTTTTGCCCGTTACGGCGATGGGGTCAAAGGAGTTGCCCTCGCCGCCGTGCTTTAAAAGCCTGTAGGTTATCTCGGCGGCTATATCCCGCTCGCTGACCCCGGGCTTTATTATCTGCAGAACATCGCTCAGCGCAAGCTCGGCTATTGCCTGAGCACGGCGCATATACTCCTGCTCCTCGGCGGTCTTTGACGCACGCAGGGAGCTGAAGATGTGCTGGCAGGGGATCAATTGTATGTCCAAGAGCTTCTCATAGGCAAGATACTCCCCGTGCGAGAGCGTGCCCTCCTCGCCGCCGAGCCGCTCGACATGCTCGTTGTCAAGCTCCGTTTTTATCAGCTGCGAAAGGCGCTTGCCCGCTCCGAAAAGGCGGAGCGTGATATTATCCGCAACGGTCTTTTCCGCCGCTTCGATATAGCGGGAGTCGGTGAACAAAAACGCACTTTTCCCCGTCACGAGCACGGCGCCGTCGGTAAACGCAAAGCCCGTGGCGTAGCGCTGGTTTTTCTCGTTCGTTATGAGCACCGCATCGAGCCCGGCTGCGATGAGGCTGCTTCTTATCGCTTCAACATTATTCATTTTATCATTCTTTCCCGTTTCGTTCAACACTGCGAATATTTTTTTCAAACTTGCTTCTTGCGCCCATGACCTCATGGCCGCAGCCGAGACAGCGCAGCTTAAAATCCGCACCTATCCTGAGCACCTGCCAGCGCTTTTCGCCGCAGGGGTGCTGCTTTTTCATGGTGACTATATCACCGACCTGAATATCCATCTATACCTCCGTCAGCGTTTTATCTCGTCCCAATATTTCTTCGCCGCCTGCTCGATCTTGTTATCGCCGTAGTCGTAGTAGCGGGCGTTTTTAAGCTCATCGGGCAGGTACTGCTGCTTTACCCAGTGGCGGTCAAAGCTGTGCGGGTACTTGTACCCCTGCTCACGCTCGAAGCCCGTGCCGTCGGCATGGACATTCTGAAGCTCACGGGGCACGGGGCCTGTCTTACCGGCCTTGACATCGGCGATGGCGGCATCTATCGCCATAACGCCGGAGTTTGACTTCGGTGCGGTGGCGAGGAAAATGCACGCCTCGGCAAGCGGAAGCCTCGCCTCGGGAAGGCCGAGCTGCAAGGCCGAATCCACACACGCCTTGACGATGGGCACGGCCTGCGGGTAGGCAAGGCCGATATCCTCGCTGGCAGAGCACAGTATCCTGCGGCAGGCGCCCACGAGGTCGCCGACCTCCAGAAGCCGTGCTAAATAATGCAGCGCCGCATCGGGGTCGGAGCCACGCAGCGATTTCATCAGCGCCGAGAGAATGTCATAGTGCTCGTCGCCTTCACGGTCATAGCGCATGGCGCTGCGCTGGGAGATGGCATCGGCGTCACTGAGCGTCAAAAGCACCTTGCCGTCATCACGCTTTGCCGCCGAGAACAGCAGCTCCACGGAGTTTATCGCCTTGCGCACATCGCCGCCGCAGGCAGAGCTTATCCTGCGCAGAACGCCCTGTTCTATCTCGGGTGTGACGGAGTTGCGCTCGGCGAGAATGTTTATCGCACGCTGCACGGCGGGCTCGACCTCGTATGCGGGGACATGCTTGAACTCGAACACGGTCGAGCGGCTCAAAATTGCGTTGAACACGCAGAAATAAGGGTTCTCGGTCGTGGATGCGATGAGCGTTATCCTGCCGTCCTCGATGAACTCCAGCAGCGACTGCTGCTGCTTTTTGTTAAAGTACTGTATCTCGTCAAGATACAGCAGCACGCCGCTGGGCGTAAGGAGCGTGTCGAGCTCCGATATTATCGCCTTTATATCCGCAATGCCCGCCGTGGTGGCGTTTAATTTGCGCAGTGTGCGGTTGGTTTTCTCGGCGATTATCCTTGCAACGGTGGTCTTGCCCGTGCCGGACGGGCCGTAGAATATCATGTTCGGTATCTGCCCGCTTTCGACTATGCGGCGCAGCATGCCGTTTCTGCCTAAAATATGCCCCTGCCCGACGACCTCGTCAAGGCTTGAGGGTCTTATCTCATCTGCCAGAGGCTTATACATTGCAATACCTCGCTGTTGTGTTTTGGGTCGAATTATGCTAAATTTGTTTGGGGTGATTTTATGCGCAGCAAAGAACAGGTTTTAGAGATAGTGCGGCTTTTGGAGGAGGAATATCCCCTCGCCGACTGCACGCTCGACTACAAAAAGCCGTATGAGCTTCTTATCTCCGTGCGTCTTGCCGCCCAGTGCACGGACGCAAGGGTCAACATGATAACGCCCGCTCTGTTTGAGCGCTTCCCGACGCTTGAAAGCTTCGCCGGGGCGAGGGTCGAGGAGGTCGAGGAATATGTCCGCTCCTGCGGCTTTTACCGTGCCAAGGCTCGGGACATCGTCGCCTGTGCGAAAATGCTTGTCGAAGATTACGGCGGCAGGGTGCCCGACAGCATGGAGGAGCTTTTGAAGCTCCCCGGGGTCGGCCGCAAGACGGCAAACCTCATTCTCGGCGATGTATACCGCATCCCGGGCTCAACGGTCGTGGACACGCACTGCACCCGCATTTCAAATAGGCTGGGGCTCGTCGATGACCTCAAGGACCCCGTCAAGATAGAATTTGAGCTGCGCAGGCAGCTTCCGCCGGAGAAAAGCTCCGACTTCTGCCACCGCATCGTCCTGCACGGCAGAGCGGTGTGCACCGCACGCAAGCCGATGTGCGAAAACTGCTGCTTAAATGGGGTTTGTCAATTCTGCGAAAGCTGAATGTCTTTTTCTATAATCGCCCGCAGCCCCTGCTGAACGGCGGTCTCGAAGCCGAGCTCCTTGAGCTTGCACACGCCCTCGACGGTCGTGCCGCCCGGGGAGCAGACCTTGTTCATGAGCGCAATGGGGTGCTCGTCCGAGTTCATGGCCAGAAGTCCGCTGCCGACGACGGTCGCCGTGGCGATCTCCTCGGCCATGGGGCGGGCAAAGCCCGCACGCACTCCGGCCTCGGCAAGTGCGTCTATGTACAAAAGCACGAATGCGCCCGAAGCACCGCCGAGTGCGCCGAATGCGGCAAACTGCGCTTCGTCAATATGATACACCTTGCCGACGGTCGAGAAAATGCCGTCGGCGATTTTTATATGCTCGTCCTTGGCGTTTTTGCCGCCGCAGATCGCCGTGACGGAGGCCTTGACCTTGGCGTTTATATTCGGCATCACGCGCACGACGGGAACGCCCTTGCCGAGCTTTGCCTCGTACCAGCCGCAGCTTTTTCCTGCTGCAATGGTAATAACGAGCTTATCCTTCGTTATCGCCCCGCCTATCTCGTCCAAGAGCTTCGGCATGACCTGCGGCTTTACGCAAAGCACAACTACCTCCGCTTTTTCCACGGCTTCGAGAGCCGAGGCGCAGGGGATGAGCCCATGGCGGTCACGCAGAGCGTTTGTCTTTCCTTCCGAGCGATTATATCCGTAAATGTTGTCATTTTTAAACTTACCCGAGGCAGCCATGCCTGCGATAATGGCAGACGCCATGTTGCCCAGACCTATAAATGAATATTTCATGCCGCACCATCCTTTATTTTTTATATTTTAATATTGTATCATCATAAATGAAAACTGACAAGCTTTCCGTCATTTTCTTGCTTAAATGCAAAATAAATTTCACAAAGCTATTGACAAATCGTGAATTGCGGTTATAATGGCGGTGAATTGAACAGAGCATGATAGAGGCGCGGTCGCCATCAGTAGCTTAGTAAAACGCCGGGAAGCGTTAAGCGAAAGGGGTCACCGCCGAAGAACCGTTCATTTTCCCGAGTGGCCGGTATCTGGGACGCAGGAGAACATCCTGTGTACTGTCGCAGACTGCGGAGAGCTGTCATGATCGGCAAGAATATGTTTTTTCCTGTTGAGTCATGAAGCGTCATGGCTCAATTTTTTGTTCACGGAAAGGGAAACTCATCATGGAATTTGTAAACACCTTCTGGGCGCTGGTCCCGCCGATAGTCGCAATCGTCCTTGCGCTTATCACCAAGGAGACCTTCAGCTCGCTGTTCATCGGCATACTCGTCGGTGCACTGTTCGTCTCGAACTTCAGCCCCATCGGCGCACTTAACGCCATGATCAAGGACGGCTTCACGGAAGCCATCACCGGCAACGCAGGTATCTTCATGTTCCTCGTTATCCTCGGCATCATGGTCGCTCTCGTTAACTCCACGGGCGCTGCCGCAGCCTTCGGCAAGTGGGCTGCAAAGCATGTCAAGACCCGTGCGGGCACGCTGTTTGCAACCTTCGTTCTCGGCGTTCTCATCTTCATTGACGACTACTTCAACTGCTTGACCGTCGGCTCTGTCATGCGTCCTCTGACCGATAATCAGAAGATCTCCCGTGCAAAGCTTGCATACATCATCGACGCTACCGCAGCTCCCGTCTGCATGATCGCTCCCGTTTCCTCTTGGGCGGCAGCGGTCTCCGGTGTTGCCGAGGATCTGGACGCAGGCATCTCCGGCATCCAGCTTTTCATCCAGGCTATCCCCTTTAACTTCTACTCCCTGCTGACCTTCGTGTTCGTCATCGGCATGATCGTCATGGGCTTTGACTACGGCCCGATGGCAAAGAGCGAGCTTGAGGCTCTCAAGGGCAATCTCGGCTCTCTCGGCGGCGACGAAGAGGTCGAGAACACCAAGGCGACTCTGTGGGATATGCTTATCCCCATCATCGTACTTATCATCATGTGCATCATCGGCCTTATGTATGTCGGCGGCTTCTGGGATCCCAAAAGCGGTGTCGCAGGCGACTTTGTCGGCGCATTCGGCAACACCGACGCATTCGTCGGTCTGCCCTGGGGCTCTCTCGTGGCAGTCATCTTCACCATCATCTACCTCTGCTGCCGCCGTGTCACCACCTTCAAGGACGCAATGAGCTGCGTAGTCAAGGGCTTCAACGCAATGGTTCCCGCTATACTCATCCTGACCTTCGCAGTTACGCTTAAGAACATGACCGGTCTGCTCGGCGCCGCCACCTATGTTGAGGGCGTTATGAAGGCCGCTTCCGCAGGTCTGTTCAACATGCTGCCTGCAATCATCTTCGTCGTTGCCTGCCTGCTCGCTTTCGCGACCGGCACCAGCTGGGGCACCTTCGGCATCCTCATCCCCATCGTCCTGCCTATCTTCAAGGTCGGCGATCCTCTGCTCATGATCGGCATCTCGGCCTGCCTTGCAGGTGCTGTCTGCGGCGACCACTGCTCGCCTATCTCCGATACCACCATCATGGCTTCCGCCGGTGCAAACTGCAACCACATCGAGCATGTCCAGACTCAGCTTCCGTATGCGATCACCGTCGCTGCACTGAGCTTCGTGAACTTCATCATAGCAGGCTTTGTCAAGAACGCATGGATCTGCCTGCCCATCGGCATCGTGATGACCATCGTTGTGCTGTTCATCCTCCGCTCCACCGTCGGCAAGAAGACCAAGGCAGTCGAGCAGTAATTCGAGCAGTAATTAAAAAAGCTTTTAGCCTCGTTTCTTCGGAAACGAGGCTTTTTTATTTACACAAACGATATGCGATATTGCTCGCCGGTCTCGGCATCGACGAGGATGCGCAGGGTGTCGTCGTTTTTGCTTTCGCACTCGAACTCATAGCACAGGCGCTCATTGCCGCCCGCCGTTTCGGCGTAGACCATGCCCTTTGCTTTGGCGCTCAGCCCCTTCGGCAGCGCCGTGGCCGCCTGCGTTTGGGTCACGATGCTCTCGGGCTTTGCGTGCTTTTGGGTATCGGAATAATGTCCGCTTGCGTCAAAGGAATAGACCGTGCCGTCATCGGCGGCAACGGAGATTTTCACGCTGTCGGCCTCAATGCGCACGCCGCCGTCAAGGCGCTCAAAGCGCATGGACTGCAAATTTCCTATGCGCTTGGACGACATGAGATGCATATTCTTGATGCCGTGGTTTGTTAAAAATTCTTTTGCCGCTTTTTCCATGTCCTCGGTGGACATGTCGCCCGTGACGATTCGGGATGAGCTCATGGAGACAACATTGCCCCAGCCGTCGACAAGGATGCTTTTATCCTCATGCTCAAAGCTCGTTGCGCCGCTTTCGCTGCGGTACTGAAGCGATATCTCATCGCCCTCAAGGCCGAGAAAATCGGCGGCTATCGTGCGTGCTTCATCCTCGGTGACGGGGTCTGCGCACTCCTCGGCGGCGGTCTTATTATACCTGCCGTCGTAGTCAAGTGTTGGCAGCTCGCCGATGCCGCTTTCCATTTCGAGCATGGCGGTGCTCAGAAGCGAAGTGCCCGTCTCGTCAAACAGCGCCTCCGGCTCGTCCATCTTCACCGTGCCGTTGTCGATATCGTCACGCAGCGCATCGAGCGCTTCGGTGATGCTCTCGGCAGTCTTGTAAAGCTCTGCAAAGCTTTTTCGGGTCTCATCGTCAAAGCCGCCGCTTCCCATGAGCGACTGTGAAAAATCCGCCGCAACGCCGACAAAGCGTGCGGTGTTTTCAAGCTCCTGCGTGGAAAACGGCAGCTCGGACATGGTCATGCCCGCCGTCAGGCAGCTGCCGTAGACATCGGCGCAGACCGAGGCCGACATCTCCGCACCGGTTGCGTAAGCACCCCTGTGAAGAGCGTCGCTCAGTTTTTCCGCCGCCGTGACCACCTCGCCGAAGGCGTGCTCATAGCCGTAGCGGGCAGTGTTTCGGTAGCCCGCCCCGCCGACGGACAGCGCCGCCGAGTACGCCCCGAAGGCGATCGCCGCCGCCGACAGATATGTTATTATTAAAATAAAGGTTTTCTTCTTGATATACATAAAAACACCTCTCAAGGCTATTTTGTCCTTAAGAGGTGGCTAATATTAATTTTATTTTTTAATTTGCGGCGTTGAGCTGCGGCTGCAAGCTCCAGAGGTTCGATATCTGACCCTCGAGGCGCTCGTATGACCAAATGCGGCCGCTGTTTTCGACGCTGTTGGGGTCGTTCACGACAAAGCCCTCGCTCGTGTGGCCGCTCACGACGACGAAATGGCCGGAGCTTGTGAAATCCCCGGGGCCGAGGGCTAAAATGAGCACCGCACCGTCATCGAGTGCGTTCACCATCGACGGCTCCCAAAGCGGAAGCTCGTGCGCCGTGAGTCCGAGGTGAGCGCAGCCCTCGCTTATAAGCGTCCACGAGCTGCCGTTGCCGGGCACGCAGTAGCCGTACTGCTCTGCCATGCGGGCGACATACAAGGGCGAAAATTCTGCGTTTTTCGTAAGATACACCGCCGCCATCGACAGGCAGGTCGGGCCGCAGCCGGAGGTGCCGATATAGC
>DQDL01000058.1:17870-18381 GCA_003533405.1 Clostridiales bacterium | reverse complement strand
GCCGGAGGTGCCGATATAGCCCGAGCCGTAGGGCTCGTAGCCCCAGCGCTCGTCCCACTGGATAAACAGCGGCACGGTGTCGAGCCGTGCATCGGCAGTTAGGTCAATGTCAAACCGCTTGCCGTGCTTTTCGGGGTAGGCGTAGACGAAATCTATCGTCTGCGGGCACTTTTCGGCGGTCTCTATGAGCACCTCGGGGTAATCCCCGCTGCTTTTTATGTGTTCAAGCTTTTCCTCGGCGCTCGGCTCGGTCTTCCCGCAGCCGACGAGCAGCAAAACGCTCAGACAAACGGCAACAAACTTTTTCATAACAGCCTCCAAACAAAAACGCTCTCGTTTTCGCTTACATCGTAGCAAAAACGGGAGCGTTGTTTATCCGTTTGTCCGTATGAATCTGTGACGGTTTTCGGCGGAAAATCTTACGATTTCCCTACGGGCAGCGTGACGGTGAACTCTATCGTTTCGTCGGCGCTGCGGGCGTTTATCGTGCCGCCGTGAAGCCGCACTATCT
>DQDL01000058.1:7940-17694 GCA_003533405.1 Clostridiales bacterium | reverse complement strand
GAAAGCCGCACTATCTGGTCGGCTATCGCCAAGCCGAGCCCTGCGCCGCTGTCTGTCGAGCGTGCGGCGTCGAGCCTGTAAAACTGTTCGAATATGCGCCGGAGCTTTTCCTCGGGGATGGTCGCACCCGAGTTTTTAACGCTGACCACGGCGCTTGCGCCGTCAAGCCGTGCGTCTATCTTTATCTCCGTGTCGGGGTAGCCGTAGAGCACGGCGTTGCGCAGGAGATTATCGAAAACACGCTGGATCTTGCCTGCATCGCAGTAAACGGGCAGCGTCTCGGGCGCAGTAAGCTTGCAGGTAAAGCGCTTTTCCCGCAGCATGGGCATGAACTCATAGCGCAGCTGCTCGAGCAGGCGCACAAGGTCAATTCGGCCGCGCTCGAGCGTGACCGTCGAGAGGTTAAAGCGGGTTATCTCGAAAAATTCGTTTATCAGCTCTTCGAGCCGCTCGGCCTTGTCGAGCGTTATCGTCAGGTACTTTTCCTGAAGCTGCGGCGACAGCTCCCGCTCGTCACGCAAAAGCGTGAGGTAGCCGATGACGGAGGCCAGCGGCGTTTTGAGGTCGTGCGCAAGGTACATGACAAGGTCGTTTTTGCGAGCCGTCTCCTCCCGCAGCAGGCTTTCCGAGCGCACGAGGGCGCTTTTTGCCTCGCTCAGAGGGGCTGCAAGCTCGTTGGGAAGCTCCTTTGCGGGCATGTCGCCGAGCATGTACTCGCCCACCTGCGTGCCCGCCTCCCGAAGCAGACGGCGGCGGCGCACCCGCATGACGACAAAGCCGACGATGAGCCAAAACGCAAGGTTTATTATCATCAGCTGCACGGCAAGCCGCTTGACCGCCTGCCAGTCCGGCTGCTTTACCTCAATACCATTTCCGGTGTAATAAGTGTTGATGCATGTCCTGTCGAGCCAGTCGAGCACAATGCCGTTGAGCGAATAGTCGAAAAACCAAACTATCATCACAATGAGTGCCGTACCGGCGGCAAAGACGCACAGGAGCTTGAGGAAGCTGCGCAGGGCACTATTTTTCGATCTCATATCCCACACCCCACACGGTCTTTATAAACCTCGGCTTCTTCACCGGCTCATGCATTTTCTCCCGCAGACGGCCGATGTGCGCCATGACGGTGTTGCTGCTGGCGGCGAGATATTTTTCCTTCCACACGGCCTCGAACAGCTCCTCGGACGCAACGACCCGCCCTGCGTTTTCGCACAAATACCATAGGATATCGAACTCTGTCGGCGTGAGGGAAAGCGCCTCGCCGAACAGCGAGCATTTGTGGCTGCGGCGGTTTACGATGAGCCCTCGGATATCGACCTCATGCTCTTCGTCTAATGCACGGCGGCAGCGGCGCAGCACGGTTTTCACCCGAGCGGTCACCTCAAGCGGGTTAAAGGGCTTTGTGATATAGTCGTCGGCGCCCATGGTAAGGCCGAGTATCTTGTCGGTGTCCGCCACTCGGGCGGTGAGCATTATGACGGGAAAGGCATAGCTTTCCCGAATTTTCTTAAGCAGCGAAAAGCCGTCAATGTCCGGCAGCATAATGTCGAGAATGGCAAGCGCAGGCTCGCAGTGCTCCATGTAATCAAGAGCCTCGGCGCCGCTTGCAAACTTCACCGCCTCGTAGCCGTCGTTTTCAAGGTACAGGCCGATGAGGTCGGCTATCTCCCTTTCGTCATCGACGATGATTATCTTGTCACGCATTATCCCACTGCCTTTTCAAGCTTCTCGATCGCAATGTTCATCCTACGCAGTGTCTCGGCTTTACCGAGGATACGGCAGATCTCGACTGCGCCGCCGGGCGTGACCGCCTTGCCGGCTGCGGCGATGCGCACGGGCCACATGACCTTGGCATTTTTGCACTCGCAGCGTGCGGCCATATCGGTCATGGCGGCGAGTATATTCTCATCGCACCAATCGTCTATTGCCTCGAACACGGGCAGCATCCTTTTGAGCATCTCAAGCGAGCCCGCCTCGTCGGTCTTGGACTTTTTATGCACGAACAGCGCCGTGTCGTACTCGGGAAGCGTGTCGAAGAAATCGAGCTTCTCGGGGATATCGGTCAGAACCTCGGTGCGCTGCTGGAGCAGGGCGGCGATGGCGGCGGGGTCAATGTCGGGGTTCTTGACCGCCTGACGGATAAAGGGCTCTGCTGCCTTGGCAAAGTCCTCGGGGCTCATTGCACGGATATACTCGGCGTTAAAGAACCTGAGCTTTTCAATGTCGAAAATGGCCGGAGACTTGGAAAGTCCCTTGAGCTCAAAAATTTCGGCAAGCTCCTTCATGGTGTAGACCTCACGCTCGCCGCCGGGGCTCCAGCCGAGCAGGGCGACATAGTTGACGACGGCGTCGGTCAGGTAGCCCTGTGCGATGAGATCCTCATAAGACGGGTCGCCGTGGCGCTTGGACATCTTGTTGTGAGCATCACGCATGACCGGCGAGCAGTGGACATAGCAGGGGATAGGCCAGCCGAACGATTCGTACAGCAGATTGTACTTCGGCGACGACGACAGATACTCCGAGCCGCGCACGACATGGGTGATGCCCATGAGGTGGTCGTCGATGACATTTGCAAAGTTGTAGGTCGGCAGTCCGTCACGCTTTATGAGCACCTGATCGTCAAGGGTCTTGTTCTCAACGGTGATATCGCCGAAAATTTCGTCATGGAAGGTGGTCGTGCCCTCCTCGGGAATGCGCTGACGGATGACATGCGGCTCACCGGCGGCGGCACGGCGGTCAGACTCCTCCTTACTCATGTCACGGCAGGGGTCGGCGACCTTTTCAAAGCCTGCATTCTCGTCAGCCTCGCTCTTTTCGCAGAAGCAGCGGTAGGCACAGCCCTTTTCGACCAGAAGCTCGGCATATTTGCCGTAGAGCCCACGGCGTTCTGTCTGGACATACGGGCCTACGGGGCCTCCGACATCGGGGCCTTCGTCGTGGTCAAGGCCGCACTCTGTCAGCGTGCGGTAGATTACATCGACAGCACCCTCGACAAGGCGCTCCTGATCGGTATCCTCGATGCGCAGGATAAACTTGCCCTTGTTGTGGCGGGCGATGAGCCATGTGTACAGCGCCGTTCTGAGGTTGCCCACATGCATGTAGCCCGTGGGGCTGGGAGCAAAGCGGGTGCGCACCTCGCCCTTGGGGATGCGTGCCTCCTGCTCTATAAACCATTTTTCGTCTATCATTTTTACCTCCGTTCAATCCGAAGTCAGCTTTTTCTTGTAAGTTAACGGTAGCCGCCCTCCTATCGTCTGTCAGTGTGCCCTTTCGGTGCTTTTCACCTTTTTTCGTCTTGCCGGGCACAAAGCCCGACCGCACCAAAAGAAAGCCGAAAATCCCTCGAAAAACACTACTGACAGATGCTGCGCAGTTTTGCCGGAATTGGCTCCGACGCAGCATGAGCGGGAATCTGCCCGTCAAAACCGATAGTCGTTCGACTCCCGTCAGCTTTAAGCCGAAACACTGCTATAGTAAATTGAAAAAATGAAAACTAAGACAAATAAAATTCCACAGCTTGTATTTCTGATAATTATCATTGTCGCCGTCCTTGTGGCGATAATCGTCCGCCTTGTGCAGTCTAAGCAGACTGCGCCCGAGACTCCGCAGGAGACGCTAGCTCAGCCCACCGAGACTGTCGTCCCAACGCCCACACCAACCGAGACGCTTCCCCAGCCGAGCAGTCAGATAAGCGTGTCGATCGACCTGCCGGATTATGACGGCTACTCGTTTACAGACAGCGAGAAGGAACTGATCTCAAACTGCGCCTTTGTCGGTGACAGCATTTGCAGCGGCCTTTATGTCTACGGTGTCCTGCCGCAGAATATCGTCGTTGCGGTCGGCAATGTCGGCATCCGCAGCATCGATGACTACACCTTTAAGGTAAACGGCGGAGAGTATAACGCCCTCGATGCTCTGACGGTCATAGCGCCTAAGTATGTCATCTTCTCCATGGGCATGAACGATATCAACATAACGAGCGCCGAGACCTATTGCGAGAATTACCTTGATATGCTCAAGCGCACGCATGAGCGCCTGCCGCAGTCTAAGCTGTATGTTGCATCCATAACGCCAATCGATTCGGCGTCAAGCTTTGCCTCGAACGACAAGATCAACCGCTATAACGCAGCCGTCAAGCAGGCGGTCGAGGAAGCGGGCTACGGCTATATCGATATAGCCACATCCCTGCGTGACTCCTCCGGCGGCATGAACTCACGCTTCAGCGGCGGCGACGGCATACATATCAACAAATCCGCCTACTACTCCATCCTCAGCGATGTAGTTAAGCAGATAGGCTAAAAAAGAGAGTGCGATGCACTCTCTTTTTGCTTATTGCTTCACTATAAGCCTCTTTGGTTGAAGCTCGGCGCAAAGTGCGCCGGAGATTATGAGGATTGCGCCAATGATCTGACCGATGAGAAGCTGCTCACCGAGGAAGATGAACGAGAAAAATATCGCCGAGAGCGGCTCAAGATAGCCGAGTATCGCAACCGTTTGCACCTTGATACCGCCGATGGACGAAAAGTACAGGAAGCATCCTATGCCGGTGTTGAGAAGCCCGAGAGCGAGCAGCGGCGCAATGTCACTTGCCTGAATATCAAAATGCAGCCCCTGCTTTATTGCAACGAATACAAATACCGAGACGAATGCGGCGGTGAGCTGAACGGTGGCGTTTTCCATGCCGGAAATGCCCTCGACTTTTTTATTCAGGCACAGCATGACGGCGTACATCACGGCGGATAACAGCGCAAATGCGATGCCGCCAAGGTTGTGAGACTTATAAAATGCGTTGCCGTCGACTAAAACAATGCCCACGAACACGGCGAGAAAGCAAAAAAGCATTCGCTTGGTGAGCTTTTCGTTAAACAAAACAGGGGACAGCGCCATGAGTATTATCGGACCACAGTAGTAGCCGAGTGAAGCAACGCTCACGCCGACCTGCCTGTACGCCTCGAAAAGAAACAGCCAGCTCACGCCCATCGCAAAGCCCGACAGCACAAGGAAAATCGCCGACCTTTTGTGCCGATAAAATGTAAAGCGCTTGTTTATGATAAGGTACAGCACAATAAGCAGCGCACTGCCTATCATCGTGCGAAACAGCACTATCTCTTGACTGCTAAGCGAAATTTGCCCTGCCACAATGCCGTTGCTGCCGAAAAGCAGCAGTGCGGCGAGATATTTTAGAAGACTCTTGTTCATTTGCAATTTCCCCTTGAAAAAAGATACAGACATAGAGTATCATATACTCAGATATGCGAAAAGCGCAAATTTTGCATAATGATTATTCTGAAAGCAGATGGGTAAATGGAGCAGAACATATTAAAATACAAGGCCTTCGTGACTGCGGTCAACTTAGGCAGCATCTCGGAAGCTGCACGGGTACTCAACTACTCGCAGTCGGCGGTCAGCCGCATGATAGCAGACCTCGAGCACGAGTGCGGCTCGCCGCTTTTGCAGCGTGGCAAGCATGGGGTGTGCATGACATCCTCGGGCGTGGAGCTGTTTTCATATGCGGCAAGGCTGTGCGCCGAGTTCGACAAGCTCAAAATGAAGATCGACGACATGAACGGCCTGCAATCGGGCATCATCCGCATCGGCACATTTTCAAGCGCCGCCACGCATTGGATACCGAACATCATCAAGGCCTTTCAGGAGGAGTACCCGAATGTCGAGTACGAGCTCTTGCTGGGCGCATACGAGGAGATAGAGGGCTGGATAACCGAGGGGCGTGTCGACTTCGGCTTTACGAGATTGCCAACGAAGAAAAACTTTGACTGCATTGAGATAGCTCGGGACGAGCAAATGGTCATCCTTCCGAGAAATCACCCATTAGCCGATGCCGAAACTTTCCCCGTGACAGCGCTGAACGACTACCCGTTTATCATGCTCGAAAAGGGGATAAAGGCCGAGGTGACCGAAATTTTCGTCAAAAACGGGCTTACTCCAAAGCCAAAGTTTACGACCATTGACGACTACGCCGTCATGTCCATGGTCGAAAAGGGGCTCGGCATATCCATTTTGCCAAAGCTCATTTTGCAGCGGATAAACTACGACATTGTTATCAAGCCGCTGAATGTCGAGGCATACAGGACGATAGGAATCGCCATGCGGGATAAGACCGAGCTGTCCTTGGCTGCACGCAGATTTCTCGGATATATCGATAAAAGGTAGTTCGTATACGCAAGTTTTGTGCTAAAATATGATTGTAAAAGCTTTTATACAGCCGTTTTTCACCGTTGTAAAAGGCATTTGATAGACAAGGCCGCTATTTACGGATAATATTTGGGACACAAGGTGGTTTGAACATGGAGATCAGTGAAAGATTAAAACAGGCAAGAATAACGTGCGGTATGACGCAGGAGCAGGTCGCAGAAAGGGTGATGGTGTCCAGAGTGACGCTGTCGCATTGGGAAAACGGCAAGACTCTGCCGGATATCGCAAGCCTTATAAGTCTCAGCGATATATATCAAGTCAGCCTTGACGAACTATTGAAAGGTGATCCGAAAATGACTGAAAAGGTAAAAAAGGACGCAAAGGACCTCAACAACAACAGAAGAGTGCTCCTCATAACGGCGATTTTGGCGCTCATAGTGATGCTGACATATATAATTAGCCTGTTTGTCGGCGGTGACTTCAAGGCATTCACCCAAGCGGCAGCCCCGTGGCTCATTATGGGCATCGGCGTTGCAGCTCTGGCAAGCTACTCATCGCAAACACAGGACAGCAGCAAGAAATAAGCAAAGCTCCGCAGTCAATGCGGAGCTTTTTCTTGACTTTCGACGGTATAGATAGTATAATCAGTTATACAAATCATACTTATTATACGGAGATGATCATATGAAAGCACCAAAGGGCTGCTACGCATGGACGGCGACAGTCGGCGAAAAGGGACAGATAGTCATACCCAAGCAGGCGAGAGAGGTCTTCGGCATTGAGCCGGGCGACACGCTCATTCTGCTCGGCGATATCAAGCGTGGCATCGCCATCCCGCCCAAATCGACCTTTACGACCCTCGCCAGCCGGGTTTTCGAGGAGGAAGAGTAATGAGCAGTGTTTTGCAGGTTGAGAATTTGTGCAAGGATTACCCCAAGTTTAAGCTTCAAAATGTATCGTTTTCCATCGAAAAGGGCTCGATTATGGGCTTTATCGGGCGAAACGGTGCAGGCAAGAGCACAACGCTCAAATCCATTCTGAACCTTGTTCACCCCACATCGGGCGAAATTCGCTTCTTCGGCATGGACATGGCGCAGCACGAGGGCGAGATAAAGCAGCGCATCGGCTTTGCCGGCGGTGCGGTCGACTACTATAAAAAGAAGAAGATATCCGCCATCGTCGCCGTCACAAAGCAGTTTTACGATACTTGGGACGACGCAGCGTATGAAAAATACATGAAGCTTTTTAACATCGACGAGGACAAGACCCCGGGCGAGCTGTCCGAGGGCATGAAGGTGAAGCTCAATTTGGTCCTTGCGCTGTCGCACGGAGCGGAGCTTCTCATCCTCGATGAGCCGACGAGCGGGCTCGACCCCGTGTCGAGGGAGGAGCTTCTAGAGGTTTTCGAGTATCTGGCAGGGAAGGGAATATCCATCCTGTTCTCCACGCATATCACCTCCGACCTTGACAAATGTGCCGATCAGATAACCTACATCAAGGACGGGCAAATAGTTGCCTCGGAGAACAAGCAGGCGTTTCTCGATCGCTGCCGTGAAAACGGCTGGGGCAACAACATCGAGGAAATTATGGTGCACTTTGAAAAGAGGTCTATATATGAACAGATTGCTGACTAAGGAGCTCAAGCTATTTGCCGCTCCGCTGACATATTTCTTCCTTGCATTTTCGCTCATGACGCTCATCCCCGGCTACCCCATTTTGATGGGCTCATTCTTCGTCTGCTTCGGTATTTTTCAGTCGTTCCAGCTCGGGCGGGAGACAAACGATGTGCTGTACACGGTGCTGCTGCCGATAAAGAAAAGCGATGCCGTTAAGGCGAGGTTCGAGTTCGTCGTGCTAATAGAGCTACTTGGCTTCGTGCTCATGGCGATACTCACCGCCCTGCGCATGACTGTACTCAGCGGCGCTGCGCCATATGTGCAAAATCCGCTCATGAGCGCAAACCCCGTGTACCTTGCGTTCGTGCTGATAATTTACGCTGCCTTCAATCTCATCTTCGTCCGGCAATTTTACAAAACTGCGTATAAAATAGGCAAGCCCTTTATCATTTTCATCGCAGCGGCGCTCGTCATAACCGGCGCTGCCGAGGCATTGCACTATGTCCCGGGACTTGCGTTTTTAAACGCCGTGAGAGGGGAGGGCATGGCGGCAAACTATCTCATTCTTGCCGCAGCCGCAGCCGTCTATGCTCTCGTGACCTATTTGTCCTACAAAGCCTCGTGCCGCAGCTTTGAAAACGTCGATTTTTAAATTTCCACTCGTATTCTCCCATTGAGGGATGTATAATGGAGCAGAGGCGAGCTATTATTGAGCCATAAAATGTAGGAGGCGGCATATGAATCAGATAGCCATCGGAAACTTCATCGAGAGAAAAAGAAAAGAACTAAACCTCACGCAGGCTCAGCTTGCCGAGAAGCTAGGTGTGTCGAACAAGACCGTATCCAAGTGGGAAAACGGCAAGTGCATGCCCGATTACGGCGTAATCCAGCCGCTGTGCACCGAACTCAAGGTTACCGTGTCCGAGCTCATGGATGGTGAGGAGCAGGCTCAGGACAGCATCCGAGCCTACGACGATGAGCAGATACTCGACCTTATAAAGCGCACGCAGACGCTCGAAAGCCAGCGGGAAACGCTCGTCGGCATCATCCTTATAGTCATGGGCATGGCACTCGGAGCAATGTCCTTTACCCTCGGCGGCAGCGATGTCAAGGACTTTTTCTCCGGCCTCATGATGGGACTTTCCTGCGGGTCAATGCTTGTCGGCATTTTTGTAGCCGTCAGATCCATTGCAAAACGGGGATAATTGAGCAAAAATTTGCGGCTGATACTTGACATTGCAAAGTTTACTGCTATAATACTATACGAAAACTGAACACCTTATCAAGAGTGGTGGAGGGAACGGCCCTGTGAAGCCCGGCAACCTGCGTAAAGCGTGGTGCCAAATCCGGCGGTGATTATCGAGAGATGAGGCTTATGACCAAGAAACAAAATCCGTCGGTAACGACGGATTTTTTCGTTGCTAATCCAGAAGAGTGTTCGGCTAAGATATTATCAGGAGGAAAAGAAAAATGAGCAAAAGACTGTTTACATCCGAATCCGTGACCGAGGGGCATCCCGATAAGATCTGCGACCAGATCTCCGACGCTGTCCTTGACGCAATTCTGGAAAAAGACCCCGAGGGTCGTGTCGCCTGCGAGACCACCGTCTCCACCGGCCTTGTCCACATCATGGGCGAAATAAGCACCGACTGCTACATCGACATTCCCAAGATAGCCCGTGATGTCATCCGTGAGATCGGCTATGACAGAGCAAAGTACGGCTTTGACTGCGAGACCTGCGGCATCATCTCCAATATCGACGAGCAGTCGGCGGATATCGCCCTCGGCGTTGACAAGTCGCTTGAGATGAAAAACGGCGAGGATGCCGAGCTTCAGAACGGAGCGGGCGACCAGGGCATGATGTTCGGCTATGCCTGCGATGAGACCCCTGAGCTGATGCCCATGCCCATCAGCCTGGCCCACAAGCTGGCCAAGAAGCTGACCGAGGTGCGCAAGAGCGGTGAGCTGGATTACCTGCGCCCGGA
>DQDL01000058.1:5475-7679 GCA_003533405.1 Clostridiales bacterium | reverse complement strand
ACCGTGGAGTACGACGAGAACAACAAGCCCATCCGCGTGGATGCAGTCGTCATCTCCAGCCAGCACAGCGAGAGCGTGACCATGGAGCAGCTCCGGGCCGACATCATGGAGAAGGTCATCAAGGCCACCATCCCTGCCGAGCTGCTGGATGAGAACACCAAGTACTACATCAACCCCACCGGCCGCTTTGTTGTGGGCGGCCCGCAGGGTGACAGCGGCCTGACCGGCCGCAAGATCATCGTTGACACCTACGGCGGCTACGCCCGCCACGGCGGCGGCGCATTCTCCGGCAAGGACCCCAGCAAGGTGGACCGCAGTGCCGCTTACGCGACCCGCTGGGTGGCCAAGAACATCGTGGCTGCCGGTCTGGCCAAGCAGTGTGAGGTGCAGGTGGCCTACGCCATCGGCGTGGCAAAGCCTGTGTCCATCATGGTGGATACCTTTGGCACCGGCACCGTGGCCGATGAGAAGATCGAGCAGGCAGTGGAGAAGGTCTTTGACCTGACCCCCGCCGCCATCATCCGTGACCTCGGCCTGCGGAAGCCCATCTACCGCAAGCTGGCCGCCTACGGCCACATGGGCCGCGAGGATCTGGGCGTGAAGTGGGAGAACACCGACCGCGTGGATGAGCTCAAGGCCGCTGTTGCAGCGCTGTAAAACTGAAACGCAAAGCGCCCTGTACCGTGAAAGGTGCAGGGCGCTTTTCTATGGTGGGTGGCAGACAAACAAAAAACGCTCCCCCGTGCAGGTGGGGAAGCGTTTTTTGTTTGTCCTTTTCAGGACAGGGTAAATGATAAGAAGGTAAATGAAGAAAATAGCATAATAATAGAAGGATGAACAACAGGAGTACCGGAGAGGAGAGCGCGTCGTTTCGCTTTGTATCCAACTGGCGCTCCTGTTGGATACAAGATAACACTTTTCACAGAAAAATACAAGAGCTTTTTTGAAAAAAGTTCTTTTGTTCGAGCAAAAAAAGTAATTTTGTCACAACGCACAAAAACGGGGGAGATGTGTTTGGCAAAGTGATGAAACAAGCACGGGCCGGGGCAGAGGTTCGGAATTGCAGAAGCTGATTCTTTACAACAGGATGCGGCTGTGTTATGATGGATACATCTATGAGAAAAGGACGCTCTGTGGCCCGGAAGGGCAGAAACGGTGTGGGAAGAAGTGAGGAATAGAATGGAACATATGATCGCACAAAACAAGGCTCCGTGCTTTGGCGGGCGGGCTCCGCTGTTCAGCCAGCGTGACCTGCTCAGGCTGGTGGGGCCGCTGCTGGTGGAGCAGCTGCTGGCCGTGACGGTGGGCATGGCCGATACCATGATGGTGTCCCGCTGCGGCGAAGCCGCCATCTCGGGTGTCAGCCTGGTGGATATGATCAACAACCTCATCATCGTGCTGTTTGCGGCGCTGGCCACCGGCGGCGCGGTGGTGGTCAGCCAGTATCTGGGTGCAAAGGAGCAGAAACACGCCAACGCAAGCTCGGGCCAGCTGATCCTGCTCAGCGCTCTGCTGGGCGTGGGTGTGGGGGTGTTCTGCTTTGTGCTGGCCCGCCCCATGATCCGGCTGTGCTATGGCAGCATCGATGCCGACGTACTGGAGGCCGGTGTGCTCTACCTGCGCATCACGGCGGTCAGCTACCCGTTCCTGGCCATGTACAATGCCGGTGCGGCGCTCTTCCGCAGCATGGGCAACTCCAAAATCTCCATGCAGATCAGCATCCTGATGAACATCATCAACATCGTGGGCAATGCGGTCTGCATCTTTGTGCTGGGCATGGGCGTGGACGGCGTTGCCTGGCCCAGCGTCCTCTCCCGTGCCGTGGCGGCGGTGCTCATCCTGAACCGCTGCTACCAGAAGGGCCACATGCTCACCGTGCCCAAAACAATCCGGCTGGATGGCCGGATGGCAAAGCGCATCCTGGGCATCGGCATCCCGTCCGCCTTTGAGAACAGCCTGTTCCAGGCGGGCCGCATTCTGGTGGTGAGCATGATCTCCACCTTCGGCACCGTGCAGATCGCCGCCAACGCCGTGGCAAACAATCTGGACGGCATGGGCTGCATCCCGGGGCAGGCCATTGGTCTGGCCATGATCACGGTGGTGGGCCGCTGCGTTGGCGCAGGGGACAATGAGCAGACCGTTTTCTACACCCGCAAGCTGCTGCTCTGGGCCTACATCTCTATGGGGATCTTCAACGGCGGCAT
>DQDL01000058.1:3623-5197 GCA_003533405.1 Clostridiales bacterium | reverse complement strand
CTGTTCCTGTGGCCGGCCTCCTTTGTTCTGCCCAACGCCCTGCGCGCGGCCAACGATGTGAAATTTACCATGGTGGTCTCTGTGCTCAGCATGGCCATCTGGCGGCTGGGATTCAGCTACCTGCTCTGTGTCAGGATGGGCTGGGGCGCTGTGGGTGTCTGGATCGCCATGGTCATTGACTGGGTCTGCCGTGTCATCTGCTTTGTGGCGCGCATGAAGAGCGGCGCATGGAAAACAAAATATCAGGCATAAGAAAGGAACAGGATATGAAACTGATCAGCTGGAACGTCAACGGCCTGCGCGCCTGCCTGACCCACGATTTTGCCGCAAGCTTCGCGGCGCTGGATGCCGACATCTTCTCGGTGCAGGAGACCAAGATGCAGCCGGGGCAGGCTGATTTTGCCCCCGAGGGCTACACCGAGTACACCTACTCTGCCGAGAAAAAGGGCTACTCCGGCACGGCCTGCTGGTGCAAAACGGCCCCGCTGGCCGTGACCACCGGCATCGGCAGGGAGGAGCACGACCACGAGGGCCGGGTGCTGACGCTGGAATATCCCGGCTTCTATCTGGTCAACTGCTACACGCCCAACAGCCAGGACGGCCTGAAGCGGCTGGACTACCGCATGACCTGGGAGGATGCGTTCCGGGCCTACCTGCTGGAGCTGGACGCGAAAAAGCCGGTCATCCTCTGCGGTGACCTGAACGTGGCCCACACCGAGATCGACATCAAGAATGCGAAGACCAACCGGATGAGCGCGGGCTTCACTGACCAGGAGCGGGCCAAGATGACCGAGCTGCTGGCGGCGGGCTTTACCGACACCTTCCGCGCGGTTCACCCGGACGAGGTGAAGTACAGCTGGTGGAGCTACCGCTTCCACGCCCGGGAGAAGAACGCGGGCTGGCGCATTGATTATTTCATCGTTTCAAACCGCATCGCCGACAAGGTGGCCGCCGCCGAGATCCACAACGAGGTGTTTGGCTCCGACCACTGCCCGGTGGAGCTGGTCATCGACCTGTAAGCCGTTACGATCATGGTCTTATAATAAGGAGAAACCTGGATGCTCAAGAATTATCTGATGGTGTTTTTTGTCTCGATGGTGCCGGTCATTGAACTGCGCGGTGCCATTCCGATCGGGCTGGGCATGGGCCTGCCCGCCCTGCCCACCTATCTGGTCTGCGTGCTCGGCAATATGCTGCCGGTGCCCTTTATCTATCTGTTTGCCCGCAAGTTCCTCATCTGGGGCTACCACAAACCGGTCATCGGGCCGGTGTGTAAGTTCTTCATCACCAAGGGAGAAATGGGCGGCCGCAAACTGGAGGAAAAGGCCGGCAAGGGTCTGACCGTTGCCCTGCTGCTCTTTGTGGGGATCCCGCTGCCCGGCACCGGTGCCTGGACCGGCACGCTGGCAGCCTCCATTCTGGACATGAAGTTCAAGGATGTTCTCATTGCCTGCATGGGCGGTGTGCTGCTGGCGGGCATCATCATGGGCCTGGCCAGCGCCGGTGTGCTGGGCGCGGCCAGCAGCCTGTTTGCAGTGTGACAGATTCGGGCTTCGCCGCGACAGCTCCCCTGG
>DQDL01000058.1:2891-3350 GCA_003533405.1 Clostridiales bacterium | reverse complement strand
TTTCGTACAGAAGCAGGCTGCCGAAGGCTGGCAAAAGCGCTTTAAGTGTGTTACAATAAACAGTAACGTGTCGTTACGACAAAGAAAGGACGAAGCAATCATGGATCAGGCATTGAATCAGAAGATCGACGCCTTTATTGCGGCGAACAAGGAGCAGATTCTGGAGGACATCGCGGCGCTGGTGGCCATCAACAGCGTGGAGGGAACCCCGACCGAGGAAGCTCCCTTTGGTGAGGGCCCCCGCGCGGCGCTGGACAAGACGCTGGAGCTGGCTGCAGGCATGGGTCTGGCGACCCGCAACTGCGAGAACTACATCGGCTATGCCGAGCTGGCCGGTGCAGACCCCGAGAAATATCTGGCAACCATCTGCCATGTGGATGTGGTGCCCGTGGGCAACGGCTGGAGCCAGGAACCCTTCAAGATGCAGATCCGGGACGGCTGGATGATCGGCCGTGGTGT
>DQDL01000058.1:499-2626 GCA_003533405.1 Clostridiales bacterium | reverse complement strand
TCAAGAACTACCCGGCCCCGGTGTTCTGCTTCACCCCGGATGCAGAGTTCCCGGTGTGCAACGGCGAGAAGGGCCATTTCGGTGCGGAGCTGGTCAGCCCGGTGTGCAACGGCGAGATCAAGGAGTTCGAGGGCGGCGTTGCCAACAATGCAGTCCCCGACCGCGCCAGCGCACTGGTGGAGACTGACATCACCAAGCTGAAGAATGCCCCCAACATCACGCTGGAGCCGGAAGGCAATGGGGTGCGTATCCGGGGCTGGGGCAAGAGCGGCCATGCCGCCATGCCCGAGGGCACGGTCAACGCCATCGGTCTGGTGGTGAACTACCTGCTGGACAATGGTCTGTGCAACGATGCAGAGCGCGCCTATCTGGAAGCCCTGAAAAAGCTGCACGCTTCCACCGCAGGCACCGGCCTGGGCATCGACTGCGCCGACGGCCCCTTCGGCCCCCTGACCATCATCGGCGGCCGCATCTTCATGCGGGAGGGCCGGATCGTCCAGACCATGGACAGCCGTTACCCCACCTGCACCAACGCCGAGAAGATGAAGGAGCAGATCAAGGCTGCCATTGGCGCGGGTGCTTCTCTGGAGAAGGCCGAGGGTGCCGAGCCCTTCTATATCGCAGCCGATACCCCCGCCATCAAGGCCTGCATCGAGACCTACAACGAGGTCACCGGCGAGAATGCCACGCCCTTTACCATGGGCGGCGGCACCTATGCCCGCCACTTCCCCTATGCGGTGAGCTTTGGCCCCGAGCACGAGGACATGGTGCTGCCTGAGTTCGGCGGCCCGATGCACGGTGCCAACGAGGCAGCTCCCATCGATAAGCTGCTGGAGGCCCTGAAGATCTACATCATCGCCCTGCTGCGGCTGGAGGAGATCGACTTCTGATGAACGTTCTGGTCATTGACGGCCAGGGCGGCGGTCTGGGCCGCCAGCTGGTGGCGGCCATCTCTGCCGCCTGCCCGGAAGCCCGGCTGACCGCCGTGGGCACCAACAGCCTTGCGACTTCGGCCATGCTCAAGGCGGGGACGGTCCGCGCCGCCACCGGCGAGAACGCCGTGGTCGTGAACTGCCGCACCGCGGATGTTATCGTGGGGCCCATCGGCATTGTGATCGCTGACGCGCTGCTGGGCGAGATCACTCCCGCCATGGCAGCGGCAGTCTGCCAGAGCCCCGCCCGGCGGGTGCTGGTGCCCATCAACCACTGTGAGAACATCGTGGTGGGCGTGCCCGACCAGCCCATCGGCCAGCTGGTGGCGGCAGCGGCACAAAAGGTCAAAGAACTGTGCAATGGTGGGATTTGCTGAAGTTATAAAAAGGGGGATATCTCGGGTCAGAGATGTCCCCCTTCTTGTGTAAAGGAGAAAGATATGAAGGTCACCGCACAGGTTCGGAAATTGTATTCTGTGCTTTCTTGTATTCCGCCGGATTTTGAAATGGCAGAAACTCTTATTGCAATGCATCGGCCCAGTGAGGAAGAAATGATG
Source organism: Clostridiales bacterium (assembly GCA_003533405.1). GTDB lineage: Bacteria > Bacillota > Clostridia > Oscillospirales > Oscillospiraceae > F23-B02. The sequence goes on along the minus strand of DQDL01000058.1, from coordinate 1,137 downwards.
TGGCTGGCGGTGGAGTTGGCTGAAAATACTTTTGGCGAATACGGCGACGCACTGGTTGGCGGGAATTTAAGCGCTGCACAGGTGCGGTTGCACAGGGATTACCTATATGATACGGTACATTTTTTGTTGGAACATGGAATGAATCCTAATACCATTGTAGATCAGGACACAACGGAAACTGCAAATATTATGGCCGATTTGCGTTTCACGGAAGGGCCTGATATGGCGGCACGAACCATGCGCCTTCTTTTGGAACATGGTGGGGACCCCAATCTTGAGGGATGTACACTGACACCTATGATTTGGATGGAGATGGAATTGCATATTGATCCGATCTATGAGAGATTGTATTGTGACAATTTGGTGCAATGTCTTCTTGTGATGCAGGCATACGGTGGAAAGTTCGATGATGGTACGGTACCATTTGTAATGCGAGATGGTCTCGGCTCAGAAATCTTTAAGGAATTTGAAAAGTTTGATTATCAATTTGGAAATGAAGAAGGAGCCCCTGGTTATATTCATGTGTTTGAAAGGACAACGAGAAAAATCGTGGCAGATTACGTTTAAGGCAAGGAACTTATGGACATTCAGTCAATGAAAGTACAAAAGCAGTTTGCAAAACCAGAAGTAACAGAAAA
>DQDL01000058.1:0-257 GCA_003533405.1 Clostridiales bacterium | reverse complement strand
CAGTTTTTGCGGATAGTACCGCCATGCCAGCGGCTCCCCTATGAGGAAAGCTGGCACGCAAAGTGGGACCGAGAGGTTCAGCGCTGCTGTTTCTGGATGACCTCGTGGATGCTGGGGGGCACATCCCCCTGTGCGTCCTTTTCCAGCCTGCTGATGCGGCGGTCCAGCTCGGTGAGGCGCTGGGCCATGACATCCGGCAGATCCTGCTGGTCCAGGTCATCGGCGGGGTTGACGGCCTTGTTGTTGATGCGCACCAC
>DQDL01000096.1:650-3019 GCA_003533405.1 Clostridiales bacterium | reverse complement strand
AGGGGGATGGTCACCCACTGGTACTTCTTGATGCCGCCGTAATAGTGGGTCTTGAAGTAGGCGAGCTCATCGGACTCGTACAGGGGGTTCTGCTTTAAGTCGATGCGGGGTGCGTCAACATGAGCGCCGGCAATGACGCAGCCTTCGTTCAGGGGCTTTTTGCCGATGACGGCGAGCATGAGCGCTTTGCCCCTGTTGTTGCGGTAAATTTTCGTGCCGGGCGTGAGCTCCATGCCGAGCTTATACTCGACAAAGCCCGCCGACTCAGCCTGCGCTATGGCGAGCTTCACCGCCTCACGCTCGGTGCGTGCGGCATTGAGAAAGCTCATGTACTCACGGCTGTAATCCTCGACGGCGATGCGCTCGTCGGTGCTTATAAGGTCATAGCCGTTTTTCTGCTGATAGAACAGTTGATTTCTAATTTCATCCATTTTTCAGTACTTCCTTGTAAAGATTTGTGCATTTATCGGCAAAGTCCCGCTCGGTCGTATCATTGTGCAGGACATAGTCACAGCTGTTTTCAAAAAATTCGTTCGGCTTCTGCGCTGCAATACGCTTAACGGCATACTCACGGCTTATGCCGTCACGCTTCATGATGCGCTGCACCCTTATCTCCGTCTCGGCGACAACGCCGATGACCGCTTTGCAGCGTTTGGCAAGGCCGCTTTCGATGAGCGCAATTGCGTCGATTGCGGCAAGCTCTCCGCCGTTCATGGCAAAGTCGCACAGTCTGCGCTCGACCTCAAGCGAGATGTAGTGGTGCGTTATCTCGTTTAAAAGCTTCAAGTCCCGCTCCGAGCCGAACACGATACCGCCCAAGCGTTTGCGGTCGAGCTTTCCGTTCACCACCGAGCCGGGGAACGCCGTTTCGATGGCATTCAGAAGTTCTGCGTCCGTTTCGAGAAGCTCATGATACACGGCGTCACAGTCGATTATCATCGCTCCCAGCGCTTCAAGCTGCCGCAGAGCTGTCGTTTTGCCGCAGCCCGTGCCACCGGTTATACCAAGCACGGTGAGGTCATCGGCAAGGGCTTTTCTTATCGTTTCCTTGGGCAGCGCCGCTTCACGCAGTATCTTATACGGAGTTTTGCTCATGTCGATGATGGTCGATTCCGTGCCGATGCCGCACTCGCCGCCGTCAATTACGGCGGAAATTTTGCCGTCGAAGTATTCGGCGACCTTAGCGGCGTTCTTTGGACTCGGCTCACCGGACGGATTTGCCGAGGGCGCTGCCAGCGGAAGCTGCGCCTTTTGCAGAAGCTCAAGCGTCAGCGGATGGTCGGGACAGCGCAGTGCAACGGTATCTCCGCCCGCTCGGACTATCTCCGGCACAATGGCTTTCGCCTCTAAAACTATCGTCAACGGTCCGGGCCAAAAGCGCTTTGCAAGCATTTTCGCCTGCTCTGGAACAGGCTCGCAGTAGCGCTCCATGCTGCCGCTGTCGGGTATCATGAGTGCAAGCGGTTTCACCTGCGGTCTGCCCTTGACCTCGTATATCTTCTCGACCGCTTCGGCATCAAGGCCGTTACCCGCAAGACCGTACACGGTCTCGGTCGGCACGGCGACGAGCTCGCCGCTTTTTATGAGCGTGGATGCAAGGTCGATATTGTCTTTTATTATCGTTGTTTTCATATCCATTATGCCCGATTTTTAAGCTTTTCCGCCCGATCGGCCGTCACAAGTGCGTCGATTATCGGGTCAAGATCGCCGTTTATTACATTTGCGATGTTGAAATTGCGCACATCGCCGGTGAGACGGTGGTCGGTGACACGGTTCTGCGGGAAGTTATAGGTGCGCACCCTGTCGCTGCGGTTGCCCGAGCCGACCTGACTTTTGCGCTCAGCCGCTATCGCCGCCTGCTGCTTTGCCTGCTCGGCCTCATAGAGCTTGGAGCGCAGAATTTTCATCGCTCTGTCCTTATTTTTATACTGGCTGCGCTCGTCCTGACACTCAACGACAACGCCCGTGGGCAGGTGCGTTATCCTTATGGCGCTTTCGGTCTTATTTACATGCTGGCCGCCTGCGCCGGAGGAACGGTAGGTGTCGATTTGCAGGTCGTTGGGGTTTATCTCAAACTCGACCTCCTCTGCCTCGGGGAGCACGGCAACGGTCGCCGCTGAGGTGTGTATCCTGCCGCCGGATTCCGTCTCCGGGACACGCTGCACTCTGTGTCCGCCCGCTTCAAACTTGAGCCTTGAATACGCTCCCTCGCCCTCGACAACGAAGCTTATCTCCTTTATGCCGCCAAGCTCGGTCTCGTTTAGGTTCACGACATCTATCTTCCAGCCCTTGCGCTCGGCGTACATTGAGTACATGCGGAAAAGATCGTAGGCAAACAGCGAGCTTTCCTCGCCGCCGACGCCGCCCCG
>DQDL01000096.1:0-467 GCA_003533405.1 Clostridiales bacterium | reverse complement strand
TTCCTCGCCGCCGACGCCGCCCCGTATCTCCATAATGACATTGCGGCTGTCGTTCGGATCCTTGGGTAGAAGCAGTATCTTGAGCTTTTCCTCAAGCTCACCCAGCTTCTGCTTTGCCTCGGAATATTCCTCCTGCGCAAGCTCCTTGAACTCTGGGTCTGACATAAGCTCCTGCGCATCCGTCATCTGCTTTCCGCAAGCACAATACTCACGGTAGCACTGCACAATGGGCTCAAGCTCCTTGAGCTCCTTGGCGCATTTTGTGTATGCCGACGGGTCTGCGAATATCTCGCCGCTTTCCATGCGCTGCTGGATCTCGTTATATTTATTGTCAAGCTGTTTTAACTTTTCGAGCATAGCAAACTCCACATTTATCGTGATATTTTATCATAGCACACTTTGGCGCATATGTAAATTATCTTAAGTTGACTTAGAGCCGAATCCCTATCGGTTTTGACGGGCAGCTT
>DQDL01000078.1:5015-5157 GCA_003533405.1 Clostridiales bacterium | reverse complement strand
CTACATGGAGGACGGCGAGGTCGCAGTCGTGACCGAAAACGGCGTGCAGGTGTACGACAGCATGGAGGAGCCCATCGAGAAGGAGCACCATTTTGTCGACTGGGATGTCTCCGCTGCCGAAAAGGGCGGCTATGCCCACTTC
>DQDL01000078.1:4478-4767 GCA_003533405.1 Clostridiales bacterium | reverse complement strand
GGAGATCATGGAGCAGCCCGAGGCTATCCGCAAAACTGCGTTCAACCGCATAAGGGATAACCGCATCGTGCTTGAGGATCTCGAGATAGATGCAGACTATATTAAAAGCATAAGCAAGATATTCATAATCGCCTGCGGCTCGTCATATCATGTGGGTGTAGTCGGGAAGTACAACCTTGAGCGTTTACTCAGAAAGCCTGTTGAGGTCTGTCTTGCGTCGGAATTTCGCTACTGCGATCCGCTCGTTGACGAGTCGACGCTCGTTATCGTCATCAGCCAGTCGGGCGAG
>DQDL01000078.1:4081-4277 GCA_003533405.1 Clostridiales bacterium | reverse complement strand
CAGCCAGTCGGGCGAGACGCTCGACACGATGGCGGCGCTGCGTGAGGCAAAGAGCCTCGGCGCTCACATTCTGTCGATAGTCAATGTCGTGGGAAGCTCGATAGCAAGAGAGTCCGACGATGTGCTCTACACTTGGGCAGGCCCCGAGATAGCGGTCGCAACGACAAAGGCATACTCTACCCAGCTCGTGCTGCTA
>DQDL01000078.1:700-3876 GCA_003533405.1 Clostridiales bacterium | reverse complement strand
TACTCTACCCAGCTCGTGCTGCTAAACATGCTCGGCCTGTACTTTGCAGATATCCTCGGCACGGTCAGCGCAAAGGAGTATGCCGAGATGGTCGATGAGCTTCTGCGCCTGCCTGCGAAGATGGAGCAGATACTCGAGCATACCGACGATATCAAGCACTATGCTTCCAACTACTTTAACCACAACTCCGTGTTCTTCATCGGCCGCAATCTCGACTATGCGATGGGACTGGAGGGCTCGCTCAAGCTCAAGGAGATATCCTACATCCACTCCGAGGCATACGCATCGGGCGAGCTTAAGCACGGCACGATATCTCTCATCGAGGACGGCACGCTCGTCGTTGCCCTCGGCACATATGCTCCGCTGTTTGACAAGGCCATGAGCAATGTCGTTGAGGTGCAGGCGAGAGGAGCGGATGTCTTGGCGCTCACCACCGAAAGCCATGCTGCGGAGATGCGCAAGACGGTTGAGAATGTAATTACCGTACCCGAGTCACATACGATATTCCAGCCTTCTCTGGGGGTTGTGCCCTTGCAGCTTTTCGCCTACTATGTGGCACTGCTGCGAGGCTGCGATATTGACAAACCCAGAAATCTTGCAAAGTCGGTGACAGTTGAGTAATTGAAAAGTTTATTGGCATTTGTTGCGTGCGTGGTCTGTAAGATCACGCACGGAATTTTAAGGCTTCTAAACAAAGGAGGAACGGCGCTTCCGGGCAAGCTTGCGCTCAAAATTTGCCCCGAGGTGCTGGAACTGACAGCCCGTGGAGTGAGCACGCTCATGGTCACGGGGACAAACGGAAAGACCACCTCTGCCAGAATGGCGGAAACGGCGCTGGGTAACGCCGGACTTGACGCATTTTCAAACCGGTCGGGTGCAAACCTCATCGGCGGCATTGCCTGTGAGTTTATCGAGAATACAAGCATTTTCATGCGCCCGAAGAAAAAATGGGCGGTCATCGAGTGCGACGAAGCGGCGTCTCGGCGGGTGTTCGCCGAGACTAGACCTAAGGCAGTGCTGGTGACGAATCTGTTCAAGGATCAGCTCGACCGCTACGGCACGGTGACAACGCCCCGAGACGCAATTGCGCAGGGGGTAAGCGCCACGCCCGATACGCTCGTGTGCCTGAACGCCGACTGCCCGATGGCGGCGAGCATAGCCGATAAGGTGCCGAACAAAGTTTTGTGGTACGGCCTGTCGGCGGGCGATAAGCTCTCGCCCGAGAGCGGCGAGGAAAGCCGCTGCCCGAAGTGCGGCGCAAGGCTTGAATACAGCTATGTGACCTACGCAAACTTAGGCGGCTTTCGCTGCCCGAAGTGCGGCGCACGGCGGCATGATACGCTTGTCACGGTGAGCGATGTGCTGGCGGACGGATGCTTTGTCATTTCAGACGGCGGGGAGAAAACTCTTGCCGAGTGTGCGCTCCCGGGGCTATATAATATATACAACGCCGCAGGCGTGACTGCGCTCATGACGGCGGCGGGCGTTGAGCTGCGGCATACGCTGAAAGCTGTGTCGAGCTTCGAGTGCGGCTTCGGCCGCATGGAGGAGTTTGCCCTCGGCAAGGCCGGCGCAAGGATGATACTTATTAAAAATGCCGCTGCGGCAGATCAGACGCTCGAGACGATAAAAAGCGACAAAAGCGCAAAATCTCTCGTTTTCGTCATTAATGACAGGCCTGCCGACGGCACGGATATCTCGTGGCTGGACGATGCCGACTTTGGTGCGCTCCGGCGTATGAGAAACCTCAGGAATGTCTACTGCACCGGCGACAGAGCCGAGACCATGGCGCAGCGCTTGGAGCGAGAGTGCGTCGGGTGCGAGGCAATTTCAAATTACGCACAGCTTCTCAAACGCCTCCGAAACGAGGATGCGTTTATCTATATACTTCCGACATACACCGCCATGCTTGAGATGCGGCAAGAGCTTGTACGCAGGCTGGGCGGCAAAAACTTCTGGGAATAAAGATACGGGACGGAACAAATGATAAGATTTTATAACGGCAGGGTGCTGAGCTTCGTAAACGGCACCGAGATAACGAGTGACGAGGTGTGGACGGACGGCGGCAGCATATGCTATGTCGGGCCCAAAAAGGCAGTTATGCCGCAGTTTGAACGGCAAATTGACCTTAACGGCGACCTGCTGCTCCCGGGCTTTAAAAATGCCCACACCCATTCGGCGATGACCTTCCTGCGCTCGATGGCGGACGATATGCCGCTTGACCGCTGGCTTAACGAGCAGGTATTCCCCCGTGAGGCGAAGCTTTCACCGGATATGCTGTATGTCATGACGAAGCTCGCTATAATGGAGTACCTTTCAAGCGGCATCACCTCGAGCTTTGACATGTACTTCCACAACGACGCTTATGTTAAGGCAAATGTGGATGCAGGCTTCCGTACCGTCATCTGCGGTGCGCTCAACAACTTTGACCGTGACATCACGGCACTCGAGCGGGAGTATCTGCATTTTAACGACTGCAATGAGCTTATATCCTACCGCCTCGGCTTCCACGCCGAGTACACGACAAGCCTTGAGCGCATGGAGTATGTCGCCTCACTCACGCACAAATACAAAGCGCCCATGTTTGCCCACTCGTCCGAGACAAAAGGCGAGGTGCTCGGCTGCATCGAGCGCCACGGCGTTACGCCCACGGTGCTTTTTGATAAGCTCGGCATGTACGATTATGGCGGCGGCGGCTTCCACTGTGTGTATATGAGCGACGAGGATATCGATATATTCAAGCGCCGCGGGCTGTGTGCGGTGCTGAACCCGGCATCAAATCTCAAGCTCGCAAGCGGCATTGCACCGGTAACGAGGTTCCTTTCCGAGGGCATCGATCTTGCCATCGGCACGGACGGCGCTGCGTCAAACAATGCGCTCGACTTCTTCAGGGAAATGTACCTTGTGACGGCTCTTGCAAAGTACCGTGAAGCGGATGCTTCCGTGTGCGACGCAAACCGTGTGCTGGAAATGGCGTGCGTTGGCGGCGCCAAGGCGATGGGTTTAACGGACTGCGACTGCATAGCCACCGGCAAAAAGGCGGATATGACGGTCATAAATCTGCACAGACCGAATATGCACCCGCTGAATAATATCAGCAAAAACATCGTTTACGCAGGCTCAAAGGAAAATGTGCGCCTGACGATGGTAAACGGCAAGATCCTGTACGAAAACGG
>DQDL01000078.1:0-556 GCA_003533405.1 Clostridiales bacterium | reverse complement strand
CGGCAAGATCCTGTACGAAAACGGCGAGTTTTTCATCGGCGAGGATGCCGGGAAGCTCTACGCCGAGGCAGATAAAATTTCGGAAGCGGTAAGATGAGAGAGATAGACCTTCACACACATACGAATATATCCGACGGCTCGGAAAGCCCCACAGACGCCGTTGCGCACGCAAAGGCGCTCGGGCTCAAGGCCATCGCCATAACCGACCACGACACGGCAAACGGCGTGCCGGAGGCTAAGGCTGCCGGAGAGCGGCTCGGCGTTGAGGTCGTCGGCGGCTTGGAGCTCGGCTGCGGCTGGCACGGCAAAGAGGTGCACATGCTTGCGTACGATATCGACCCGCACGATGAAAAGCTCAACGGAACGCTTGAGTGGATAGTCACCGACCGTGACGAGCGCAACAAAAAGATGGTCGACCTCATGGCCAAGGACGGCATAATTATAGACTTAGACGAGCTCAAGGCAGAGCACCCGGGCTCGATAATCGGCAGACCGCATTTTGCGCTGTGCCTTATCAGAGCCGGACTTGCCGATAGCGTGCAGGATGCCTTTGTGC
>DQDL01000011.1:15706-15884 GCA_003533405.1 Clostridiales bacterium | reverse complement strand
CCAGCAGTTGTGCCGGGCATCGTAAAACTTCTTTTTCATCTCGGCGACAAAGGCCTTCGCCTCGTCCTCGGTCTCGACATAACGCACATGGCCCAAAAAGCTCGACCGCTTTTCGACAAATTCCGCCTCACCTGCGCCTGCGGGGATAAAGTATTCGCTCAATCCTCCCAGTCCTCCT
>DQDL01000011.1:15031-15493 GCA_003533405.1 Clostridiales bacterium | reverse complement strand
TCCTCCCAGTCCTCCTTCGGCTCGACATAGCCCGGGATGTAGCGCTTTACACGCCCGAAAATTTCCGGCGGCACGATGACCTCCGCCTCGATGCCCTCGTCGGTGTACTCGGTCGATTTTACCGACGCTTCACGGTTAAGTAGATCCATAATGCCTGCATCGGAGTACGGGATCCTGAGCGTCACATGGTGGCTGCCACGGTCTAGAAGCTCGGACAGCTTCTGCACGAGCTCCTGCACGCCCTCGCCGCTTTTGGCCGACAGGCACACGATATTCTCGCCGTGGGGCAGGATGCCCATGTAAGCGTCGCACTTGTTGAACACCCGAATGCACGGGGTCTGCTCTGCACCGAGCTGGTTTATGAGCGTGTCGACAACACGGGTCTGCTCCTCCCAATCGGGGTTGCTGATATCTATAACATGCAGCAGCACATCGGCGTAGGCAAGCTCCTCGAGCGTTGCC
>DQDL01000011.1:14518-14804 GCA_003533405.1 Clostridiales bacterium | reverse complement strand
GCGGATAAAGCCGACGGTGTCGGAAATGAGAACCTCGGTGAGCTCATCTATGCGCAGCTTGCGTGTCGTGGTGTCGAGCGTGTCAAAAAGGCGGTCATTTGCCGGAATGTCGGAGTTTGTAAGGCAGTTTAGAAGCGTGGACTTACCGGCATTCGTGTATCCCACGAGTGCCACGATGGGCATGTCGTTTTTCTCACGCTTGCGGCGCTGGGTGCTGCGCACCTTGCGCACGGCGGCAAGCTCCTCCTCAAGCTTTTGTATCTTGCGGCGGATGTGGCGGCGGTCC
>DQDL01000011.1:13661-14336 GCA_003533405.1 Clostridiales bacterium | reverse complement strand
GTGGATGTGGCGGCGGTCGGTCTCAAGCTGCGTTTCGCCCGGGCCTCGGGTGCCGATAGGCGACGAGCCGCCGGAAGCGGTCTGGCGGACAAGGTGCGTCCACATACCCGTCAGCCTCGGCAGCAGATATTTGTACTGCGCAAGCTCGACCTGAAGCTGACCCTCACGGGTCTGCGCACGCTGGGCGAAAATGTCGAGGATAAGCCCCGAGCGGTCGAGCACCTTGACCCCAAGCTCCTCGGAGAGCACCCGCATCTGCGAGGGCGAAAGCTCGTTGTCGAAAACCGCAAGGTCAATGTCGTTTGCATCTATAAATTCCTTGAGCTCGGCTACCTTGCCGTCGCCGATGAAGCTTCTCGGATCGGGGGTCGGGCGGTTTTGCATCATTATGCCGACGGTCTCACCACCGGCGGTCTCGACCAAAGCCGCAAGCTCGTCCATGGAGATATCCGTGGAGCGCTCGGAAACATCCATGCTGCTTGCTGCAAGTCCGCACAGCACGGCTCGTTCGGTTTTTACTTCGTTGTTTTCCATATCAATATACCTCATCGGTTACCCTCGGGTGGCAAGGGGATACATGGTTTTGGCAGGCTGATTTCCGCCCATGCTTCGCTAAACCCCTAGTCCATATATCTCCATTATGCCCGTCGGGCTTTATCTTTGCCTGAACGAAAA
>DQDL01000011.1:13166-13490 GCA_003533405.1 Clostridiales bacterium | reverse complement strand
CGTCGGGCTTTATCTTTGCCTGAACGAAAATCAGCTCTCCCAAAACTGCTTCGCACCTGACAGCAGTCAATTTTCTTGCGATTTTCGTTCTTCTTTGATGCAGGCGGGTCGTAACCCGCCAAGGCAAAAAGAGCGGAAGGCGCTGAAAAGGGGCGCTGTCAGGCATGCATCCCCTTGCCACCCGAGGGTATTATACCATAAAAACGGCAAAAGAGCACATCAAATTGATGTGCTCTTTAAGTAAACCGAAATTACTTGATGCCGTACTTCTTATTGAACTTATCAACACGGCCGCTGGTATCAACGAGCTTCTGCTTGCCGGTG
>DQDL01000011.1:0-12939 GCA_003533405.1 Clostridiales bacterium | reverse complement strand
GTAGAAAGGATGGCACTTGGAGCAGATCTCGACGGTGATGCCGGGACGGGTGGAGCCGGTCTCGATGGTTGCGCCGCAAGCGCACTTGATAACGGTGGGCTGATAGTTAGGATGGATTCCTGCCTTCATTGTTCTAATCTCCTCGTCATAGGCTGTCTTGAGCATGAAACATGGTTACAAGACGCAAATTGGATTGTAACACACCGTTACCGTGTTTGCAAGCGTTTTTTTAATTTTCCGGCACGAAAACCGTTTGTCCGGCATCTAAAAAGTACAGCGCACAGCCCGTGACGGGCTTGCCGGTCATTTTTCCGATGGCGATGGCGTATGCACGAAGCTGTCCGGCGTAGCTTTTGGCTCGCTCGTAAAGAGCTTCGCCACGCACACGGTCGGTCTTGTAGTCGATTATGGTGAGCTCCCCGTTTTCCTCGATGCAGCAGTCGATGACGCCCTGCAAAAGCACGCTCTCGCCCTCTCCGCCGTCAAAGAAGTCCTCGGCGGGACAGAGGATGGAGAACTTAAACTCACGCATGAGCCTGTCGGCGTTCATTATCCGCCGCCCCAAATCAGAGCGAAACAGCCGCTCTATCGCCTCGGCGTTCACCGCCTGCGCCTGCCGCTCGGAAATGTGGCGTGATGCGGTGAGGCGGGCTATCTCGGAGCGGATGCCGTCAAGCGTTCCGGCCTTGTTATAGTCTATAAATTGCAGCACCATGTGCGTTGCCGTGCCCCGTTCGGTCGCCGTGAGGGGTCTGTCCTCACGCAGGAAGCTCGGGCTTCGGAAGCTGCGCTGCACGCTCGGCGCAAGGCTCACGCTCTCGGGGTCGGGCTCATCATAGCTTTTAAGCTCGGTCGCCGTGACCTTGGATGGCAGCGTCTCGGCAACGGGATAGGGGTAGCAAAACCCAAGGTTTTGCCGCAGCTTTTCAACTAACCTCGGGTCTGCCGCAGTCTCGGTCGTCTCGCTCTCCGACTTTTCCTCGGTCTGCGTTCTCTCGGGTCTGTAAACGCTCAGGCTGAGCCGTTCGTCCTTATCGGAAAGGGCTGCATACATGAGCCACGCCGCCGTATTCTGCGCCGTCATGAGTATCTCGGGCGACACGGGAAAAACGGTGCTCATCATGAGCTTTTGCATTTTCGTCTCGGGCTCTGACATTGTCGCCGTCATGATGAGCCGCTCCTTGGCTCGTGTCAGCGCAACATATAATAAACGCATTTCCTCCGACAGCATCTCACGGTCTGCCCGCAGGCTGACGGCGTTGCGCTGCAAGGAAGCGTACTCGATGCCGCGGCGGGTGTCCGTGACCTTGGGGCCAAGGCCGAGCTCGGGGTGGATGAGCACCGCTTCACGCAGGTCGGAGCGGTTAAACCTCTTGCTCGTGCCGCACAAGAACACCACGGGAAACTCCAGGCCCTTGGACTTATGCACTGTCATCATCTGCACGGCATTGCCCGCAGCTCCCCTGCCCGGCTCGTCGCCACGCTCGGCGAGTGAATTTAGCCACTCGACAAAGCGGTGCAAGCCCTTGAAGCCCGTGGCTTCGAAGCGCTTTGCGTAGCCTGACAGCAGCATCACATTGTCACGCCTTGTCGCACCGTCTGTCATCGCAGCGCACACGGCGGCAAGGTCGAGCTTGTCTCCGATATACCGCAGCAGCTCGCCGAGCTCCATGTCGGGCGCACTTTGGCGAAAGTCGGTTAGCGTCTCGACAAACTCGGCGCAGCGGGCGCTGTGCTCTGCGTTTTTAACGAGTGCGGTGTAAAAATCGCTTTTCTTGTCGGCAGCTCGAATCTCCGACAGCTCATCGGCGCTAAAGCCGAAAAACGGTGAGCGCAAAACTGCAATGAGCGGCACATCCTGATGGGGATTGTCGATAACGGCGAGCAGGCACACGAGTGCCGAGACCTCGACACTTTCAAAAAAGCTGCCGCTGCCGCCGCCCAAAACAAGAATGTCGGCATTCAAAAGCTCACGGCGGAACACCTCGCCGGTGGATGCCATGGAGCGCATTAAAATTGCAATGTCGCTGTAGCGCAGCGGGCGCTGCACCCCCTTATCGGAAACGAGCGTTCCCGAGCGCATGAGCGCATGTATCTTTTCGGCGACCGCCTGCGCTTCGAGCGCAGTTTTGTCGGGCGAGTCGTCCTCGTCGTCGGCGGTAACGTCAACGAGCACAAGCTCCGGCTTCGGGACGGCACCGTCATAGTCTGCGCCGCACCTGAGCTCGGCATTTTCATCATAATCTATCTCGCCTAATTTTGCCGACATACAGGTGCGGAACACATGGTTTGCGCCCTCGATGACCTCGCCTCTGGAGCGGAAATTTTCCTGAAGCATTATGCGCACGGGCTCATTTTCCTGCGCTGCATAAAGGTCTGCGTAGGACAGATATTTCTCGGTGAATATCGTGGGGTCGGCAAGGCGGAAACGGTAGATGGACTGCTTGACATCGCCGACCATGAACAGGTTCGTCCCGTCCTTGGAAACGGCACGGAAAATTGCGTCCTGCACACGGTTGACATCCTGATACTCGTCGACCATTATCTCCGTGTAGCGCTGCGAAAGCTCCCTCGCAAGCGCCGTCGGTTCGCCCGCTTCATCGGTCAGAAGTCGGGCGGTGAAGTGCTCAAGGTCCGCAAAGTCGACCTCGGCACGGCGCTTTTTCTCAGCGGCATAGGCTTTGTCGAAATCGAGCGTCAGCTCCAAGAGCGCACGCATGGCAGGTGCTGTCTTTTGCATATCCGATGCAAGCTTTTCTTCGGAGGCGCTCAGCATATCGGCAAGCTTTCCCGCCGCCTTTTTGCAGCTGTCCCGCAGAGCCTTTATGTGCTCGGAAAGCTCCGGGTCGGGCGAATTGCGCAGAGCCTTGAACTTCGGGAACTCGATGGGCAGAAACTGCCGTGCCCTGTCCCAGCCCTCGGCGCTTGAGCGTGCAAGGTCACGCAGGCCGAGTGCGGTCGCACTCAGGCTCTCTCCGTAGGCTGCACCTATTTTTTCACTCATGTACGCCTTTTGGGCGGCATTCTCCATCGCCTGCGCCCAGAACTCGGCGCTTGCCGTGACAGAGCGCAGTATCTCCTGCGCCCACGGCGTTGCGGCAATGTTGTCGGCGCCGACACTCATCAGCTCTATCTGCTTTTTTGCCCACAGGTCGGGGCGGGCGTGGCTTTGCATTTTCTTATGCAGGCTCAGGACGATATCCGCAAGGCGGCTGTCATCCCGCCCTGCGCCCACGGAGTCGGCAAGCAGCAGAAACTCCGGTGTCGGCTTTTCGTACGCCGCATCCATGACACGGCCGATGACACGAGCCCGTATCGCCTCGGAGCGATCCTCCTCGATGACCTTAAACTCCGGCGACAGCCCCGCCTCATGGCAGTTTTCACGCAAAAACGCTGCGCAGAAGCTGTGTATCGTGCCTATCTGTGCCTTTTGGCACAGGGCGCTCTGGCGGCGCAAACGGCGGTTATCGGGCTCTTTGGCAAGGCGCTTTGCGATCTCGTCCACGATGCGGCTTTTGAGCTCCGCCGCCGCTGCCTTGGTGAAGGTTATTATAAGGAAGCTGTCGATATCGGCATCATCGCTTATGCGTGAAAGAAGCCTTTCGGTCAGGACCTTCGTCTTGCCGCTGCCCGCCGCTGCGGATACCAAAACCGCACGGCCACGGGTCTCGATCGCCGCCTGCTGCGAGCGTGTAGGTTTAAATTCAGCCATTGCCCTCACCTCCCTCAAGGATGCTCCACACCTTTGTGGCGGCAAGCTTCGGCATTTTGCGCACCGTCTCGCCGTTTTCGCCGTCGGCAAAATGGCATGCGTCGAAGTAATCGCAGTTTAAGCAGGCGTTTTCCTGCTGGCCCCGATAGTACGGGTCGGCAGCGATGCTGCCGTGCTTGAGCTCGGCGGCCATGCTGCGCAGGGTCTTTTCGATATGCTGTGCAAGAAGGCCGAGACGCTCGGCGGATGCAAGCGCATCGCCCTGAGCCGTGCCGTCCTTGAATTTCACGGGGATATACCTCGGGGCGTCCGAGTGCTCCATTGCGTTTATGACCGCAGGGTCGTTTAATATAAGTCCGCTGCGCTTTATCTGCTTTGCCCGCTCGGCGGCTATCGCCTCATCGCTCATGTCGGTGCTCGACGAGAGCATGACATCACGAGCCGGAATATACAAAACGCCCGCAGGCACGATATCGTGTCCGTACAGCAGCTTTCCGTTTTCGCCGAGGGTGAACAGGTACAAAAGCATCTGAAGACCCATACCGTACCACACATCGCTGAGCGAAAAGCTCTTTCTGCCGGTCTTGTAGTCGACGACCCGCAGATAGAGCTTACCCTCATGCAGCCAGCCGTCGACACGGTCGGCAATGCCGGTGAGAACCAAGCTGTCCTCGCCCTCGCCGAGGCGCAAGGGAGGAAGCTCGCTCGTTTTTCCGAAGTCGAGCTCAAAAGACAGCGGCACGAAGTCTGACGAGCGCAGCTCATTTGCCATGTCCTGCACCACCTGCCGGACATTCTTCGTCAAGCGGCGGAAAAGATACTCAAAGCGCTTGGATTTTTCCTTGAAGTCGTTTAATTTTTCGTGCACATACTCGGCGATAAATTTGTCGGTGATGCGCTCAAGCGTCTCGTCATCGATCTTTTTGAACCCGCCCAGGGTCATGACCTCGTGTGCGGTGTTTTCTAAAATGTAGTGCATGAAAACGCCCATTTCGGGCGGAGTGAAGCCGGCAGGTTCACGGGTCTTTGCTTTTAGGCCGTACTGCATGAAATACGCAAAGCGGCAGGAGGCAAACTTATCTATCCTCGATGCCGACAGGCGCAGACTCTCGCCGTAAAGCGCTCTGACCGAGCGGCGGGACAGGCTGCCCCTCGTCATCTCCGACGCTCTGTGCAGCGCCTGCATCCGCTCCGGCTCAAGCTCATTAAAAAGCTGCGCCGCCGAGGCCTCGGCGACACCGCCGCCGTGCAGGGCGTTGGCGGCAAGCTCAAGCGCCGGTGTTTTTGCATTCATGCGCACTTTCGCCATGTCAGTCTGCTCGGGTCGGGCATCGAAAATCGCGCAGGCACGGTTAACCACAAACGCCGGACGCTGCGGCTCACCGGCAGTGTCAAATGCCGGATAGCACAGGCACAGCGTCTCAGACGGCAGGGTCAGGCAGTTGTATATGAGCGAAAACTCACGCCACAGCTCGCTGTCGCCCGTTCCGCCGAGGTCGATGTCCATTTCGAGCAACCTGCGGCGCTCATCGGGCGAAAACATACCCGTCTCGCTCTCAGCCTGCGGCAGTCGGGCATCGGAAGCGCCGAGTACGATGAGGTGCTTTATATTTCTGCGGCGCATACGGTCAAAGTCGCCCGCCGTGACACGGTCGAGCGCCGTCGGTATCGTGCCGATATCGTATTTTGACAGCATGAGCGTGAAGAGCCTCGCAAAGCTCTCCCGGTCGGTCTGCGTGTCGCCCAAAATTGCGTCGCACTGCTCGAGCGCCGACACGATGATATCCCACAGCTGCGCATATTCCTGCGCTGCGGCCTGCCTGCCGCCCTCGGCAAGCGCCTGCGATTTTTCCCCCAATTTTTCGGCAAGGTTCAGATTCTGCAAAAGCTCGGCAAGCGCCCTTGCCTGCGCACCGGCGGTCTCGGCAGTCTCGGTCTTTTCGGCAAACGCCAAAAGCGGTGCGGAGGCTTCACGGCGCAGTGCGTTTATCCTGTGCAGGCGTTCGTTCACCTCATCGTCATATTCGCCGCCGAAGCCGTCCGGGTGCAGCCGCCAATCGTCCTCCTGAGTCCATGCGCTGCCCCGAAGCTGCCACATCAGAATATAATTTTCAAGCTCGTCGCACTCATCGAGTGTCAGCCCCGTGAGGTCCGTGCGCAGGTACGAGAGCACATCGCTTACCTCCCAGCCGCCGCCTATGATCTCATACGCCGAGGCGATGAGCGCAGGTAGCGGCTTGGCGAAAAGGTCGGTTTTTCTCGCCGTGTAAAGCGGCACGCCGTAGCGTGCAAAGGCGCTTTCGAGCGAGAGCCGATAGTCGTCAAAGCCACGCACCGCAACGGCGATATCCCGCCAGCGGCAGCCCGTGTCGCGCACGAGGGCTATCGCACGGGATGCGGCAAGCTCGCATTCGGCCTGCATATTCGGTGCGGTCTTTATATAAACGCAGGGGCTGTCCCCCTCGAATTTTTTCGATGAATAGGAAAACATATTGTCGGCGAAAAAGCCGAGCGAGAGGTTGCCGTTTTTGGTTTGTGTAAACTCTTTGACCTCGCATTTTATGCCGTTTTCCTTTGCAAAGGCAAGAAGCCCCCTTGCGGTCATGCGGCTTAATTCAAATATCTCGCTGCCGCCGCCGAGCTCGTCGCAGCCGAGGCACACCGTGACCGCTGCGCCCTTTAAAAGCAGCGCTTCGATGATGCGCCTTTCCTGTGCGGTGAAGTCGGTAAAGCCGTCGATGAATATTTCATTTTTCTCGCCCATGGAGCTTTGCCCGATCTGCTCGGCGAGCAGGGTGAGCCTATCGGTCGGGTCGGCATGCCCGTTTGCGACCACGGCGTCATATGCCTCCAAGATGAGTGCCAAGTCGTACAGCTTATCGCCGAGCGCACCGACGCAGCTTTGCGACGCTTCCATAAGCTGCTCTGACGATATGCACGCCGTTTTAAGCTCGTCCACCGCCGAAAGCAGCATCGTCTGAAGCTCCGCCTTTCTGCGTGCCGAGGAATAGACACGCAGCCTTGAATACAGTCCGTCGCTTGCAAGCGCCATGCACAAAAGCCTGCCGCCCTTGTCAAGATAGGGCGCAGCGCCGCCGCCGAGCTCGGCATTGAGCTTTCGAGCCAAGCCCGTGAAGCTTAAGACCTCTGCGTACAGCGAAAGGCTGTCCCCGCATATGCGGCACAGCTCACGCTCGGCCTCATGGCTGTACTGCTCGGGAACGATGAGCAGTCTGCCGCCGATGCCTCTATCCACAGCGTCCTTTATTCTCGCCATGACCGCCGCAGTTTTGCCCGTGCCGGCCTTGCCTAAAACTATCTGAAGCATTTTTTCACCGCCTTCACTCGCATTTTACCAAACTATCCGCCATAGGGCAAGCGCAAGGCATATTCCTATGCCTTTTTGACTGAATATTGTCAATGTTTTTCAGCGTTTTTGGTTGAATATACACATGTGCGGTGATAAAATAGCCTTGCAATTTATAGAAGAAATGAATTACAAATATAGTGAAAGGATGAACAAAATGAAGTTTTCAAGCAAGATCGAAAAGTGCGGTCTTTCCCCCATGCGTAAGTTTGCTCCCTACGCAAACGAGGCCGTCAAAAACGGCAAGAAGCTGTATCATCTGAACATCGGCCAGCCCGATATCGCCACCCCGGCTGCATATTTTGAAGCGGTCAAGAACTTCTCCCAGCCCGTTCTGGCCTACGCCCCGTCCGACGGCGTGCCCGTGATGATCGACGCCGTCGTCGACTACTACGGCAAGATCGGCGCTCCCATCACCAACAAGCAGGTGCTCATCTCCACCGGCGGCTCCGAGGCTTTGCAGATGGCTCTGTCGAGCATCCTCGACGAGGGCGACGAGATAATCATCCCCGAGCCGTTTTACCCCAACTACTCGACCTTCGTGACCCTCACGGGCGCGACCATCCGTCCCGTCACCACCAAGCCCGAGGAGGGCTACAAGTTCGCCATCCGTGAGCGCATCGAGGCCTGCATCAATGAGCACACCCGTGCAATAATGTTCACCAATCCCGGAAACCCCACCGGCACCGTCCTCACCGAGGAGGAGCTCAAGCTCATGGCCGATATCGCCAAGGAGCATGACCTGTTCATAATCGGCGACGAGGTCTACCGTGAGTTTGTCTACGGCGGCGAAAAGCTCATGAGCCTTCTGCAGCTTGAGGGCTATGAGGACAATGTCGTTGTCATCGACTCCGTCTCCAAGCGCTTCTCCGCCTGTGGCGCCAGAATTGGCTGCATGATCACCCGCAACGCCGAGCTTTACAACCACGCCATGAAGTGGTGCCAGGGTCGTCTGTGCGCCTCCACCATTGACCAGGTCGCTTCCGCTGCGCTGTACACCGTCGGTCCTGAGTATTTCGACGCCGTCCGCAAGGAATACTGCGCAAGAAAGGACTGCCTCGTCGAGGGTCTTAAGAAGATCCCCGGTGTCGTGTACTCCGAGCCCAAGGGTGCGTTCTATGTCATGGCCGCCCTGCCCGTTGACGACGCAGAGAAGCTTCAGCTGTTCATGCTCAATGAGTGGGACGACAACGGCGAGACGCTCATGTTCACTCCGGCAGAGAGCTTCTACAAGACCCCCAACACCGGCAAGAACGAGATCCGCATGGCATATGTCATCAACGAAGCGGACATCACCCGCTCCATGGAGCTCCTCAAGGCCGGCATTGAAGCCTACAACGCAAAGAACAAGTAATCACATACGCAAACCCGGCGAGTGCTTCCGCACCCGCCGGGTTTTTTCATGTTCATGTTATTTAATTTTAGCTTACAGCGTTCTTTCTGTCACTTCTACCTTGGTTATGACATCACGCAGTTTATCTTCGCCGAGCATAAACTCAAGCGCATCGTCAGGTGTTTCGTAAACCTTTTCCGAGCCGCTCTTGCGTGCCTCATAAGCTGTGATCTTGTTATCAACCCCGTAGCGAACCACTCCGTAAGAGTGCCCTTTCCAGTCAAACTGTATTTCTGCGCCCCAACTCAGAACTTTCTTAAACTCTGATGCAGACTCAAAATTCAAGTTTGCGTCCGGCGGTACTATTATTGTCTCTCCTATCATTCCGTCCATCGTCACCGCTCCTTTACGCCGTTAAAGCGTTCTTTCTGTCACTTCTACCTTAGTTATGACATCACGCAGCTTGTCGTCACCGAGCATAAATTCGAGCGCATCGTCAGGCGTATCGTACACTTTTTCGGTCTCGGGCTTGTATATCTCATAGGCTGTGATTTTATTATTAGTCCCGTAACGAATCACTCCATAAGAGTGCCCTTTCCAGTCGAACTCTATTTCAGCACCTCTGCTCAGGACATCCTTAAATTCTGATGCAGAAGCAAAATTCAGGTTGACTTCGCCTTGATAAACATTTGTTTTTTCCATAATAGTTTCCTCCCAGTGATACTTGAGTTCCGGTACTACATCGTAGTAGTTGATGGCTGGTCCGAAAGAAGGTTTGCCGGTTTCTTCGTCCCATGACACAATATGATCATGAACATTACTGTGTTTGCTGGGTGTTCTATGATTCGTTAAGTGGCGATCTATTGTTGCCCTACCATCATCCCCAATCTTGGTAAGGTAGACATCGCCATTTCTCATCACAGTCCTCTTTATTTCGCCCGGTTTTCCCCAAAGCCGTTGATCTTCAGGCTTATTAGGGCTGGGTCTCCATTTGCCGCCATAAGCGCTTCCGCCTCCGGCGGATATCATGTATGCTGACATTATATCACAATTCCGGCGACTTGTGTCGGGAATTTTGAAGCAATCCAAATTTTCTTCTGAGCAGTCGTTTTCAAAGCTCATGTACTTCCACGAACTAAGCTCATAATCAACATACACTATATCCCCCTGCATCTCGGGAAACGGCGTGTTGTAGCAAATTATCCTCTCGGGCTCAATGCGCCGAAGCATTTCATTGTACCCCGCCATAAACCATTCCTTTTGATCCTGTCTGTTGTCGTGCGCCGATGCCATATATGTCGACACTGCGACCGTGCTGCCTTTCTCGATTCCGTCAAAGCAAAAATCAAAGGTCGATTCATCGCCCCAATTTACAGTCGGGATGACCCGAATCCCCTTGCTTGCCCAATACGCACCGCACCAGCGATTGCGAAAAACATTAAAAATCTGCATTACAGGTGCCATCTCAATATACATGCTGAAGTCAGGCGAGAGCACTGCACGATAACGGGAAAGCCGCTCAATGTCGGTGTCCGGGGTTTTCCACACTCTTTCAAACTTATAGTCGTACAAGAAAAAGTGCACCATCCTGTCAAGATGCTTCATATCTTGAAGATTGGTCTTGTCAAAGCCTATCAGCAAAAGGTCATTAAAATCATCTTCTTTTGCTTCAAACTTTGGAATGACGGGTATGCTCAGCTTACCCTTGCCCGGAAATTGATTGCGGAGCATAGTTTGGCTCGTTCGGTACTTATAGTTTTCCTCTGTCATTTTTTGACCTCCTATCATTTAAGAGAATAGTCTCTTCACTAATAGGCTGCATTTGGCCAAAACTTGTACATTTGCGTACAACAAAAAATTTTTTATTCGTAAAAATTGCAAAAAAGGACATAACGATACCCGTTACATCCTTAGTTTGCGCTAATATCTTCGCTTACATATTCAGCTCGTAGATCTCGTCGTAGACCTCGTCGGCGAGGATGCCGAAGTCGTTGAGCTTGTCGTATTTCGGCGCTTCAAAGCCCTTTTCGTCAATGAGTGCGTACAGCATTTTGAGCGCCTCAAAGCTGCTCTCGGCGGCGAGCGCCTCGGGGAGGTTTTCCTCCAAAAATGCCTTTGCGTGGTCGTTTATTTTGTATTTCATATTTAACCGTCCTTATTCTGCGTAGCGGTTTATATACTCCGCTCTGGTCTTAGAATATATTATCTTCTGACTGCTGTAAAGCCCGAAATATCCCGACAGCATGTAGGATATGCCGCAGGCAAGGGCAAAGTAGATGAGGTTAGCAGAGCCGAAAAGCTCTACGCTCAGGATTATCGACGCTATCGGGCAGTTGACAGCGCCGCAGAACATCGCAACGAGCGCAATCGCCGCCGCAAAGCCCGCAGGCATGCCGAGCACAGGACCCAGCACGCAGCCGAGCGTTGCCCCGATGAAGAAGGTCGGCACTATCTCGCCGCCCTTGAAGCCAAAGCCGATGGTCACGGCAGTGAAAACTATCTTCCAGAAAAACGCCCAGTCGGGGGTGTCCGCTCCGGCAAGCGCACGCTCTATCATCCCCGTGCCGATGCCGTTATAGTCATAGCTGCCGACGAGAAGCGTCAGCACAATGAGCACAACGCCGCCGACCACACCTCGCAGGTAGGTGTTTTTTATCTTCGCCGCCGCAATGCGCTCGGTCTGGTGCATCGTGACGCAGAAAACTATGCTTACCACGGCGCAGACGACTGCCAGGATACAGGTGCGAAGCAGCATCACGACCTCCAGTGGCTCGTTCATCATGTCAAAGCCCATGGGTGCGATGCCGACGAGCCGTGATATGCCGTATGCCACCAGCGATGCAACAAGGCAGGGGATGAAGCCCGAGTAGTACAAAACGCCCACGGAGATGACCTCAAGGGCGAACACCGTCGCCGTCAGGGGTGTTCCGAACAGCGCCGCAAAAACTGCGCTCATGCCGCATAACGTCACAAGCGGCATGTCCTTTTCATCAAGATGCAAAAGCTTGCCGACACGGAAGCCGATGCCGCCGCCAATTTGAAGTGCTGCACCCTCACGGCCTGCCGAGCCGCCGACAAGGTGGGTTATCGCCGTTGAGACGAATATGACCGGCACGAGCATCAGCGGCACCTTTTTGCCCTCGTGCACGGAGTCGATTATCTTGTTCGTGCCTGCGCCCTCGGTCTTGGCCACATGGTACAGTGCAGCAATGAGCACGCCGCCGACCGGCAGCAGGTAAACGAGCCAGTGGTGGCCGCCACGAAACGAGGTCACCCAGCTCACCGTCAGGTTGAACGCCGAGCCGACAAGGCCGCAGATAGCCCCCGTCACCGTCGACAGCAGCACCCAGCGGTAGAATGTTCTGAAGTATTTTCCTGCGCTTATCGCAGTGCTTTTAAACTCAGCCACGGCTTTCACCTCCATTACAACTCAATAAATATATAGCGAAAAACGGCGATTGTCCAGTGGATTTATGTGCCTGTTTGAGTAAATTTGCAATCTTCTCTTGATTTTTCTGCGAAGATTGGTTACAATGGGGCGTACACGATTGATATGGGGGTATCGTCTATGGCTAAGCTCGTATCCAAGATTGTTGAAATTTGGCACGACAGGAAGAGGATTCTCGGCTTGCCCATTTCGTTCACGAGATATGCCCTCAGCGAGGATCGCCTGTTTCTGAAGCGTGGCGTTGTGAATGTCAAGCAGGATGAGATCGTGCTCTACCGTGTGCGTGACCTGCGTGTGTCGGTGTCGCTGTGGCAGCGGCTGTTCGGTGTCGGCACGGTGACGGTCATATCGACCGATAAGAGCATTCCCGAGCTCATGCTTAAGAATATCCGCCAGCCCAACGAGGTCAAGGAGCTCATTCACGAGTATGTCGAGAAGATGAAGATCGCCCGCCGCATGCGTGTCGGCGAGATGAGCATGGATATCGACGACGACACCATCGATTTTGAGGATAATAATTAAGTCCTCGCCCGAAAAAGTTAAATACGGATAGGTATCGAAGTGGTCATAACGAGAACGACTCGAAATTTCGGCAGGACCTGTGATTTTCGTCCCCCTGATTTCCGTTGATGCATCTCAACACGGAAAATCTCAAAATCGAATATTTTTTGCTTTCTCTCCTGTTTTCTCCCCAACGAATTTTTAAGCAAATTTTTGGAAAGAAAACCGGATGAAAATAGACACGGAGAGTTGTCCGAGTGGTCGAAGGTGCAGCACTCGAAATTTTTGGATGCTCCGGCCGTTTCGTCCGCTGAAAATGTCCGCCGCACAGGGCTTTGCGCGGGTTCGGATTTCACAATTTCATATCGTTCTTGCGTGTTTTTCTTGCATTCTTCCGGAGCAGGGATTACACTTGAGGTATACGGAGAGTTGTCCGAGAGGTCGAAGGTGCGACACTCGAAATGTCGTGTTCCCAAAAGGAACCTAGGGTTCGAATCCCTAACTCTCCGCCATATTAACGAAACGGTATAGATGCGTCTGGCGTAAAGCCAGGCGCATCAACCGTTTCCGGGCTTTTT
>DQDL01000006.1:3156-3484 GCA_003533405.1 Clostridiales bacterium | reverse complement strand
CAAGTGCATCCGCATGCTGACCTTTCTGCCTCTTGAGCAGATAGAGGAAATGGACAAATGGGAGGGCTCACAGCTCAACCGTGCTAAGGAGATACTTGCGTACGAGCTTACTGCACTTGTCCACGGCGAGGAGGAAGCTAAGGCAGCCGAGGCATCCTCAAAGGCGCTTTTCGGCGGCAGGGGCGATGATGAAAACATGCCCATGACCGAGATAACGATAAATGACCTTTCCGACGGCGTTATCGATATCATGACCGCACTTGTAAAGACCGGCCTTTGTGCGTCAAAGTCCGAGGCAAGGCGCAATATCCAGCAGGGCGGTGTTTCC
>DQDL01000006.1:2761-2992 GCA_003533405.1 Clostridiales bacterium | reverse complement strand
TATCCAGCAGGGCGGTGTTTCCGTGAACGACGAAAAGGTCACAGATATCTCTGCCGCATTCGATGCCGATGCCCTCAAAAACGGCATTGTCATTAAGAGAGGCAAGAAAAACTTCAACAAGCTTATTTTGAAATAACGGTGAATTAAAATGTCAATAGAAAAAGGAAGAGCATATTTCAGGCAGTTCGGCATGGAGGACAGAGTGCAGGAGTTTCCCGTGTCCAGCGCCAC
>DQDL01000006.1:0-2550 GCA_003533405.1 Clostridiales bacterium | reverse complement strand
TCCAGCGCCACCGTCGAGCTTGCCGCACTTGCGCTGGGCGTTGAGGGTGCAAGGATAGCAAAGACGCTTTCGTTTAAGAAAGACGACAGCTGCATCCTCATCCTCGCAGCAGGCGACGCCAGAATAGACAACAGGAAGTTTAAGGACAAGTTCCACATGAAGGCCAAAATGCCCTCGCCCGATGAGGTGCTCGAGCTTGTCGGCCACCCTGTCGGCGGCGTATGCCCGTTCGGTATAAACGACGGCATCGATGTATATCTTGATGAGAGCCTTAAGCGCTTTACCACTGTTTTCCCCGCTGTCGGCAGCGAAAACAGTGCGATAGAGCTCAACTTGGATGAACTGTTTAAATACTCAAACGCAATAGAATGGATAGATGTCTGCAAGCTCCCGGAGCCGCAGATGTAAACAATGAAAGCAGAAAAGCATCAGCTTTTCTGCTTTTTTCACAATATATAATCGGCCTTAAATGCTTGCTAATCTATATATTGTGTAGTATAATGTAAATGTAGAAGTTTGTGCAGGCTCGGGGAATACCCGCAAGAGGCATTCCCCGGATATATAAAAGCAGCGGTGCGCACCTGACCGCTGACTCATTTTATGCTACACTCTAAGTTGAGGTTAATGTCATGATAAAGATAGCTCCTTCAATCCTCTCTGCCGATTTTTCAAAGCTGGGGACGGAAATTGAAGATATAAAGCAGGGCGGAGCCGATTATGTCCATTTTGATGTGATGGATGGCGAATTTGTTCCAAACATTTCGATAGGCATTCCGGTGTTAAAATCCGTCCGCAAGACGACCGACATATTCCTTGATGTTCACCTCATGATAGACCGTCCGGTCAGATACGCCGAGGTTTTTTGCAAAACGGGTGCCGATCTTGTCATGTTCCATGTTGAGGCCGACACGCCCGAGAAGATAAGCGAGGCTATCGATATCGTAAAGCGCTGCGGCAAAAAGGTCGGTCTTTCCGTTAAGCCCAAAACCCCTGCTGAGGCACTGTACCCATATCTTGAAAGACTTGATATGGTCCTTGTTATGACGGTTGAGCCCGGCTTTGGCGGCCAGAGCTTCATGCATGACCAGCTACCGAAGATAAAGCAGTTCCGCGAGGAGATAGACCGCAGAGGCATTGATTGCGAGCTTGAGGTCGACGGCGGCGTTGACCCAGTGACGGCGAAGCTCGTAAAGGAAGCCGGAGCAAATGTCCTTGTTGCCGGCAGTGCGGTGTTCGGAAAGCCCGACAGAGCCGCACAGATAGAAGCTATCAGAAACGCATAATTGGAGATACACACCTATGGCATTTTTCCCTGCATCACTCGAAAACCTCATAGATAAATTTGCGTCTCTGCCCGGCATCGGCAGAAAAAGCGCACAGCGCCTTGCGTTCCATGTCCTTTCTCTGCCCGATGGAGAGGCGGAGAGCTTTGCTTCGGCTATCATGGATGCCAAGGCTCATGTGAGCTGCTGCAAAATATGCCAGAACCTGACCGAGGGCGACATTTGCCCCGTTTGTCAGAGCAACAGGCGTGATAAAAGCACCGTGTGCGTTGTCTCCGAGCCCCGTGATGTGCTGTCTATCGAACGCAGCCATGAATATAATGGTGTGTACCATGTTCTGCACGGCGTTTTGTCGCCCATCAGCCATGTCGGACCCGATGATATCAGAATAAGCGAGCTTGTCAAGCGTGTTGCCGCCGATGACAGCGAGATAAGCGAGATAATAATGGCAACGAACCCCGATACCGAGGGTGATGCGACCGCTATGTACATTTCAAGGCTCTTAAAGCCCTTTGATGTCAAGGTCACGAGACTTGCCTACGGTATACCCGTCGGCTCAAATCTTGAATTTGCGGATGATGCAACTCTGCTCAGAGCGATCGAAGGCAGAATTGAATTATAATTTTCGGGCAATAATCTAACCGAAGAAGAGAATAATTTTACATACCGAATATGTGTGGGGGGAATGCCACGCTCTAAGCTGCGAAACAGGGCAGTTTTGAGCGAGGTCCCCTTTGCTTTGCATTTTCGGAAGCCAATAATAACGAATGGAGGCATATATGACACCTAAAATCAAAATTATCCCGCTTGGCGGTCTCGGAGAGATCGGAAAAAACATGACCGCCTTTGAGTGCGGCACAGATATTATCGTTGTAGACTGCGGCTTGGGCTTCCCGGATGAGCAGATGTACGGTATCGACATTGTCATACCCGACATTTCTTATCTTAAAGCCAATGCCGACAGAGTGAGAGGCATTATTCTTACCCACGGTCACGAGGATCATATCGGTGCTATCCCGTATGTTATGACCGAACTTGATGTACCCATCTACGCAACGCCGCTCACAGCTGCGCTTGTCGAGCTCAAGCTTGAGGAGCATGATCTGCTTTACAATACGCAGATCTTTACCAAGAAAGCAGGGGATGTGTTCAGGCTGGGGTGCTTTAGCATTGAGTTCATCAATGTTAACCACAGCATTGCCGACGCTGTTGCGCTTGCGATAAAGACCCCGCTTGGCACTATTGTCCACACCGGCGACTTCAAGAT
>DQDL01000109.1 GCA_003533405.1 Clostridiales bacterium | reverse complement strand
CTACCAACTGAGCTACACCAGCACGATACCGGCTCAAATATAATAGCAAACCCCCATGGTTTTGTCAACAATAAAATTCAAAAATCAGCAAAGAAATTTTACATACCGGAGGAGATAAAAATGACCATAGCCGAATTATCCGGAGAATACAGAAAAAGCGGCGAGGTTTGCCGCATACGGGCAGAGGAGCTTGAGACACGGCTTAAGCGTGAGAAAATGTGCGAGATGGACAAAATGCGCCTGCGCCGGAAGATATCCATGCTCACGAACATGGCTCGAGATGCCATAGCGACCTCACGCTACCTTGAAAATTATTACGGAGATGATAAAAATGAACGAGAAAAAGCTGAATATGTTTGCTAAGCAGGAAGAATATGCAGCCCTGCGCAATTTTATTAAAATAGTAGAAAGCAGCGGGGAGGGGGGCATGGCGGCATCGGTAAAGCGTGCTATCGATCGTGAGCTTACCCGCCGCCAGCGCCAGATGGTGTACATGTACTATCTTGAGCAGATGCGTATGCAGGATATAGCCGATGAGCTTGGCCTGAGCATTTCAAGCGTCAGCCGCACGATAAAGCGTGGACGCCGCAGGCTCAAAAGCTGCCTTCGCTACGGCGGCAAGGCGCTCATGGACGCAATGGAAGATTGAAGTGGTTTACTTTGAGCTGAGGTTGTGTTAAACTCAAGCCATGGCGAAAGGAGCATGGCGTGAAAACTAATTGTAAAAAGAAACAGAACGGTTTGAAAACCATACAGCTTATCCTGCTCGCCCTTGCGGTCACTGCATTAGTGGTGCTCGTTGTCAAGGTATATGAGCGCAATATGAGCGTACAGAACGACCCCCACTACGGGCAGGTAGAGGTATTTAACGGACAGGATTATATTTGGATAACACCTGAGGACGGTGTTCCGGTGAACACGCTCAAGGCCGAGGAGTTTACAATGGACGAAAGCGGCAGACCCGTGTACACGGGGGCGCAGTATAAGTCCATGCTCGGCGTCGATGTCTCGCAGTATC
This sequence comes from Clostridiales bacterium, assembly GCA_003533405.1. GTDB lineage: Bacteria > Bacillota > Clostridia > Oscillospirales > Oscillospiraceae > F23-B02. The sequence goes on along the minus strand of DQDL01000109.1, from coordinate 19,882 downwards.
AGGGCGATATCGACTGGCAGCAGGTGTATGACAGCGGCGTTCGCTTTGCGATAATAAGAGCGGGCGGCCGGTACTACGGCGAAAACGGAGAAATGTACACCGACGATAACTTTGCCGCAAACCTTGCAGGAGCAAAGGCTGTGGGACTCAAGGTCGGCGTGTATTTCTTCTCGCAGGCGATAAACACCGAGGAAGCCCGTGAGGAGGCACTGTATACGCTCAATCTCATAGGCGATACGGAGCTTGACCTTCCCGTGTTCTGTGACTGGGAGCGTATTGCCGACACCGATGCACGCACCGGCGCCGTGGACGGCGCTACCATGACAGACTGTGCCGCCGCATTCTGCGAGACGGTAAAGCAGGAGGGCTTTGATGCCGGAGTTTACATCTACCCCAGCACCGGCTACTACGACTATGAGCTTTCACGGCTCACCGACTACGCCTTCTGGTGCACGAGCCTCGGCGATCATCCGTTTTTCTACTATGCGCACACACTGTGGCAGTATAGCTTTGAGGGCAGCGTCCCCGGCATCGACCATAAGTGCGACATGAATATGATGTTTTATAAATAATCAAAAAGCTGTGACCAACAGGTCACAGCTTTTGCTTTTAAATATTGTACACACGGTCGGGGTTTATCTCGGGCACCTTGGGGAGCTCACCGTCACGGTAGCCGAGGATGCAGTTTGCAATGCCGACATAATTGTCGCTTATACCGTTTGCCTGTAAAAGCTTTCTGCCGTACTCGGTGTCGAACACCTCACGGGCACGGTTTATCCAGCACGAGGCAACACCGAGAGCCGCTGCAGCGTTCATGAGGTTACCCATGACGAGGCTGCCGTCCTGAATGTAGGTCGGCACGGTCTTGTCGGCAAGCACGACCACCACGGTCGGCGCAGCGTAAAACGGGTCAATGTCACGACCCATGACCCCGGCGTTGAGCTTTGACAGCTCGGCGATCACCGACTTGTCCTGAATGACCAGCAGCTTTGTCGGCTGACGGTTCATCGCACTGGGGGCTTGAAGTCCTGCCCTTATTATGGCATCGAGCGTCTCGGGTGCGACCTGCTCTGCGGTGTAGCGTCTCACGCTTCTGCGGTCGAGTATGTTCTTATAAGCGTCATTCATTTTCGTTATCCTCCACATCAACATAGTACGCTATCTGCGGGTAGCTGCCGCCCTTGTAGCCTTTTGAAGCCTCAACGGCCGCCTTTGCCGCCTCAAGCTCGGTGCGCATTATCTCAATGCGGTCGTCAATTGCCTGAAGCTCCTGAAACAGCACGGCAAACTTGCCCTCTGCACAGTCACGGTTCTGGTCGTAGTACTGACGGCCTATCTCGGTAAACACCTTTTTCTGCTCCTCAAGCTCGCCGTTGATCTGCAAATTGAGCTTTGCGATGTTTGCGTAGCACATTGCGGTCGTGCTGCTGCGGTCGTAGGCATCCTTGAGAGCGCCGCTTTCGACATATTCCTTTGCCTTTTTGCCGACGGCGCTTATCGTTCCCTTTATCATGCTTTTGTAATCAGCCATTGCCTTCTCCCTTCTTGAGGTTGACGAACAGATCCTCGGGGCGGTGCTGCTTTTTTGCATTTATGATGAGCACCACGAGTGCGGCAATTGCGCTGACGGCGGCTAATAGCTGCGATACTCTTATATCCGTCGTGCCGATATACAGGCTATCCGTGCGCAGACCCTCTATCCACGCTCTGCCGAGACCGTACCAAAGTATGTACAGCCAGAAGACCTGACCGTCGTATTTGCGCTTGCCCTTCTTTGACCATATGTGCAGGGCAATAAGCCCCATGAAATTCCACAGACTTTCGTAAAGAAATGTCGGGTGAACATACAGTGTGTCGAAGCCCGGGACGGTCAGACCCATGCGGCAGAAAATGTCGGTCTGAGCGCCGAAGGCCTCACGGTTAATGAAGTTGCCCCAGCGACCCACGGCCTGTCCGATGAGCAGACCGAAAGCCGTCAGATCCGCAACGGCAAACACACGCAGCTTCTTGACCTTGCACCACACGATGCCGGTTATGATACCGGCGATGATACCGCCGTAGATGGCAAGCCCACCGTCACGCAGGGCAAAAATTTTGTCGGGATTTGCGACGAAATAATCTAGCTTGAACAGCACATAGTAAAGTCTTGCGCCGATTATGCAGGTGGGGATAAGCCAAATGACGAGCTCGTACAGATTGTCCGAGGTCAGCCCGAACTCGGGCGCACGCTTTGCGCAGTACAGTGCCGCCAAAATGAAGCCCATGGCGATTATCACGCCGTAAAAGTAGATATCAAGGCCGAACAGTGTGAAGCTGTACGGCGGGTCGATGCTCCGGTTGCCGAGCATTGGGAAGGATATGCTTGCGTTTCGGAGCATTGTTGCAGTTAAAACATTCATTTGTCTAGTCCTTTATGCCTTGTGATTGAGCAAAACGAAGCTTGCGGCGCTCAAATCCGCTTAAAAACGGGGTTCGGACGCTCCCCTTATGCTTCCGGAGAAAGTACGCTCATGGCGAGCCTGTCGGGAGCCATGAACTCGGTCAAAAACTTTTCGCATTCGTCTATGGTGACGCTCTCGAGCACCTCGAAGCTGTCCAGCGAGCAGTAGCCGCCGAAAAGACCGGTCACCATCGAGATGCAGATGCTGTCGAAGCTTTCAAGCCCACGCAGTCTTGCACCGAACGAGGCTTTTTTCGCTCGCTCGAATGCGTCACGGTCAAGGCCGTTTGCCTTGACGGCGCTTATTGCGGAGTTAACTTCACTCAAAACACGCTGCGGATCTGCGCTCTCGCCGCCTATCATGACGGTCGCAACGCCTGCCGTGTAGTCTATCTCATAGTCATAGTCACGGTTTAACACGCCCTCGGAGTACAGGCGGTTATAAAGCCTGCCCGACGAGCCGAACAGCGTGCGCATGGCAAGCTGTGCAACTATCTTCTGCCGCTGCAAAGCCTCGCCCATTTCGGCGGGAGCGACCTTTGCACCGATGAGAAACTGCGGTGCGGAAAGCTCCATGTGCTCCTCGTGATAGCTCTCGGAGGGAAACTCCGTCTCCCTTTCACCGAAGTCGGCAGTGGGAATCTCCGCCTTCTCCTCGGGGAGCACTTCCTTGGCTATCTCATAAATGCGCTCCGGAGCACAGTCGGCCGCCACGCACAGCACCATGTTTGACGGTGCGTAAAACGCCTTGTGGCAGTTATAAAGCGTCTCGGCGCTTATCTCGGCGATGCTCTCGACAGAGCCTGCGACCTGATCACGCACGGGGTTGTGCTCGTAGAGCATACGCATCAGCCGGTTAAATATCACATACCCGGGACTGTCCTCGACCATGCCGATCTCCTGCCCGATTATGCCCTGCTCCTTGCTGACTGTTTCATCGGTGAAGTAGGGGGTGGAGACAAATTTTAAGAGCATGCGCAGATTTTCCTCAAACCCCGAGGTGGAGCTGAAGTAATACGCCGTCATGCCGCTTGAGGTGAAGGCGTTCGGCTGTGCGCCGTTTGCCGAGAGCACGCTCAGCGCATTGTCGCCGTCGGGCATGTCAAACATCTTGTGCTCAAGATAATGCGCAACTCCGGCGGGCGTGTCGTGCCACTGACCGTTTAAGAAAAATCGCCGGTGCGCACCGCCGTAATTTGTCGCAAACACAGCGTAGCCAAGCTCGAAGCCGGGCTTGGTGACCACATTTATCCGCAAGCCGTTGGGAAGCTCGGCGGTATACAGCGTCTCGTTTATCTTGGAAAAGTGCTTACTGTTCATCATCCTCGCCGCCTCCCTGCAGGAAATACTCAGCGTCAAGCACAACGCTGTTTGCGATAGCTATAACATCCTCACGCTCGACCTCGTTCACGAGCTCGGCCAGCTCATCGGGTGAAAACTCAAGCCCGTCAAGCGTGTTTGCAAGGTAAAAGCCCTCAAGCTCACCCTGCGAATCGAGGCATGCCCGCAGGTCAGATGCAACGCTGCGTTTGGCAGCATCGAGTTCATCGTCCGTTATCTCGCCGTTTTTCACGGCGTCGAGCTGAACGAGTATCTCCGCCTTGGCAGCGCCTGCTTTGTCAAAGTCAACGCCGGAGGAGACGAGCATCACGCCCTTGTGCGTGTCAACCGCCGAGCTTGCGTAGTAGCACAGCGAAAGCTTCTCACGCACATTCATAAAAAGCTTTGAGGTCACGCCGCTGCCGTAGACGGCGTTGAATACATAGATAGCGGCAATGTCCGGCACCTCCATGCACTCGCCGAGACGAAAGCCTAAGACGAGCTTGCCCTGCGTGACCGCCATTTCGTCGGTAAACGAGCGCACCGTGTCCTCCACGGCGTTCATGCGGATATCCGTACCGATATCGTAGTTTATCTCGCCCCTCGTCATGCCGGAAAGAGCGTCCGAGAGGATATCCTTGACCTTAGTCCCGTCCATGCTTCCGCAGTAGAAAATTTCAACGGGGCTCGTGGAGATAAGGCTGTGGTAGTATTTCGTCAGCTTCTGATAATAAATGCCCTCGGCGACATCCTTCGTTCCGAAGCGTGACACGGCGTAGTCCTCATAGCAGCACATCTGCTCGATAAGCCGAAGCCTTGCGTAGGAGCGCTTGTCGTTCACCCGACTGCGGATGAGGTCGAGAAGCTTTTCCTTCTCGCTCTCGACATACGCCGGGATAAACAGGCCGCCACGGGTACTCGGTGCTAAAATCAGCTCGCAGGTGAAGTTTGCCGCCTTTTCAAAAACATCGCTGCCTTGGGGCAGATACTTTTCATCCGGAAAGCTTGCGTAAAAGCCGATGCATTGGATCTCGCCTATCTTGCGGACACTGGGCTCGATACCCGTTCCGTAAAGCGAGTCAAGCTCGGCGGCTATCGTCTCCATATCGGGGTGATACCTCGTACCGCGGCGCAAAACGAACGGAATTACGGCGTTAAGCGCCGCAGTTTCTCTGTTAAGCTGAGTGAGCAGATTTATGCTCAGACAGCCTGTTTTAAACTTGTCGCTGCGCAGGGCGGTAAGCCATACGCCGGGGATAAGCTCGCATCTGACGGTTTCCATCCGAAAGCCTCCTTCACGGTGTGTTTGATTCTGTCAAAGAACTAAGAAAAATAGACGCAATGGGTAAAATCCAATACGCAGCAGGGGGAGTGTGAGGGGGACAAGATCCCGCCTCAAGTTTGATTATAGCCATCAAAAATGCCTGATAAGGCTTTTTGACGAGCAAAGCGAGATTTTTTGTGAAGCAAATCTTCACGAAAAATGTGGCGTGTTTTAAGTGTGCAAAAAAGTCATGGACTTTTTTGACACACTGAAAGTATTATAACACACTTTTTAGTTATATGGTATACCTTTTCCGTCGTATTTTTCGCCGTCGAGCAGCACCTGCTCAGGTGAAATGACGATATCGTGCGTTTTGCCGCTGCCGCTTGTCCATTTTATGCGGCATTCGGGGAAATCGTCCGGCAGAGCGGGACGGATATACAGCGCACCCGACCAGAGCTTGAGCCCCAAAAGCTCCTCACACACGACACGAAAATACCAACCCGATGAGCCGGTGTACCATGTCCAGCCGGCTTCACCCATGTGCTCGTGGCAGGTGTAGATATCGGCAGGGAGCACAAAGGGCTCTGCCATATAGCGCTTTAGGTCGTGCGTCTCGGGTATAAGGTCGCACAAAATGGCATAGCCGTCCCGTGACCTGCCGCGGCGCAGGCACGCCATCGCAAGCCAGACGGCGGCATGGGTGTACTGCCCGCCGTTTTCCCTGAACCCCGGGCCGTAGCTTTGGATATACCCCGGGTCACGCTCACAGCCGTAAAACGGCGGGTCAAAGAGCTTGACCAGCTTGTTTTCACGGTCGTAGAGCTCGGAAACGGCGCTGTCCAGCGCCATGTCGATGCGACTGTTCGAGGCGTCCGTGCACATGGCGGCCCAGCTTTGCACGATGGAATCAATGCGGCAGCACCCGTCGTTTTTCGAGCCTATCGGCTCGCCGTCCGGCCAGTAGCCACGCAGGTACCAGCTCCCATCCCACGCCCTGTCGGCGGCAGCCCCGCAGCTCGCTGCAAGCGCTCGGTAGCGGTCAGAGTCTTGTTTACATAACATAACTAACAGATCGGCAAAGCGCCTCACCGTGTGGGCGAAAAACCAGCTCAACCAAACGCTTTCGCCGTTAACATTGCTCATGCCATCGTTCCAGTCACCGCTACCGAACAAAAGCAGCCCATGCATTCCGACACCACTGTTTGCGCAGCAGTCGACCGCCGCCTTTGCATGGTCGAGAACGCTTGTCGAGACGGAAGATCTCTGCGGCATTTCATATCGGTCGGTTTCGCTGCCTTCAAGTGGACCTGAGTTAACATAATGCACGACCTCGGAGCATATATCCGTATCGCCGGTTTTCTCGACATATTCGCAAAGCGCCCACACGAGCCAGAGCATATCGTCCGAGCAGCGTGTGCGCACGCCCTTGTCGCCGTCGGGCATGGCGTGCCACCAGTGCATGACATCGCCCTCAAGGTACTGGTGCGCACAGCAGTCGAGAATTTGCCGTCTTGCGGGGGTGGGGGAGATGAGCAGCAGGTTTACCGCATCCTGAAGCTGATCACGGAAGCCTATCGCTCCGCCGCTTTGGTACACCGAGCACCTGCCCATCAGGCGGCATGCAAGCGTTTGATATACCGCCCATCCGTTTACATAATGCTTAAACGGAACATCGCCGCCAAAACCGAGCTTAAGCACTTGCTTTTGCCACTCCGTCTTGGTATTTTCAAGCTCGGAAAGCGCCGTTTCAGGTTTACATAATTCAATCATCTTCTCGTCATCGCAAACGCCGCAGACAATGACGCTCACGGGCTGACAGTTGAATTTTGCGGCGAAAACGGGAGCGGAAAGTGCCTCCGTCTTGCCGTCGTATTCGCCACGCAGGAACGAGAATAAATCACATGTCCAGCCGAGTATCGATGCAGAGCAAAGCGCCTTGAACTTCGTCTCCGGCAGGGCAAATCGGCTGCTTTGTGCGGTGAACATCGAGTTAACATAATCTACAGAAACGGCGAGGTAATCGTCCTCATTATCGGCAAGCTGAAGCTCGGTTTTCCACGCAATTTGCCCTGTTACCGTGCCGCAGACCTCGATGATGAAAACTCTTGCATCCACGCCCGAAGGCACAAATGCCGTGCAGCGAATGCCCGTTGAGCCGAAGCTTTTTTCCCAAACGGCGTAGCCGAAGCCGTAGCGAACACGGCAGGGAATGCCGTCCGAGGCGGCGAAAATGCTGTACCTGCCGCTGTCGGTGATATACTCGAGCGTCTCGGGACCTACAACCGCATAGGGGTCATTCACCCAGCGGTCAATGCGCATTTCACGAGCATTTTTATACCACATATTGCCCAACCCGCAGTCGGCGGCATAAAATCCGAATGAGCCGTTTGTCAGCATATTCGACCAAACCTTGGGCGGCAATGAACGGTTTACATAAAAGTAAAAGCTGTTATCATCTTCGTACCCGAATTTGGGTATACAGTCAAGCCTCCCCGACTCGCTATGCGGCAACAGATATTTTATACCTGCCCGCCTTTCGGAAGTGTCGGCGCCGATAATGACGCTTGCACAGGCAAGCATATCCCCCTCGGCCGAGACGGGCAAAATGCGTATGCCGCCGTGCGTACCCATGAGCGCCTCAAGTCCATGGGATGCGAGAATATCCCGCACACAGCCGTATATCGGACGACGGTACTCGCCGCCCTCGTCGGTCAAAAAAACAAGGTCGCAATAAATGCCGCAAGAACGCAGCAGGCAAAACTGTTTTGTAAGACTTTCCGCCGCTTCACGGCTGACCTCAGCACTTGGGCAAACGATGATCGGCATGTCGCCCGACACACCGTATTGCCACAATTTTTGCTTGGAAATAAAGGAATTTTCGGCGTTTGTAAACCACAGCGACTTTATCATGCTCATCGCCGCATCGACCTCACGGGCATCCATCCCCGTAATCGATGCACAGGCCGGGACCATTGCGCCGAACTCGGCGGGGCCTATCGCCAGCATATGCTGCGCACCGGCGTATGCATCATCTGGGGTCATACCTACGCACATGGCAAAGCGCACTTCCACCCGCTCTCCTGCCTTCAGCGAGACCTCAGTCGTGGCGGTAACAAACGGTGCCGACAAATGCCCCGTGCCGCCGCTTCTGTCGGCCTTGAAGCTCATTTTTCGGTCGGACGCAAGGCACAGCCAAACCTCGGGCTGCCTGCCTCTCGGTAAGCGATGGAGCATCAGGCAGTTGCCATCCAAGTGGGCATCCAAGCCCAGCCTCCAATACGCAGGGTGGTTGACATAATCATTATAATCTGCCAGCACCGGCTCAAAGGAAAAGCTGAGCCTTGCGCCGTCGATATCACGCTTTGCGCTTATCTCGGCAAAGCGCAGCTCACCGTTTTCGCCGCCCGCCGTGGCGGCACTCGTTTTAAGCGCAAAATCGTCAGTCATGTGCGACCAGCTGCACGCAATTTCACCTAACTCCCAAATGAAGCCTGCGTTGTTCGGCTCGGGCAGCAGTGAATAGCTGAGCTCGCCGACATCGAGCCTTATCTCAAGTCCATGCCCCTCGCCTAACTGCCGAAACGGCGGCTTGTACACGAGCATGTCGCCGCAGGTGGCGGAGACTGTGCCACTCTCGGTTAACATAACATTATAAACGCCATTTGAAATGACCGCACAGTTCGGGTTTTCAAAGTCGATATCCTCGCCTCGCTTTGCCCACTGCTGAGCGGTGAGTCGCTGCGGCTTTTCAAAGCCCGCCTCGCCGAGCTTCAAAACCGGCGCATTGACCGGCAGCTTCTCCTCTAAAAGACAGCGGTATGCGTGCATCTGCGGGTCTGCCATAAACCGTCGTGTAGCAATACCGTCAAGCAGACAGTTTGCAATAGAGAGCATGCTCATGCCCAAATGGTGCGCCATATAGCAGCGCACTGGCTCACCGTCGGCACTGCGGCAGCGTGACGGAGTAAAGTCTATCGCCTCAATAAAGCCGAAGCGCCCCTTTGCGCCCGCATCGTCCAGACGGCGTAGGTTGGATAGCGCCGCAAACGGCTCGATGTTCAGCGCAAGAAAGCTCGAATACGGCGAAATGACAAGCTCCCTGTCCTGCCAACGCTTGAGCGCAAGATGGGCGCAGCCGTGCGCCTTGTATCGGTAGTTTAGCGCCGGGTCAAGCGAGAAAAATGCACTTTCTGAAATGCCCCAGAGCTTGGAGTGGGTCTGTCGGTGCTTCTGCACGAACATGCAATATTTTGTCGTTTCATACATGAGACTGTCCCTCACCAGCGGCAAAAACAGTTCCGGCATGAGGTACTCGAACATCGTACCCGTCCAGCTCGCCATGCCCTGATACCCGGCGTACGAGCGCATGGCTCGTGACAGCCTGCGCCAGTGCGTTCTCGGGACATCGGCCTTGGCAACGGCAAGATAGCTCGTGAGCCGAGCTTCGCTTGCCATAAGGTCGTAGTAGCTCTCCGACGGTGCGGCCTTTTCAAGGTCGAGACCGATATAAAAAAGCTTGCGGTTTTGGTCAAACAGCACGGAGAAATCCATCGGCTGCATGAGCTTTTGCACACGCTCGGCAAGCTCCGTGCGGTTATACGCCATAAGCCCGTTTTTGAGCGTCAGCAGACAGGCATAGAGGTTGCCGCTGTCGACGGTGGAGATATACTTCGGCTCCAAACAGCGCAGCGTCCTCGTGTCGTACCAGTTGCTCAGATGCCCCGAAAATTTCGGCATTTTCTCAAGCGTCGTGAGCATTTTTTCGATAAGCTCAAATGCCCGGCCTGTCTTGTCGATGCCGAGATCAACGGCGCACAGAGCCGACACGAGCGCAAGGCCGATGTTCGTCGGCGAGGTGCGGTGTGCAAGCCCCACCGGCGGCTGCTCCTGATAATTATCCGGCGGCAGGAAGTTGTCCTCGGCGGTGCAGAACCTGTCAAAATACGCCCAAATACTCTCGGCACACTCCAAAAGATACTCCTTTTTGTCCGCCGGAAGCTCCCTCACGGGCTTTGCCGGAAGCGTCAGCGCAAGCGCCGCCAAGGGTGCGACTATCCACAAAAGCCCGATCGTTTTTGCAAAAATACCGGTCGAGAAAATGACGAGCGCAAGACCCGCCACGGGTGCTGCCCACATATTGAGGTAATACGCACCAATACTGCTTTTTTTGCGCTCACTCTGAGCGGCGGTCTCCCATTCAAGCAGATTCTTGCGGCTTACGCCCATGCGCCAGAGCGAGACTATTGCGGCACTTAGGCATATCCACGCTTCATACGGCAGAAACCAAAGCCGCAGCACCGTTTGAATAAGCGCCGCCGAAACGCCCTTGAACAGCCTGCTGTGATATTTGACATGGCTGTCGGAGCTGCGGCTGGTTCCGAACTCCGTGAGCGCAATGAGAAGCCTTGCACCCAATGCGAGCAGCGCCGTCCATGCCGCAAGCACGAGTGCGTGGCCGGATAGCAGCAGCCCTAAGAATATCGCCGCAAAGCTAAAGGGCGCAACGAGACTGCGGCGCAGCGAATCGAAGAGCTTAAAGCGCTCGATGTCCGTCATGGCGCTGTCACGGCTGAATATCCAGCCTGCGTTCTGCCAGTCGCCCCGTGTCCAGCGGTGGCTGCGGCGGTAGTAGGCAACGGGGGTTGAGGGAAAGGAGTCCGTAAACTCCGTGTCGCTCATGTACCCGCCACGCAGGTACGCACCCTCCAGCGCATCGTGCGACAGGACGAGTCCGTCGGGGATGTGGGCATTAGAGCAGACATACAAGGCCTCGGCATCGATGATGCCCTTGCCCGAAAAGCCGCCTGCGTCAAACAGGTCGGTGTAGAGCTCGCCGCACAGCACCGAGTACGGCTCCGTGCCGCCGACACCTGCGAATATGCGTGAAAAATCCGTCTTTCCGACGGAGGAAAGCTCGTAGTTCATGCGGGGGTGGATGATGCCGTGGCCGGAGACAACACAGCCGTTTTCACGGTCGAGCTTCGGTGCATTCAAAGGGTGCGTTATCGCACCGATGAGCTCGCAAAGCGAATCCGGCGTGGGGTTCGTGTCGCTGTCGAGCGTAACGATGTATTTTGCGCCTACAAGCGCTTCGGCGTTGCCGGCACAGACACTGAGTTCCGACTTTTTGCCGCAGAGCATTGCAGCAAGGGAGAGCACAGCGCCCCTTTTGCGCTCAAAGCCGCAGAAGCGGTGGCGGCTCAAGTCCTCTGTCCTCGGACGGGTGAAAAGATAAAATCCGCCGCCGTATTTTTCGTTCAATTTGTTTACCGCACCTGCTGCGCTTTGGATAAGCGCAGCGTCACCGTCAACTACCGCACACGCAGCCTCGGGGAGGTCTGCCAGTATGCCGAACATGAGGTTCTTGCCGCAGCGGCGGTTGGCGAGATAAAACTCCTCGATGCGTCCGGCAAGCTTTTGCCCCGCCTCCTTGTCGGACAAAAGCGCCGAGATAACGCACACGGTCTTGGCAGCGTCCGGCACGCCGTTTCTAAGCTCCAGCCTCGGCATCCGTCTTGGCGGCACGCAAAGCAGAATTACATAGTCCAAAAGATTTTTCGTAAGCTCCGATATTGGCAGAAGCAGCAGCACCGCCGCAATGACGCTGTGCGATAAAAATCCGCACAAAAGCGTCAAAAACAGCGTCAAAAGCACATTTGCCGTTATATACAGCGCACCGCCGGGTGCTTTTTCATCCTTGCCCAAGGGCTTTGTAAACAGGTAGTACCCCACATGGCGGGTCTCGCCATCGGACTGCGAGCACAGCTTGATAAGATGCTTTGCAAGGTAATGCTCCTCCATGGAGTTTGCCTTGGCAAGGCGGGACAGCCGCTCACGGTAATACGCACGGCTGAGATCGTCCATCTCGGGATAAACGCCAGCAGGATCAGAACGCAGAAGCTTTTCCGAGATATCCACGGACTCCAAAAGGCACTGCATGTCAAGCCCACCGACAAGGCGCAGCGAGGTGAAAACGGCGGCAAAGCCGTCTGTCAGCTTTTCGGGGGTGTTCGTCGATAAAAGCTCACGGCAAAGCCCGGCAAGGCGCTCGATAAGCGCCGTGCGCAGCGCCGCAGGGAACAGGTACAGCTCCTTTCTCGGCAAAACTGAAACGCTCTGATACCCGTCTAAAAAAAGCCTGCACCGCTCCTCGGTCACCTTGCCGAGACCGGCATCAACTAGCGTGCGGCACATATCGAGCAGGATAACGCCGGCCTCCGAGCCTCGCAGGGACTTTTCCCGCAAAAACGCCGCTATAGCGCACTTTGCTTCACGCACGGCGATGTAGCGGTTATCCAAAAGCCACCGGCACGCATCGGGCACGCTCGCCGCCGTGCCGAAGCGCTCGGAGACCTTTCCATAGGCTGCGTCTATCTCATTCATGGCGGCACGGAGCTTTGAAACCGTCGCTTTTGCCGGCACGGGCCCGGCCTTGCGGCAGAGTCTTGCCGATTGCTCGGCAAGCGCAGAGAGCCTGTCATCTTCAATGTACCTACCCTGCATACTCATTAAAATGACCTCCGAAAACTACATTTTCATCATAAGCATAAGTGAAGTATCCAAATCCGCCTCTGCCATGCCTTTTTACTCTTTCTCTGCGTTATCGTCCTTGAAATACGAAAGTATTCCCGCCTCCTCTGCCTTGACAAAGAGCAAAAATCCTATAGCAGAGGTCTTTCAGATTTTTAAGCGAGAGAGGAGTGTCACAGGCAAGGCTTTGGGAATGAGGAAGGCTCGGCGCCTTGCGATTGAGCAAAACGAAGCTTGCGGCGCTCAAATCCGCTTAAAAACGGGTTTGGATACTCCACTTATGCTTAAATGACAGTTTTGCCGCAAATACTCAAATATATTCCGCAAAACTGACAAGAAGTTTTACTTGACAGGCGGGGTGACGGAGAGTATAATCTGTAAAGTAAATTTCGTTTACAGGGAGGCGGACACCGTGGAAAACAGCAGAGTGATGCGTTCGATGCTGTTTGATTTTTACGGCGAGCTGCTCACGGACAAGCAGCGTGAGTATTTCGACCTCCATTATAATGAGGATCTGTCCTTGGCCGAGATCGCCGAGCAGAGCGGCATTTCCCGTCAGGGCGTGTGGGATATCATCCGCCGTGCCGAAGCCGCCATGACCGAGATCGAGGAGAAAACGGGACTGATAAAGCGCTTTACCGAGCGCACCGCCGCCCTCACAGAGATCCGCTCGCAGCTAAGTGAGCTTGAGAGCATCACGCAGGGCAGGGCTAGGGAGCTTGTCGGCAGCATTTCCGAAAAGCTCGGTCAATTAGATTAGGAGGCAACGCTATGGCATTTGAATCATTATCCGACAAGCTGTCCGCTGCCTTTAAGAAGCTCAGAGGCAAGGGCAGACTGACCGCCGCCGATGTCAAGGAGGCCATGAAGGAAGTGCGTATGGCGCTTCTGGAGGCCGATGTCAGCTACAAGGTCGTCAAGGAGTTTACCAAGTCCGTTACCGAGCGAGCCTCGGGTGCAGATGTGCTTGAGGCGCTGTCTCCGGCGCAGATGGTCGTGAAGATAGTAAACGAAGAGCTCGTTAAGCTCATGGGCAGCGAAAATCAGCGGCTGACCATAGGCTCAAAGTCGCCCAGCGTAGTTATGCTGGTCGGACTTCAGGGCGCAGGCAAAACGACTAACGGCGCAAAGCTTGCGGCGTATATGCGCAAGCAGGGCAAGCGCCCGCTGCTTGCAGCGTGCGATATCTATCGCCCCGCTGCTATAAAGCAGCTTGAGACCGTCGGCAAGCAGCTTGATATCCCCGTGTTCCAGATGGGCACGACAAATCCCGTGGATATCGCAAAGGCAGCCGTCGAGCACGCCAAAAAGCACGGCAACGACCTTGTGTTTCTCGATACGGCAGGCCGCCTTCATATAGACGAGCAGCTCATGGACGAGCTGCGTAATATAAAAGAAGCAGTCGATCCGGCAGAAATTCTGCTTGTTGTCGATGCCATGACCGGCCAGGATGCCGTGAACGCCGCAAACGCCTTTGACGAGGCTCTCGGCGTGACGGGCGTTATGCTCACGAAGCTTGACGGCGACGCACGAGGCGGTGCAGCACTGTCTATAAAGGCCAGCACCGGCAAGCCCATCAAGTTTATCGGCGTAGGCGAAAAACTTGACCAGATAGAGCCGTTTTATCCCGACCGTATGGCGTCGAGGATACTCGGCATGGGCGATGTCTTGACGCTTATCGAAAAGGCAGAGCAGAGCTTTGACGAGAAAAAGGCTTTGGAGATGGCGGAAAAGCTCAAGGCAAACCGCTTCTCGCTGTCCGATTACCTCGAACAGATGCGCTCACTGAAAGGCATGGGCGACTTAAACGACATTGCCGGTATGATCCCGGGCATTGACGCAAAGGCACTCAAGGGCGCAAAGGTCGATGAAAAGGGACTGAGCCACATCGAGGCCATCATCCTTGCGATGACGCAGGCCGAGCGGGACGACCCGTCGATACTCAACGCCAGCCGCAAAAAGCGTATCGCCGCAGGCAGCGGAACGAGCGTTGTCGAGATAAACAGACTGCTCAAGCAGTTTAACGCCATGCAGGGCATGATGAAGCAGCTTTCCGGCAAGAATATGAAGAAGCTGCAAAAGAAGCTCGGCGGCATGGGCGGAATGTCTGGGCTTGGCGGCTTCGGCGGATTTAAGCTTTGATTACCGACGCATGAGCGTTTGTAATATATATAGAAATAATATTTGGAGGTGAAAATAAATGGTAAAGATCAGACTTCGTAGAATGGGCGCAAAGAAGGCACCTTACTACCGCATCATCGTAGCTGATTCCCGCAGTCCCCGTGACGGTCGTTTCATCGAGGAACTCGGTACTTACGACCCCATGGCAGAGGGTGAGCAGAAGATCAAGGTCGACATGGAGCGTGCACAGTACTGGATCGCAAACGGCGCACAGCCTACCGAAACCGTACGCGGCCTGCTTAAGAAGGTCGAGGCCTAATAAGGAGAATCTACCGGCATGAAAGAACTATTGACCTATATCGTGCAGAATCTCGTCGATCATCCCGACGAGGTCTCTGTGACCGAGCGCGAAGCCGGCGGCGAGACCGTTTTTGAAGTGCGTGTCGCCGACGGTGATATGGGCAAGGTCATTGGCCGGCAGGGCAGGATCGTAAAAGAGATCCGTATACTCATGCGGGCTGTTGCCCAGCGAAAGGGCAAGAAGGTATCAGTCGATATAATGGACTGAATGAAAAATCCCGAACGCATTGCGTTCGGGATTTTGGCGTTTTCGGGGCTTATTTTCTTGTCGAGAGCAGGCTTCTAATAAACTTCACATCGCTGACGAGGTGACCGAAGGCTGCAAGGAACAGACCGGTCAGGTAGGCAACGAGGACACCGACAAGTACAGTCACGAGGAACAGCAGAAAGTTGAAATCATAGGAAATGTTCGCTAAGACGATCGCAAGCACAAAGCTGATAGCTGATATGATAAAGAAAATGGCCTTTGCCAATGTTATCATTGTGCGACCGGGATTATCATACACTCCGCCGACACTTATAAGCTCGCTTTCCGAGGCGGTCGTTCTGGTCGCATCGATCTGTGTCAAAATAGTATCCGCCGCTGCATTGTTATACTTAGCTTTGAAGCGGTTGCGTACGCTCTGATATTCGCCATCGTCCATTTTGGGCGCTTTGCTACGAAGACGCTTGACATCCTCAAAGCAATCGGAGCACAATTTGCTCTCGGGGGACAAAAGCCCGAAGGTGTTGTAGCTTAGTTCTCCTTCGCTAATTTCTCTTCCGCATAGTCCGCATTTACTCATTTTATTATCCTCCCTTATTTTTTGCCGCATATTTACGGCTTTTCTAGATTATACCCGATATCTCGGGAATATTCAAGAGCGAATATGGGAAATATAATAAGAGTCGATGTGGGGGTGATTCTTATTATCTCGTATGAACCGCTGTGGGAGACCCTGAAAAGAAAGGGCATCTCGACTTATGTGCTGATAAAGGACTACTCATTCAGCAAGGGTACGCTCGATTCGCTCAAGCATAATAGGAATATCTCGACCGCCACGCTCAACGACATCTGTAATATGCTCGAGTGCGACATTTCGGATGTTTTAAAATTTACGCCCGACAAATGATAACGGATGCATGAAAATGCATCCGTTTTGCTTGCCAAGAAAGGCGGTTCATGGTAATATTTACGCTGATAAGTAACGGAGGTCTACCCATGGAAAAGCAGCAATTCATAGAAGCCGGCAAGGTAGTCAATACCCACGGCGTTAAGGGCGAGGTCAAGATTCAGGTTTGGCTCGACAGCCCGGAGTTTTTGAAGAAATTCAAGACAGTGTATATAGATAACAAGGCGGTAAAGCTCATAAGCGGCAGAGTGCACAAGGGCTTTTTGATCGCCGTACTTGACGGTGTTGACGATGTCAATGCCGCAATGAGCCTTAAAAATAAGACGGTTTACATTGACCGCAAGGATGCAAAGCTCCCCAAGGGCGCATACTTTTTGCAGGACATTATCGGTGCAT
Organism: Clostridiales bacterium; assembly: GCA_003533405.1. Lineage (GTDB taxonomy): Bacteria > Bacillota > Clostridia > Oscillospirales > Oscillospiraceae > F23-B02. The sequence continues at coordinate 3,336 of DQDL01000109.1, read as the reverse complement.
CCGCTGTCACCGAGGACGGCGAGAGCGTCGGCACGCTCGAGGATATCCTCGAAACGCCCGCTTCACAGATATATGTCGTCAAGGGAGAGACCGAGCATCTCATCCCGGCGGTGGACGAGTTCATCGTCAGGGTCGATGCCGAAAATGCGGTCGTGACCGTGAGACTGATAGAAGGAATGTAAAAAGTTATGTCAACCATGAGAATTGATATAATGACCCTGTTTCCCGACACAATGAACGCCGTTTTGCACGAGAGCATTTTGGGCAGAGCTGCCAAAAAGGGCATTATCGAGGTCAATTGCGTTCAAATCAGGGATTATACCGAGAATAAACAGTGCCAGGTCGATGATTACCCCTACGGCGGCGGCTGGGGCTGCGTGATGATGGCGCAGCCGTTAAAGTCCTGCCTCGATGATATTATGTCAACTGTAAAGGATCGCAAGAGCCGTGTCATCTATATGTCGCCGCAGGGAAAACCCTACGACCAGCAGACGGCAAGACGCCTGCGTGACGAGTACGACCACCTTGTCTTGGTGTGCGGCCACTACGAGGGTATCGACGAGCGCTTTATAGAGGAGTGCGTCGATGAGGAGATATCCATAGGCGACTATGTCCTTACCGGCGGCGAGATAGCTGCAATGGCGGTGGCGGACTCCGTATGCCGCCTTGTCCCGGGCGTGCTGTCCGATGAGGAATGCTTCACCGGCGAAAGCCACTGGGACGGCGTTTTGGAGTACCCGCAGTACACCCGCCCCGAGGTCTGGGAGGGGAGAGCTGTGCCGGAGGTGCTCTTGCAGGGCAACCATGCCGCCGTTGACGAGTGGCGGCGCAAAAAAAGCCTTGAGCGCACGATGGATAAGCGTCCGGATATGTTCGAGCGGCTTGAGCTGACGGACAAAAAGGACATTAAGCTTGTCGAGCAGATAAAAAAAGAGCGCAGCCGCATGAAGCTCACGCAGCCGATAAGCTGCCGTCCGGCGACTGAGAGCGATATAGACGGTATCATGCTCATCGTGCGGCAGGCGAGGAACTATCTCAAAAAGCACCGTGTCGACCAGTGGCAGGGCGAGTACCCCACGCAGGATATCTTCGCCGCCGATATTGCAAACGGCGAGTGCTATGCAGTGACCTACGGCGAGCGCTTAGCGGGCTTTTTCTGCCTGACGGAAGCGCCCGAGAGCGGGTATGATAAGATAACCGACGGTAAATGGCACGGCGAGGGCAAATACTGCACGCTGCACCGCATGGCGATAGAAGCGCAGTTTCGTGGAACGAGCCTCAGCGACATGCTGATAGACTTTGCCGACGATATGGCGAGAGCAAAGGGCGCTGAGTGCGTGCGCACCGATACCCACCGCAAAAATAAGGCCATGCAGAAGCTTTTAAAGCGCAAGGGCTATGTTTACAGAGGAAATGTGCTCGTCGATGAAGCCGGTCACGATCCGGCACGGCAGGCATTTGAGAAAAAGCTATGAGATTAACCGACATTAACGATATAAAATCGCTGCTTGCCTCCCACGGCTTCCGCTTTTCCAAGTCCATGGGGCAGAACTTCCTGACCGCCGCATGGGTGCCGGAGGACATCGCCGAGGCGGCGCAGCTTGACGAGAATACCGGCGTTTTGGAGGTCGGCCCGGGCATCGGCTGCCTAACAGAGCAGCTTGCAATGCGGGCCGGCAAGGTCGTCGCCGTGGAGCTTGACAATGCGCTCAGACCTGTTTTAAAGCAAACTCTTGCGGGAAAAGATAATGTTGAGATAATATTCGGCGATGTTTTGAAGCAGGATATAAAGGGACTGGTCGCCGAGAAAATGCACGGTCTGCGCCCCGTTGTGTGCGCAAACCTGCCGTACAATGTCACAAGCCCGCTCATAACCGCATTTTTGGAGGCCGAGTGCTTTGACAGCGTGACGGTCATGATCCAGCGTGAGGTCGCAAAGCGCATATGCGCAAAGCCCGCCACGGCGGATTACGGCGCATTTACGGTGCTCGTAAATTGGTACGCCGAGCCGGAGCTGCTCTTTGATGTGCCGCCGAGCTGCTTTATCCCACAGCCGAAGGTCACCTCAAGCGTAATTAGGCTCAAAACACGCAGCGCACCGCCCGTCAAGGTCAAGGACAAGGTGCTGTTTTTCCGTGTCGTCCGTGCAGCATTCGGCATGCGCCGCAAGACACTCACGAATGCGTTGAGCGCAAATTTTAATGAGCTTAATAAGGCCGATATCGAAAACCTACTCACAGCCTGCGGCTTTGACCCGAAAATTCGGGGCGAGGTGTTGCCCATTGGTGATTTTGCTGCAATTTCGGATGCGATTTTTGACATTATCAACAAGCCGGAAGCATTGACGGCACAGCCGTAAAGTGTTAGTCTATTGATTGATAGTAATAGTGAATTTTAACCTGCATCAAACGGAGGTAAACAATTGATGAACCTGACAAACAATGTACACATTACAAAGTGGGTCGAGGAAATGGCCGCACTTTGCAAGCCCGAGAGCATCGTCTGGATAGACGGCTCGGAAGAGCAGCTTCAGCAGCTCCGCCACGAGGCGATGGGCACGGGTGAGCTTATAAAGCTCAACGAGGAAAAGCTCCCCGGATGCTACCTGCATCGCTCGGACCCCAACGATGTCGCCCGTGTCGAGGATCGCACCTTCATCTGCTCACGCAGACAGGAGGATGCGGGTCCGACGAATAATTGGATGGATCCCAAGGAAATGTACGAAAAGCTCTACGGCATATATGACGGCTCGATGAAGGGACGCACGATGTATGTCATCCCGTACTCCATGGGCATTGTCGGCTCTGACTTTGCAAAGTACGGCATCGAGCTTACAGACAGCATCTATGTCGTCGTGTCTATGGCTATCATGACCCGCATAGGCAAGACCGTTCTCGACGCTATCGGCGACAGCGCAGATTACATCAAGGGCCTGCACTCCAAGGCCGAGCTCGACCCCGAGAAGAGATACATCGTCCACTTCCCCGAGGACAACACCATCATGAGCGTCAACTCCGGCTACGGCGGCAACGTGCTGCTGGGCAAAAAATGCTTCGCGCTGCGGATCGCCTCCAATCTCGGCCGGCAGGAGGGCTGGATGGCCGAGCACATGCTGATTCTGGGCGTGGAGGATCCCCAGGGCGAGGTGAAATACATCGCCGCCGCCTTCCCCTCCGCCTGCGGCAAGACCAACCTGNNTTCCCCGAGGACAACACCATCATGTCCGTAAACTCCGGCTACGGCGGCAATGTCCTGCTCGGCAAAAAGTGCTTTGCCCTGCGCATAGCCTCCACTCTCGGCCGTGACGAGGATTGGATGGCCGAGCACATGCTCATC
>DQDL01000047.1:11380-18658 GCA_003533405.1 Clostridiales bacterium | reverse complement strand
ATAAGGATACATTTTGCCGGCTGATAAAGCAAAATGAAAAAGCAATGTATTCTGTCGCATTCTCCGTTTTGTCGAATGAAAGCGATGCAGCCGATGCTATCAGCGAGTCAATTTACCGAGCATACAAAAGTCTGGATACACTCAATAACATATACGCATTCAAACCGTGGTTGCTGCGGATAGTCCGTAACTGTGCTGTTGAGCTCGTCCGCAGCAACAAAAATCTGCTTTCCATCGATGATGTTGAGGTCGAGGAAAGCAGCTCTGAAAATGAGATCGTGACTGCGCTCACACTAAGGAAGGCAGTCGAACAACTAAAACAGCCATACAGAGAGGTCGTTGTTTTATTCTATTTTGAGGACCTGTCATTAGCTCAAATTTCAAAAATCACCGGTGCATCGGTCGTGACCGCAAAGCAGCAGCTATCCCGTGCAAGAAAAATGCTGCGAGAAATGTTAATGGAGACTTTCTGAAATGAACAATTTTGACTCTCACTTAAAAAAATTCGCAAAGGAAGAGGATTTCAAAGTACCTGAAAGCGTGAGCAAGGTCGTAGACGACACGCTCGCTTCCCTGCCCGATAATTCAAATTGCAGGCGCAGAAGGGTCGTTAAGCAAATTCTGAGCGCAGCGGCGTGTCTGCTATTGCTATTTCTCGTCGTGCTGCCCAATTGCAGCCCGGCATATGCGCAGGCATTGGAGAATATCCCTGTCATAAGCAGTATAATCGAGGTCGTCACGGTCAGAAACTACAAATATTCGGACGATAATCACACGCTCGATATCAATGTGCCGCATGTCACGGGTCAAAACAGTGATGCCGAGAACTATATTAACAAGGATATAGACGAGATGACAAAGCTTCTTTCTGATCGGTTTTACAGGGAGCTTGAAGCCGACGAAGGCAAGGGGCACGGCTCTGTGCATGTCGACTATGAGGTGGTCACGAATACCGACAAATGGTTTACCCTAAGGCTTCGCGTTTGCGAAGCATACGGAAGCGGTAACACATACTATAAGTATTATCACATCGATAAAATCAAGGGCTGCATCGTTGATCTGAGCGACCTTGCGATTGACGACAGCTTTTACAGCAAGCTAAAGGCCGAGGTGCAGCGGCAGATGAAGGTCGAAATGAGCGAGGACAAGAATATCGAATACTGGCTCGAAGATGACCCGTTCGGTGTATTTTACCTTGAGCCGGGCGAAAACAGCAACTTCTACTGGAACGATGACGGTGATCTCGTCATTGTTTTCAACAAATATGACGCCGCCCCCGGGTTCATGGGAACTCCCGAGTTCACGGTCAAAAAGAGCGTTTTAGGCGATTCGCTCGTCCCTGAATACAGATAAAAAATAAGCCCTCCGGCTGAGCCGGAGGGCTTACTGCATATTCAATTACTCTTCCCAGTTGTGCCAGACATTCTGGACATCGTCGTTGTCCTCAAACATATCGAGCATCTTGGTGATGTTCTTGATATCATCCTCATTTGTAAGCTTAACGTAGCCATTCTGAGGCAGCATCTCGACCTGAGCGGAGAGAAGCTTATAACCCTTTGCGATGATGGCCTCTGCGACCGTGGTAACATCGTCGGGCTTGGTGTAAACAATGAAGGTCTCGCCGTCTGGCTCAAAATCGTCAGCGCCGGCATCAAGAGCTTCCATCATGACGGTATCCTCGTCAAGCTCCTCATCCTCGTTGTCGATGACGATAACGCCCTTCTTGTCGAACGACCAGGAAACGCAGTTTGCTGCGCCCATGTTTCCGCCGTACTTATCAAAGTAGTGGCGAATTTCGCCTGCAGTGCGGTTGCGGTTATCGGTCATGGTCTCAACGATAATAGCAACGCCGTTCGGACCGTAGCCTTCGTAAACAATCTTCTCGTAGTTATCGGTATTGCCTGCACCGAGCGCCTTGTCGATGGTGCGCTTGATGTTATCGTTAGGCATGTTTGCGGCCTTTGCCTTGGTGATGACCGCAGCGAGGCGTGAATTGTTATTGGGGTCGCCGCTGCCGCCTTCCTTGACCGCAACGATCATTTCTCTTGCAATCTTGGTAAACGCCTGCGCACGCTTGGCATCCGCTGCACCCTTTGTTTTCTGTATATTGTGCCATTTGGAATGTCCTGACATCTTTTAACAGCTCCTCTAAATGTATAATTACGAATTAACGGCGATTATTTTATCACATTCTCTGCCTTATGACAAGGATTAATTATCCTGCATTCAAGATAATAGCGCTTATCAGGTCCGTGACCTATCGAAAAGCTCTTTTTCGGGAACGGACCGCTCTTGTAGACTGATGTAAACAGCTCGGATTTCTCCATTCTCGGCATCAAAATACCGGCATCATGCTCCTTGCCTGCCATACCAACGCATTCCTCATCGCCGTGGATATAGTCTATCCTACCGCCGAAGTGCTCGATGTACGCCTTGCAAAAGCTTTCGCATAAGCCGATAAGCTCGCCGAGCGTCATGTCCGCAAGCTCTATGGTCTCGGTCACATCATGAGTAACGATGGTTATCGCCTTGCCTTTGCCTATGTCATCCGCAAAGTATTTCTTTGCCTCGGAAATAAATTGTTCGGGTTCGGTGTCAAACAGCACCTTATGTATCGGTTCAAAGGTTATCGCCGGAGAGTGGATGTTGTTTATCTCGCAGAGGGCAAAACGAGCCGGATGCGTTGCCCTTTCCTCCTCACTGAGCGTGGGCTTTATCTCCTCCCAATACTGCTTTGCGGCGGCAACGCTGTGATTTCCGTCACCTATCGCAAATATTATCGGGTCATCGGCACTGCCGTACTTCTTTATAAGCTCATCTTTATCGCCAAGCTTATCTATGGCAGCTTCTATTGCGGCATTGTCCGAGACCTGCCAGCCCTTGATATGGCCGCCGTGCTGCATGAGCTCAAAGTCATACAAAAGCTTTCCCTGCTTGACCGAGGAAAAAACATGATCTTTGGGGTCGTCTATAAACACCATTATATGCGGCATCTCAACGAGCGCCTTTTCACGCACACGAATGCGTGGCGGCAGCCTATCCTCGACCGTATGCTCGGTCGCCCGTATAGGCGAAACTGAGCCCTCCGTCCAGTCATAGGCTTCAAGATCGAGCATACCGATAAGCCCCGGTCTGACCGTTCCGTCGGAAAGCGTTCGCTCAATATACAAAAAGCTGTCCTCAAGCTCGGTAAACACGCCGTTTTCAAGATAACTGCGCATGACGGAGTAAATTTTCTTACTCTCGGTCTCGGCGTCTTTAATGCCAAGCTCCGCCTCGGGCAGGATCATATTAAGCGCCGAGGGCTTGTCTCCCGCTATCTTATGCACCTGCTGCCAATACTCGGGCTCGGAGGTGAACTGGTCGCAGGCAACGACGCTCCATGCTGTCATGTCATCAACATTCGGCAGCAGAATGTCTGCGGGTCTGAAAATGTCCACTCAGAGCACCTCCAGCGCTATCTGCGTCCATGTTTCCATGAAGTCGTAGTTTGCATTGAGCTCCGGCAGGGTCATCCACAGACCTTCGAGCTTTTCGGTCTCCTTGACGGATACCTCGCCCTCGGTCTCAAGCGTGAAGCATGCACCGAGGTGAACGCTGCCGACGCTGTTCGAGTCATCGTTTATAAAGCCGCAGGAGCAAAGCTCGCCGTGGTTTTGGAGCTCGACCTCCTCGTGTATCTCACGCCAAAGCCCCTTCATGAGCATGTCGCCCTGCTCGTCAACGGGGTTTATGTGTCCGCCGACACCGATGGATATCTTGCCGTGAAGCCTTGCCTCCCCGCCCTTGTTGAGCCTGCGGGTGACAAACACCTTGTCGCCCCGACGCAGGATAACATAGGGGATTATCTGCTTAAAATCCGGCCGCTCCTCGGCTTCGGCTCTTGGCATATACTCATGCTCATTTCGGATAACTTCAAGCAGCTCCGGCACATTTTCGGTTATAAGGCCGTTTTTGCCTGCTATAAATTTTTCGATCTTTTCTCTTTTTACTACTAAAACCTGTTCCATTATTCTTCCCAATTTGCCGAACGCTCGACGGCACGCAGCCATGTTGCGTGCAGCTTCTCGGCATCACTTTCATCCATAACGGGCTCAAATACTCTGTCTGATTTTCTAAGCTTCTTTATCTCGTCAACACTGCTCCAAACGCCGGCTGCAAGACCCGCAAGGAACGCTGCACCGAACGCCGTGGTCTCGACCATCTGCGGACGGTCAATGGGCTTTCTGAGTAGATCCGACTGGAACTGCAGTAGGAAGTTGTTGACCGAAGCGCCGCCGTCAACTCGCAGAACGGAGAGTTTTTCACCGGCGTCGGATTCCATGGCGTCCAAGAGATCCTTGACCTGATAGGCAATGCCTTCAAGCGCCGCTCTTGCAATATGTGCCTTTGTGCAGCCCCTTGTAAGGCCGACTATCGCACCTCTTGCGTACATATCCCATCTTGGTGCACCAAGTCCCGTAAATGCAGACACGAGGTAAACGCCGCCGTTATCGGGAACGGAGGTCGCAAGTGCCTCGCACTCGGACGATGTTCCGAGAAGGCCGACCTCGTCACGCAGCCATTGAATGGTGCTGCCTGCGTTAAATACGCTGCCCTCGAGGGCGTATGTAGTCTCGCCGTTAATTGACCATGCGACACTCGTTACAAGGCCGTTTTTGCTTCTGACCGACTGATTGCCGGTGTTCATAAGAGTAAAGCAGCCGGTGCCGTAGGTGTTCTTCGCCTGACCACGGTCGATGCAGCCCTGACCGAACAGTGCCGCCGCCTGGTCGCCTGCGCTGCCGCAAACGGGAGTTCCGGCAAGTATCTCAATGCCGCTTATGCCGGCCGCCACCTTACCGTATATCATCGATGAGGGCACGGGCGTGGGCAGCATGCTAATGGGGATGCCGAGTGCGTCACAGAGCTTTTCGTCCCACTTGAGCTCGTTGATATCAAATATCATAGTTCTCGAACAGTTTGAATAGTCTGAAACATGAGCTTTGCCGCCGGTGAGATTCCAGATAAGCCACGAGTCGACATTGCCGAACAGCAGCTCGCCTCTCTCGGCTCTTTCCCTTGCACCGGGGACATTGTCGAGTATCCACTTTATCTTTGTGCCGGAAAAATATGCATCAATGAGCAGCCCCGTCTTTTCCTGAACATAGTCACCGATGCCGGTTTTAACTAGCTCCTCGCACATGGGTGCAGTTCTTCTGCACTGCCAAACTATCGCATTATACACGGGTTTGCCGGTGTTTTTATCCCAAACGATAGTTGTCTCACGCTGGTTTGTTATGCCTATGCCTGCGATATCCGTGGGCGAGAGCTCGCTTTTCTCAAAGGCTTCGGCCATTGCACGAAGCTGCGTGTCGAGAATGACCATGGGGTCGTGCTCTACCCAGCCGGGCTTCGGGAATATCTGCGGGAAGGGATACTGCCCTATGGAAACGGGAATACCGTTCGAGTCAAAGATTATCGCTCTTGAGCTGGTAGTGCCCTGATCAAGAGCTATAACATAACCGTTCATGTCTGTTCCTCCAGTTTTTTGTTGACTAATGTATTATCTCGATATAAAATCATTCCTAGATAACACTATAACACAAAGAGAGGATTATTTCTATGCCTACTTTTAAGGATTTCTATTTTAATTCGAGCACAGGCAAAAACAAGATCCACGCCCGCATGTGCGTTCCCGACGCAGAGCCTAGAGCCATCGTGCAGATAATCCACGGCATCGCCGAGTATATAGGCCGCTATGACGAGTTCATGAGCTTTCTTGCCGATAACGGCATCATCGCCGTTGGCACCGACCATCTCGGTCACGGCAAGAGCATCGAATGCGAGGAGCAGACCGGCTTCTTTGCGTATGACAACGGCTGGGACTATGTCGTGCGTGACGAGGAAGTGCTCAGACTTGCTATGCATGAAAATTACCCCGAGCTGCCCATCATCGTTTTCGGTCACAGCATGGGAAGCTTCATGACCCGCACATTGCTAATCCGTTACCCCGATGCATTTAATGCAGCGATAATCAGCGGCACAGGCAATCAGGGTGCAGCCCTTGTTAATGGCGGCCTTTTCATGGGCAATCTCGTTACCGGCCTCAGGGGTGCTCACCACTACAGCAAATTCCTCAACAATCTTGCATTCGGCAGCTACAATAAGATATACGATAATCCCAAGACCGAATATGACTGGCTGTCGAGAGACGAGGCCAATGTTCAAAAATACATCGACGACCCCCTCTGCGGCTTTATTCCCTCATGCAGCCTGTTCCGTGACATGATGACGGGTGTTAAGTTCATTACGAGCAAGAAAAACCTCACCGCTATGAACAAGGATATGCCCGTTTACTTCATGTCCGGTGACATGGATCCCGTAGGCGAGTGCGGCAAGGGCGTACAGAAGGCATACAACAACTTCCTTGAGGCGGGCATGAAGGATGTCAGCATCAAGCTCTATCCCGGCGGCAGACACGAGATGCTAAACGAGATAAACAAGGACGAGGTCTACGCGGACATTCTCGCTTGGATAAACAGCAAAATCTAATTAGTTTCAAACCGGCTCGGAATAATACCGAGCCGGTTTTTTCATGTCTTTGTCGGGTAATTAACGGAGGTTAACACCCCTTATTCCTAGAGCGGAAACTTAACTTGCCATTTGATATTTCGGGAGCTACAATCCGTTTAGAAATCATTTTTGGGGGTAATTAAAATGGATTACAGCTTCATTATTGCTATTGCGATAATCCTGCTTTCGACAAAGGTTTTGGGCGTTGCGAGTGAAAAGGTCAACATGCCGCAGGTCGTCGGTGCTCTTATCGCCGGTCTGCTGCTCGGGCCAAGCTGCTTTGGGCTGATAGGCGAGACGGACTTTCTCATAAAGGCTGCCGAGATCGGCGTTATCGTCCTCATGTTCAATGCCGGCCTTGAGACGGATGTTAAAGAACTTAAAAACACCGGTCTATCCGCACTTGTCATCGCCTCTATCGGCGTTATCGTGCCGTTCTTGGGCGGTGCGGGCTGCTATCTGCTGTTTAACTCCGAACCTGACCCGAGCAAAATGCTCAAGGCCGCATTTATCGGTGTGGTGCTCACGGCGACCTCGGTCTCGATAACGGTCGAGACCCTGCGTGAGATAGGCAAGCTCAAAAGCCGTGTGGGAACCGCCATCATGGCGGCCGCCGTCATTGACGATATACTCGGCATCGTTGTTTTGACAGTCCTGACCGGCTTTACCGACAGCAGTGTTAAGCCTATCACCATTCTGCTTCGCATCATCGTATACTTCATA
>DQDL01000047.1:9960-11173 GCA_003533405.1 Clostridiales bacterium | reverse complement strand
ATTCTGCTTCGCATCGTCGTATACTTCATATTCCTTGCGGTCATCGCATTCATCGTACGCAAATTCTTCGTCGGCAGGAAGTGGGGCGGCAAAAAACGCACCGCTATCTTTGCTCTGGCGTTCTGCCTTGCGGTGAGCTACGCTTCAGAGGAGTTTTTCGGCATTGCCGATATAACCGGCGCATACTTTGCGGGCGTTATGCTCAGCGGAACGAGAAAGACCACGGAGTATATCTTCGACTGCACGAACAAGATGAGCTACATGTTCTTCTCCCCTATCTTCTTTGCCTCGATAGGCATCAAAACGGAGCTGGCAGGGCTCAACGGTAATCTGATACTGTTTGCCGTGGTTCTGACGGCAGTTGCTATAATCACAAAGATAATCGGCTGCGGGCTCGGTGCAAGGCTCACAGGGTTCAAGACCTATGATTCCATATCGATAGGTCTTGGTATGGTGTCCCGTGGTGAGGTCGCACTGATAGTTGCGCAAAAAGGCAGCATGGCAGGTCTTATCGCCGGAACGATGTTCCCCGCAGTTGTCCTCGTCGTTATTGTCACGACGCTTATAACGCCGCTGCTGTTAAAGGTCGGCATGAAGCGTCAGACTCCCGACAACACAGAGCCGCCGCTCCCCGTAGGAGCATAAACGAAAAGGCACACCTCTCGGTGTGCCTTTTTGCTGTCTAAAACTATTAAATTGCCTTGAACAGGTCGAGTATCTCGCTCGGGCTACTGTCACCAAAGGTGACTGCAGTTATAAGTGCGACATAGTTGCCGACCTTAATACATGCTGCAATCTCCTGCACAGGTGTGCCTTGAAGAGTTGCAGTGATGGTGATGCCGGTATGCTCAGCCCCGGCGAAGGTAACGGTTGTTTTATCGATCTGAACATTTTCAAAGCCCGCAGTTGCAAGCTGGTCGGGAAGCTGCTTTATAGCCTCGTCGGCATAGCCGCTCTCGTCATACTTTGCGCCGTTTATTAGTCCAAGGTTCTCAACGGTAATGTTTACGGTTGAGTTGTCGCTGCGGACGCCGTACATCTCCATGACGACCTTGCCGTCCTCGTACATCTTAGACAAGTTGTCATCGTCAAGAATTTCCGCTGTCTGGCCGGTTACCTGAGCGATTTGCTCATCGGAGAGCATCGTCCAATTCTCGTCAAGAGTTGCGGCAAAGCCGAAATACTCATTGGTATAGGTGTTTCCATCGGTCAC
>DQDL01000047.1:9052-9780 GCA_003533405.1 Clostridiales bacterium | reverse complement strand
TTCCATCGGTCACACCGGCGGAAAACTCCTTGTCGGTCGACTGACCGCCACCACCGCAGGCCGCAAGGCTCAGGGTCATCAGGACTGCCAGCAGCAGTGCGCTGAATCGGGAAAGCTTTTTCATGTCTTTATCCTCCGTATTCTTTTTATATTCAGTTTTTCATTTCTCTGTTTCTTAAGAAGTTCATCATGCCGTCCTGCATATAGTCAAGCCTGCCGAGCATTTTGCCTGCGCCGTGGACCGTGCATGCAATGGGGTCATCAACAAGCATGGTGCTTATGCCGGTGCTGTTTTCAACGAGGGTATCCATGCCGAAGATCATGCTTCCGCCGCCAGACATGATGATGCCGTTGTCGGCAAGGTCACCGATAAGCTCTGGCGGAGTTCTCTCCAAAACGGCATGCACGCTCTCGAGGATCAGCCCTGCGGGCTCTCTGAGGACATCGACAAGCTCGGATGCAGTGACCTCAACGGTCTTGGGAAGGCCGGTCATGAGGTCTCTGCCCTTGACCTCCTCAATAGAGTCAACGCCGCCCTTGAGTTCGATGCCGCCGATGCTTATTTTGAGCTCCTCGGCAGTTCTCTCACCGATGAGGAGATTGTGCTTTTTCTTGATGTATCTGATGATCGCCTCGTCAAAGCTGTAGCCTGCGGTCTTTATAGACTCGCACTCGACAACACCGCCCATCGAGACAACGGCAACATCCGTTGTGCCGCCGCCGATATC
>DQDL01000047.1:0-8820 GCA_003533405.1 Clostridiales bacterium | reverse complement strand
CCGCCGCCGATATCGATGACCATGTGACCGTCGGCCTTGTTGATATCCACGCCTGCGCCGACGGCGGTGGCAACGGCGTTCTCAACAAGATACACCTTTCTGGCCCCCGCCTCTATGGCAGCATCGATTATCGCACGCTCCTCAACGCCGGTGATGCTGCTGGGAACGCACATCAAAAGTCTGGGCTTAAACAGGCTGAACGAGGTCACTCGGCTGACAAGCTCACGAAGCATCATTGCCGACATGTCGTAGTCGGATATAACACCGTTGCTTATGGGATGTATCGCAACGACATTTGCGGGCGTGCGACCAAGCGTTTTCTTGGCCTCCTCGCCTATCTTGAGCATCCTGCCGCTGTTCTTGTCGACGGCAACGACCGTCGGCTCACGCAGCGCAACGCCGCTTCCGGCAACGAAAACCTGCGTTGACGAGGTTCCCATATCTATTGCGATATCTCTTTCAAATATTACCATAGTTTTCTCCAATCCGCCGAGCGTTTATCGGCGACTTTTGTTATAATTCTATCCCTATTGAGCAAATATCAATCTTCACGGCGTGCAAGAGTTATGCAGTAAACAGCCTTTGCGCCTGCTCTCTTGAGCATTCTCGCACATTCCGAGACGGTCGAACCCGTCGTGACCACATCGTCAACGAGCAGTATATACTTACCCTTGACCGCAACAGGGTCAATGACCGTGTACGCTCCGACGACATTTATCGCTCTTTGCTTTGCATCCTTTATGGTCGACTGCGCCGTGTTGTTCTTTATCTTTTTGAGTGTCGGCACAAATTTAACATCGACATTCTTGGATATCTCCTCTGCTAAGAGCTCGGCTTGGTTATACCCTCTGTCGTGAAGCCGTTTCTTGCTTAACGGTATACATGATATCATATCAATACTGCCGCAATCAAGATTATTTTCGGCACATTCCGACATTATTGCGCCCAGCCTGCGGCTGTAGCACGAGCAGCCGGAAAATTTGAAGCGCAGCACGGCACGGCGAACATAGTCCTTGTAATAAAGCGGTGATATGCATTTATCGACAAAAGGAAACTTCTGATAGATGTTGTCGCCCTTTGTGTACGGCAGCGTTTTCACGCAGTCGTTGCATATATCCGATTTGTCGATGACCTTGCCGCAGAACACGCATTTCGGCGGATAGATGAGGTCAAGTATGTAATCAAAAAGATTAATCATCCGCAATGAGCCTCAAACGCAGCGCACTGTAGCGCCTCGACTGTTTGTTGTTATCTATCATGCGGTGGGCGATATTATCGTCACCGACCATGATGAGCAGCTCCTTTGCCCTTGTGACCGCCGTATAAAGCACGCCCCTTGTGAGGAGCATCTGAACATCGCCGCTTAGGGCAAGCACAACGGCTCTATACTCGCTGCCCTGCGATTTATGCACCGTCAGCGCCCAAGCGTGCTCAAGCTCGTTGAGCATCTCAAAGCTGTAGGTCGCAAGCTTGTCCTCAAAGTCAACGGTCAGCGTCTCGGTAATGGGATCAATCTGTGCGATCGTTCCGATATCACCGTTATAAACGCCTGCGCCGCTTACGCCGCCTTTGGTTTTCCATATGGTGTCGTAATTATTTTTGATCTGAATGACCCTGTCGCCGACACGAAATACCGCTTCGCCGAAAAGCTTTTCCTTTTTGCTCTCGCTTGGCGGATTGAGCGCCGCCTGCAAGCGTTTATTGAGGTTCGCGGTGCCTGTCTCGCCTTTTCTCGTGGGCGAAAGCACCTGAATACTTGCAGATGGTATCTTCATGTTCTCGGGAAGTCTTCGTGCGCACAGCTCGACAATGGTCTCGACCGCCGTACCGCCCTTGAGCCTGCGCAGGCGGAAAAAATCGCCGGTGTTGGCCTCAAAGTCGGGGTGCTCTCCCCTGTTTATCATATGTGCATTGCGCACGATGCGGCTGTCGCCCTTTTGGCGGAAAATCTCCGTCAGGCGCACGGTGGGCACGGTCTGGCTTCGTATGATATCAGAAAAAACATTGCCCGGGCCAACGGACGGCAGCTGGTCGGCGTCGCCGACTAACACGAGCCTACACCCGAGTTTTAGTGCCTTTAAAAGCGAGCTCATAAGTGTTATGTCAACCATCGAGCACTCGTCCAGAACCAGCGCATCACAATTTAATGGGTCGCCTTCGTGCTTGGAGAAAATGACAGACTGGCCGTCCTCGGCCATTTTAGCACCGAGCAGCCTATGTATCGTGGATGCTTCCCTGCCGGTGAGTTCGCTCATGCGCTTTGCCGCTCTGCCGGTCGGGGCAGCAAGCAGCGTTTCAAGCTCAAGCTCATCGTAAAGGCTCAAGATGCCCTTTAATATCGTGGTTTTGCCCGTGCCGGGGCCGCCGGTGATGACGAGTATGCGGTTATTGAGCGCAAGCTCGATCGACTGCTTTTGAAGCGGCGCATAGCTGATGTCATACAGGTTTTCAAGCTTGGTTATCAGCCGTTCGATGTTGGCGCTGCTCTTGGTTTTTAGTCCGGCCATGCTTTTAAGGTGTTCTGCCGTATAGGTCTCGGCCTCATAAAGCTCGGCAAGGTAGCAGACATCAAGGTTTGCTACCGTGTCGCATACAAGTCCGCCGTGTTCCGACAGGCTGTCGATAGCATCGGACACCAAGTCGGCAGGTACGGATATGAGCTGCGAGGTCGCAGCGATGAGCTTATCTCTCGGGATGAAGCAGTGGCCGTTGCCGCTGTTGTGCTGAAGCTCAAACAAAACGGCGGCAGAAATTCTGTTTATGCTGTCGCCCTCGATGCCGAGCTCAAGGGCGAGATTATCAGCCTCGGCAAAGCTTGCGCCGATGTGGCTTGCGGCAATTATGTACGGGTTTTCGTGCACCGTTTCAAGCGCCGCCGACCCGTAGGCTCTATATAGCTTCAGCGCAACGAGCGGCTTAATGCCATAAGCGCACAAAAACTCCGTTAGCCGTCTCACTCCTGCCTGCTTTTTGAAGCTTGCGCTCAGATCCTTTGCCTTGGTAAGGCTGATGCCCTTTATCTCCGCAAGCTTTTCCGGGTGCATTTCGAGTATATCAAGTGACTTTTCCTTAAACCTGTCAACGATGAGTGCCGCCGTAGCGGGACCAATGCCTTTAACGGTGCTCCCGGCAAGATACTCATAAATGCCGTCGGCTGAGGTCGGCAGCAGCCTGTTTGACTGCTCTATCTTAAACTGCCTGCCGTGCTGGGCATGTGTCACCCACGAGCCCTCGGCAGAAATCATCTCACCCGGTGCGATATACGGAAGGCAGCCGACGGCAGTGACCATCTCGCCGCTGTCTGTCTCCATACGCACGACGGCATAGCCGTTTTCGTCGTTAAGATAAATGACTGAGCTTATTATTCCGTTTATCTCAGTTTGCTCTACCATAGCTCTCTCCATCTTTTGATAGTGTAATATAGCCGTATTTCTCGGCATAAGACTCGGCAATGTGCTTCGCAGCGGAATCGGCATTGCAAGCGTCTATGCGCAAATTTGCCCTTAGTGTGCCGTTATCACGCAGCCACACAAAGCCCTTTATGGTCTGCTCAAGCTTCGGCTCACCGCCCGTGACCCGAAGCTCAATGCTTATATCGGTGTTCTCTCCGCTCGCTATTGGCGTGAGCAACAGGCCCTTGAGCGCCCAAAGCATGATAAGAAGTATTGTTGCTATCGCAAGTCCTACTATAAAATCGACTAACATACCCAGCCTCCTTTGTGCATTATATGAGACTGAGCACGGTCGGGTCAAAGCAGTTTTTAAGAAACTGGCCGGTAAAGCTGTTCTTGCAGTCGGCGCACTGCTCGGGTGTGCCTGTGAAAACGACCGTTCCGCCGCCGCTGCCGCCCTCGGGACCAAGGTCGATGATATAGTCGCAGGATTTTATGATATCAAGGTTATGCTCTATAATAACAACGGTGTTGCCCGCATCGGCAAGTCGGTTGATTATATAAATGAGCTTGTGCACATCAGCCATGTGCAGGCCGGTCGTCGGCTCGTCTAAGATATAGATAGTCGAGCCCGTGCTGCGCTTTGAAAGCTCCGTTGCAAGCTTTACTCGCTGCGCCTCACCGCCGGACAGGGTCGTGCTCGACTGACCGAGCTTTATATACCCAAGGCCGACATCGTACAGCGTATCGAGCTTGCTTCGTATCTTAGGCAGGTTTGCAAAGAAATCTCTTGCTTCCTCGACCGTCATGTCAAGAACTTCGTAGATATTCTTGCCCTTGTACCTGACCTCGAGCGTCTCTCTGTTATATCGCTTGCCCTTGCAGACATCGCAGGGTACATAGACATCGGGCAGGAAGTGCATTTCTATCTTCTGCAGGCCGTCGCCCTTGCAGGCTTCGCAGCGTCCGCCCTTGACATTGAAGGAAAACCTGCTCGACTGATAGCCACGGAGCTTTGCGTCCTCGGTCGAGGCGAAAAGCTCACGGATATCGTTAAACAGTCCCGTATATGTCGCAGGATTTGAACGGGGCGTTCTGCCGATGGGGCTTTGGTCGATGTTGATGACCTTGTCGATATTCTCAAGTCCCGTCACGCCGCCGCATTTGCCGGGCTTCGTCTTGGCTCTGTTTTTCTCAAGAGCAACGGTCTTATACAGGATCTCATTTACAAGCGAGGACTTGCCGCTGCCGGACACGCCGGTCACACAGGTAACAACGCCCTTGGGGAACGATACATCGATGCCCCGCAGGTTATTTTCTCTTGCATCGTGAACGGTGATAAAGCCCTTGTCGGCAGGTCTGCGCTCGCTGGGTACGGGTATCACCTTTCTGCCGCTGAGGTACTGCCCCGTCACCGAGCGCTCGCAGGCGCAAATCTCATCGACCGTTCCGGCGCAGACCACCTCGCCGCCGTGAACGCCCGCAGCGGGGCCGATATCCACGACAAAGTCCGCTGCCCGAATGGTGTCCTCGTCATGCTCAACAACAATGAGCGTGTTGCCGAGATCTCGCAGATCCTTGAGAGTTTTCAGAAGCTTTTCGTTATCACGCTGGTGCAGACCGATGCTCGGCTCATCGAGGATATACAGAACGCCCATAAGCGACGAGCCTATCTGTGTAGCGAGCCTTATCCTCTGGCTCTCGCCGCCGGAGAGTGTCACCGCACCTCTTGACAGTGTGAGATACTGCAGGCCGACATTTTTAAGAAACCCGAGCCTGACCTTTATCTCCTTTAATATCTGAGCCGCAATTATCTGCTGCTTTTCGGTCAAAACCAAGCTATCGACAAAGTCTATCGCTTCGGTGATGGACATGTCGCTCATCTGCGCAATGTTTTTACCGCCAACGATGACCGCCAGTGCTTCCTTGCGCAGTCTCAGGCCGCCACAGGTCGGGCAGGTAATCTCGGACATGACCTCCTCGATATCCGCACGCATTGCGGGGCTCTGCGTCTCGTGATAGCGGCGCTCAAGGTTATTGCAGATGCCCTCAAAGGGCTTTGAATATTTGCCCGAGAACGAGCCGTTTTTGCTCTCTCTTTCATACAAAAGGTCGAGCGGCTCACCCTTAGTGCCGTAGAACAGTGCGTCCTTGGCCTCCTTGGGAAGGTCCTTAAAGGGTGTGTCCAGCGTAAAGCCGTATTTTTTCGCCAGTGCGCTATAGTACATCTTTGCGATAGAATCATTGCCGCCGGATGACCAGCCGCTTGCCTGAACGGCGCCGGCAGCAAGGCTCAGGCTTTCGTCAGGCACGATAAGCTCCGGGTCAACGAGAAGCTGCATACCGAGACCGTCGCAGGTCGGGCAAGCGCCGTAGGGCGTGTTGAACGAGAACATTCTCGGCGTGAGCTCCTCTATGGATATGCCGCAGTCCTCGCAGGCGTAGTTCTGCGAAAAGAGTATCTCGCGGTTTTCACTTATCACATCGGCGATAACAAGGCCGTTTGCAAGCGAAGCCGCCGTCTCGACAGAGTCCGTGAGCCTGCGGGTTATCTCGGGCTTAATTACGATTCTGTCGACGATTATCTCAATGTCGTGCTTTTTGTTTTTTTCAAGCTTAATGGTCTCGGACAGGTCATAAATGCTGCCGTCCACCCTTGCTCTTACATAGCCGGACTTTCGTGCGTCCTCAAATACCTTCACATACTCGCCCTTTCTCGCCCTTACAACAGGTGCGAGTATCTGAAGCTTGGTGCCCTCGGGCAGAAGCATGAGCTGGTCGATTATCTGATCTATCGTCTGCTGCTTTATCTCCTTACCGCACTTCGGGCAGTGCGGCACGCCGATGCGTGCCCACAAAAGACGCATGTAGTCGTATATCTCCGTCACCGTGCCGACGGTCGAGCGGGGATTTCTCGAGCTAGTCTTTTGGTCGATGGATATCGCCGGAGAAAGTCCTTGTATATTATCAAGGTCCGGCTTATCCATCTGTCCGAGAAACTGCCTTGCGTATGACGATAGGCTCTCTACATATCGCCTCTGCCCCTCGGCATAGATAGTGTCGAAGGCAAGGCTGGATTTGCCGCTGCCGGACACGCCGGTCATGACGATGAGCTTGTCTCTTGGTATCTCAATATCGATATTCTTAAGGTTATTGGCTCTTGCGCCTTTGATCACAATGCTGTTTTCCATTTAAATTACACCAATTGTGCGTAGCTTCCACGGGTGAGCTTCACAAGCTCGTCCGGCGCAAGCTCGACCTGATAGCCTATCTTGCCTGCGCTGACCATAATTGTCGGCTTATCTGCTGCGCTTATATTAAAAAATGTTTTGTACTGCTTTCTCATGCCCACCGGTGAGCAGCCGCCCCTGACATAGCCCGTCAGCGCATTAATCTCGCTGACATGGATCATCGCAACGGACTTTTCCCCGCTGGCCTTCGCCGCCTTTTTAAGGTCGAGCTCGCCCGTGACAGGAATGACGAACACATATATCGTCTTGCTTGCACCCCTTGCAACGAGCGTTTTGAACACCTGCTCGGGGTTCTGACCGCATATTCGTGCAACGGCCTGACCGTCAACGGCCTCGTCACCATGCGGGTACTCATGCGGCGTGTAGCTTATCTTTTTCTGCTCTAAAAGGCGCATTACATTTGTCTTTTGCTCTTTCATCTCGTCACCTCTTTTAAACTAAATTATTATATCCTTTTTTCTCTTTTCTTTCAACACAAAAATGCGGGTCTTCACATATGGCGAAGACCCGCAGCCTGTCAATATTCAGTTTTTCTGAAACCTCGACAGCATGCTCTCGATACTGCCGTCAAGCACCTTGATGAACTTCTCCTCGGTTATCTCGGGAGGCAGCTCCATGTTCCTGTCGAGCCACTGCGAGATAAGGCCGACAATGCCGTTTGCGTAAAATTCGCAAACGAACTCAAGGTCGGACCACTCGATATTTTTGCCCTCTGCAACGATAACAGCAAAGCTGTGGATGCAGTAGTGCAGTCTGCGCTTAAAATAACGCAGGAAGTACGAGCGGTTGTTGGAGTTATAGACATTCAGGACGAAGAGCTTATTGTTGTAGAGATAATGAAAGAATGTGAGAACATTCTCACGCCAATTCTCATACAGTATCTCCTGCGGCAAAGTCCTGTTTGCGTCCTCCTCAAACACCCACTCGAGCAGGTCATAAACATCATCAAAGTGATAATAGAAGGTCTGGCGGTTAACGCCGCACTCCTCAACAAGGTCTTTTATGGTTATCTTATCGATAGGCTTGATGGTAAGCATCTTTTTGAGAGCATTACCTAGGGATTCTTTCGTCGAAGTAGCCATATTTGCCCTCCCAACACAATTTTATATACTCTTTATATCACATGTTTAGAAAAAATGATAGTTGTTTATTTAAATTTTCCCGTTAATATGATAAAATATATGCATCAAATCTAAACAAAGGGCAAATTATGTATAAAAAAGCTACTGTTACAGGGCGTTTTGCACCAAGTCCGAGCGGTGTTATGCACTTGGGAAATCTCTCGTCATACCTGCTTGCTTGGTTGGATGCTCGCTCCAAGGGCGGAAAAATTATATTGCGGATAGAGGATCTAGACCCGGACAGGTGTTCAAGAGAATATGCCTTGCAGCTTGCAGATGACCTATGCTTTCTCGGTCTTGACTGGGATAACGAACTCACTGAGGAGTTTTATCAAAGCAGCCGAACGGCGCTTTACGAGGATATATTCGACCTACTTTTAAAGCGTGGCATGCTCTACCCCTGCTATTGCAGCCGCAGCCAGCGCTTGGCCGCTTCTGCGCCGCACCCGGGCGAATGTACGCATGACACGGGCTGCAAGTGCAGACACATGAGCCAAGCAGAGAGACTTGAGCTTGAAAAGCTCGGCAAGAGACCTGCGTGGAAAATTCGTGTGCCGGATAAGGAAATAATTTTTGTTGATGGGCACTATGGGCGCATAAGGCAGAACCTCGCCGATGGCGGGGACTTCATCATAAGACGCTCAGACGGCGTTTTTGCCTATCAACTTGCAGTGTCGTTCGATGACATGGACATGGGCATTGACCGTGTCGTCCGCGGTCGCGACCTCTTAAGCTCAACGGCACGGCAGATATGGCTCATAAGCGAGCTGGGCGGCTCACCGCCGGAATACTGCCACGCCCCCCTGCTGCTGGCCGAGGATGGCAGGAAGCTTTCAAAGCGTGAAGGCGACCTGAATATGCTCAATTTAAGAATAGATCGCTCTGCGGAAGAAATCCTCGGATATCTTGCCGCACAATTAGGTTTGGGTGACGGGAAGCCAATCAGTGCGCAGGAGCTGTTGAAAACCTTCGATTGGTCGAATGTACCGAAAAACGATATAACAATAAAATGAAGCCTGCGGTGCAGGCTTCATTTTTCAGACTGTCAAAGAACTA
>DQDL01000076.1:5983-15123 GCA_003533405.1 Clostridiales bacterium | reverse complement strand
TCAACTTAAACAACAAATCTCCGGCAATACTTTGTGTATTACCGGAGATTTTTGTGAAGTATGGGCGGAAAAGAGCCTGACAAAACCGTTTTATCCTTATCTGAATCCGCCCAAGGCTCCTTTTTTCTTGATTTACCGGCAAACAGTGATATAATACCGAATTTGTGAGAAAGAATGGGGGTACAGGCAGTGCGCATAAAAGCCTTTGCAAAGCATAATGCGGTGATGCTTACGGCGTTTGCCGCAGCAGCGGTGACCGTGCTGTTTGTACCCGTTGACAGCGCCTACGCAGGCTATCTTGACATGAAAACGCTTATCTGCCTTTTCTGTGTGCTTGCCGTGGTCTGCGCTCTGAGGGATGTTGACTTTTTCTATATCATTGCCTGCCGCATCGTGCGGGTGTTCAAAACCAGCCGTATGTGCATCCTTGTGCTGGTATATATAAGCTTTCTCGGCTCGATGCTCATCACGAACGATACGGCGCTGCTGACCTTCCTGCCGCTGGGCTATTTTGTCCTGTCGTCCACAGGCAAGGAGAAGTATCTGCCGTTTACATTTATAATGCAGAATATGGCGGCAAATCTCGGCGGCATGCTGACTCCGTTCGGCAACCCGCAGAATCTGTATCTGTACACGAAATACGGCATTCCAACGGCGGAGTTTCTGCGCATCATGCTGCCGCCGTTTCTGGTGTCGATGCTGCTAATCACGGTGTGCTGTCTGTTCGTCAGATCAGAGCCGCTGAGCGTGAGCGGAAAAACCGTGGAGCTTAGGCCGAAGCCCACTGCGCTCTACATTGCTCTGTTTGCGGTGGCGGTCGCCGTCGTTTTGCGTGTGCTTCCGCTGTGGGTCGGACTTGCGGTCATTCCGGCGGTGCTTTTGGTCACAGACCGCCACGCCCTGGAGGCGGTGGATTATTCGCTGCTGCTGACATTCGTGTTTTTCTTCGTTTTTGCCGGCAACATGGCAAGGATAGATGCCGTGCGTGATTTTTTCTCGGCGCTCATGGATAAAAACACGCTTTTGTACTCGGCGCTTTCCTGCCAGGTGATAAGCAATGTTCCGTCGGCGATACTGCTGTCGCAGTTTACGCAAAACTATGCTGAGCTTCTCAGAGGTGTGAACATCGGCGGAGCGGGAACGCTCATCGCTTCGCTTGCAAGCCTCATAACCTTTAACGAATATATGCGGCATGAGCCGAAGGGCGCAAAGCGCTTTATCATTGAGTTTTCTGCCTTCAACTTTGCGTTTCTCGCCGTGCTGCTCGTTATATTCTCAATATTCTGAAAAAACTGCGGACGACTGATCCGCAGTTTTTTGCATATAAAAAGGAAGCGGCGTGGGAGAGCCGCTTCCTAAACCTCCGCTTTTTATACACGATACAAAAACCGAAGGCAACACTGGCATTATACGATGCCGTACTTTTTGAGGAGATCCACGACGACATTGTTCGTCAGAGGCTCCTTCAGCAGGCCAAGCAGCGGCATGATGCTCGGGAGCAGGAACTCGGCAGGCTTCTTGCCGTCGAGCAGCTTGCTTGTTGCGTACAGCAGGTCACGCACATCGTACACAGAGCCCCAGACCTCGGGAACACCGCGGTCGACATTGCACAGCGTGTAGACCGCTTCCATGCCGGTGCGGATGGAGTATTCGGTGGTGAACACGGTGTCACGGGGCGTATCGGCGAACTGGCCGACGAATGCGAGGTTGACGGAACCGTCGGGAACTACCTTGGGGCGGTCGCCCTCGGCTCTGGGCATGAAGAAGGTGGTGACATACGGCATCATGCACGGAGTGGTGTTGCACTCGTTGGTCGCAAGATCCATGATCTGATCCTCGGGAATGCCGATATGGTACAGCCACTCAGCTGCAAGCTCGATACCGGTGCACTGATACATGGGCTTTTTGATGAAGTCGCCTTCATCGTCCCAGCAGTTGA
Organism: Clostridiales bacterium; assembly: GCA_003533405.1. Lineage (GTDB taxonomy): Bacteria > Bacillota > Clostridia > Oscillospirales > Oscillospiraceae > F23-B02. The sequence goes on along the minus strand of DQDL01000076.1, from coordinate 13,184 downwards.
GACCGTAGACCCAGATGAGGCAATGATCATCGGGCTGCTCCTGGAACTGACCCTGACGGTTTATAGTCCAGCTGACGAGCCAGCTCGAGTCACGGCAGGTGACGATACCGCCGGTGACGACCTTGCCGGACAGGGGATCACGCTTGCAGATTTTCTGGATAGCGTCGAGTATCTGCTTGTTTGCGGTGTCGACAGTCCAGGATTCCCAGGAGGTCTCCTTGATGCCTGCGAAGAACTTCTCGGGGCGGCCGAATGCCGGATCCTGAGCAGCGATCTTCTTCCACATCTCAATGGAGGGACCTTCGCCGTTCTTGATGGTGACGACGGGGGCGTGGGTGTTATCACCGTAAGCGGAAGCGTCGCCCTGGCAGCCGTTGGTGCAGATGACGAGATCGTTTTCGGTGAGGTCGATGACCTTCTCAACGCCGCCCTGCGTGTACTCTATCTTCTTTGCGACCTTCTTCTCGGGGGTGCAGTCGCAGACGATGTTGGTAACGGTGGTGTCGTAAAGGATCTTGCCGCCGTGGTCGGTGATGTACTTGCACATGGGCAGGATCATGGACTCATACTGATTGTAGCGGGTGAAGCGCAGTGCGCTCAGATCGGGCAGACCGTCAATGTGGTGGATGTAGCGCTGCAGATACAGCTTCATCTCAAGAGCCGAGTGCCACTTTTCAAAGGCGAACATCGTCTGCCAATATGTCCAGAAGTTCGTTTCGTAGAACTCGTTGTCGAACACATCGTCGATCTTCTTATCCTCGAGGGACTTATTTGTTGCCATGAACAGCTTCAGAAGCTGGGTTGCGGCGCCGGGGGTGAGGCCGTACTTTCTGTCGGTGTGCGCATCCTGACCCTGCTTTTCGGTGACACGGCACAGGGAGAAGTTCGGGTCCTCCTTATTGAGGTGGTAGTATTCCGAGAACACGGTCTCGCCGGGATTTACGATGGAGGGGATGGACTTGAACAGATCCCACATACACTCAAAGTGGTTATCCATCTCACGGCCGCCGCGCATTATGAAGCCCTTGGTCGCATCATAAATGCCGTCGCAGGAGCCGCCTGCAAGGGGAAGGTGCTCAAACAGAGTGATGTGCTCGCCGGGCATCTGAGCGTCACGGATGAGGAAGCAGGCCGCCGCAAGACCTGCAAGGCCGGTGCCTACTATGTATGCTGATTTCTCGTCGATACCTTCGGGCTTTTTCGGGGTAGCAAAAGCTTCGTAGTTGCCGCTGCTGTAATACATTGTGGATCCTCCTAAATTTTTATTTTTGTCTGCACCTCAGGTGCAGTAAGTTACACGCTTATCGATGGCTCTGATCGGGCAGGCAAGATAGCATACGCCGCAGCGGATGCATTTATTCTGGTCGATCACCAACGGCTTTATATTTGCATCGATGCAGTCTGCGGGACATCTTGAGTGACATCCGCCGCAGCCGACACATCTTTGACTTATAAAATAGGTTTCCACAGTGTTGTCCTTCCGGTATTATGTATCCGCTGCGGCGGCAGCTCCCACAGCCGCCGCAACGAATTGGGGGGGATCGATGATCTCTGTTTAATATTTATCTATTTCTCTCGGCAGCTTGCGATGCCTTCAAGTCCTTTTCTGTCAAGAATATAAATCTTACCTCGGCCGGTGCGGATAAGTCCCAGATCACGCAGGTGGTCAAGCTCACGGCTGACGACGACCCTTGTCGTGCCTAGATTGTTCGCTATCTCCTCGTGTGTCACGAGCACCGTGCCGTCGTAGCCGTTCAGCGCATCCTGTATGGCGAGCTCACGGCAGATGCAGCTGCGCACGCTGTTGAAAATGCAGTAGTAGATGTTGTTGAGAATGGCCTGAGCGGTTTTTGCGCAGGTCTCGTAGACGAATTTTGCAAACAGCGGCTCATCATACGCCACCGGCGCCATATCCGAGCGCTGGAGGTATGCAAGCTGCGTGCTCTCGAGCGCCTGGAGCGATGGGACTACATCCGTGTCGCTTGCGTTATCGACCGTCATGATACTGAACGCATCGCCCTCACTCAGGTGAAACAGCGTGACCTCACGGCCGCTGTCTGATGCGAGGTACACCCTCAGCTCACCGCCGAGGACGAAAATTATCCCGTCCTTTTTGACTGTTTTGAAGATGACATTCTCTCCACGCCGATAGCTGCGGTAAATGGTGTTATCCTCAAGCCGCTTTCGGTGCTTTTCGCTTAGCTTGCCCCAGAACGAAATGCACTCGGAAATAGTGTGCTTCATATTATCACTCCACCAAAATTTTTCTCCCACGAGCCGTGTTTGGACGGCTCAAAAATATTTGTGCGGATGCTTTTCATTTATTTGTCTAAAGATTATCAAATCCTGAAAGCATTTCTGCACCTTTTGTTACTTAACTGATTAAATATCTTGTCAGATTTTAAATTTTGTTTAAATTCAATAATTAGAGCTGTTCAAATTTATGTATTATGCAGTATAAAAAATTGCACAAGATAAAAACTTTAAAAAAATAAATTAAAAAAACTTTTTGAAAAGTGTAATATTCGACGAAATTCGCCGTTTATATGGGTGAGAGCGCAAAAAGCGCAACGGTAATACATATGAAAAAGGAGAATTACACAATGAATCTGGGTCCTATCACTGACATCTATGGTCTTATCAGAAACATCATCGCAAGAAATGAGCCTAACTCCCAGGACGAGTTTGAAGTGCTCGACAAGATCTTTGGCTACAAAGGCTAATTAGCAGATCAAGTATTTAAGAAATCCCCGAAGCAGCGCTTCGGGGATTTCTCTATATTATATCCTGCGATATTTTTTGTATTTGAGCTTGGGCTTATAAAACTCAAAGATGACGGCGTCGTAGAACTTCTCGTTGACCCAGTCGTGCGATGTCCATGCGACCTTCATTGCGCCCAGCGCCTCGCACAGCTTCACCGTGAACGGCTTCGGCGTGATTTTATATGCGATAAACTGCGGGCGGGCAAGGAAATTAAGCAAACAGTTGCCGAGGATGACCGCCGTTATGGGGCCAACCTCGCCGTTATAATCCTTCGGGGGATTTGCAAGCTGGCCTCTGATGACCTCGGGGGCATTTTTCTTGAACCAGCGGACGATGAAGGGGTTAAAGCTCTCGATGCAGTACTCGCCCGAGTATTTTTCCAGCAGTGCATAGGTCTTTTCGCAAAGCTCCTCGTTGCGCTTACCGTTTTTGAGCTCGACGATGAGCGGACCTCTGCCACGGACGGTTTTGAGTACCTCCGAAAACAGCGGGATAGTCTGCGTCGAGCCGCAAAGGCTCATTTGGCGCAGCTCATCATATGTTTTTTCATCGACCCTTGAATCGACGCCGCACACACGGTTGAGCGTATCGTCATGGAACACGACTACCTGACCGTCCTTTGAAAGCTGAACATCCAGCTCCATGCCGTAGCCGTAGGCGGAAGCTCTTTCAAAAGCGGCGAGCGAGTTTTCGGGGACGGTCTTATCCTTTTTGTGCAGACCGCGGTGAGCAAAATTCTTGTACATAAACGGCTTCTTGTCCTTCTTGCTTGCTCTGCCGGGTGCAACGAGGAACACAAGTCCTCCGAGCGCTGCCAGACCGGCTAACGAGGCTTCGAGAAGAAGCTTTTCGTGGGTTTTCATTGTGCGCACCTCCGTAATTTTTTGTTCATGACCCTATTCTACACCAATATACCGGCTAAGGTCAAATATTTATGGCAAAATAATTGTTGTGGAAATGTCAATTTTGTTATAAAATGCTCAGTACAATATATCGGAGGTTTGATATGAAACTTGACAACAAGCGCACGATACTGACGGGCTTTGCCTTTTTGTCTATATGCGCATTCTGGCAGATGTACAACAGCATCGTACCCCTAATTCTCACGAATACCTTCCACCTGAACGAGACCTACTCCGGCGCTATCATGGCGGCGGACAATATCCTTGCACTGTTTCTGCTTCCGCTGTTCGGCTCCATCTCCGACCGCACGAATACCAAGATAGGCAAGCGTATGCCGTTTATCCTGTTCGGCACGGGTCTTGCCATCATCCTCATGAACATTCTGCCCATTATCGATAACAGCTATGCCGCAGCCCCCGGCACTTTTAAGACGGTATCCTTCGTCGTCGTGCTCGGTCTGCTGCTCGTTGCCATGGGCACCTACCGCTCTCCGGCTGTCGCACTCATGCCGGATATCACCCCCAAGCCCCTGCGCAGCAAGGGCAATGCGATAATTAACCTCATGGGCGCACTCGGCGGAGTTATCTACCTCGGCGTTGCTGCCGTCATGTACCCCAACAGCAAGGTCGCAGGTCTTGCGCATGTCAACTATCAGCCGCTGTTTATCGTCGTTGCGTCTATCATGTTTGTCGCCGTTGCGATTTTGTTCCTCACCATAAAGGAGCCTAAGCTTCTCGAGGAGCAGCGCAAATTGGAGGCCGAGCACCCCGAGTGGAACCTCGCACAGGACGACGGCAGCGGCCACGAGGCACTGCCGAAGAATGTCAAGAAGAGCCTCGGCTTTTTGCTCATCTCCATTGCACTGTGGTTTATCGGCTACAATGCGGTCGAGACATGGTTCACCACCTATGTATCACAGGTCATGGGTCAGGCACTGGGCGGAGCGTCCACCTGCCTTCTCATCGCCACCGGCGGCGCTGTCATCAGCTACATTCCAATCGGCATTTTAGCCTCTAAATTCGGCAGAAAGCGCACCATCATGGCGGGCATCATCCTGCTGGCGTTCTGCTTCGGCCTCGGCTACTTCCTGACAACGACCTACAGCAGCATAAATGTCATCATGTTCATCGTCTTTGCGCTCGTCGGCCTTGCATGGGCGGCCATCAATGTCAACTCCCTGCCCATGGTCGTTGAAATGTGCAAGGGCTCGGATATCGGCAAGTTCACCGGCTACTATTACACCTTCTCCATGGCGGCGCAGGTCGTAACGCCCGTCGTAGCGGGTTATCTCATGCGGAATATAAGCTACACGGTGCTGTTTCCGTATGCCGCAGTGTTCGTTGCACTGAGCTTTGTCACCATGATATTCGTCAAGCACGGCGACAATAAGCCCGAGGCAAAGAAGGGCCTTGACGCTTTCGAGGACATGGACGACTGATGAATATCTGCATTTACGGCGCATCGAGCGCCACGCTTGAGCCGGTGTATTATGCCGAAGCGGAAAAGCTCGGCGAGCTTTTGGCAAGTGCCGGTCACGCACTTGTGTTCGGCGGCGGCAGGGAAGGCCTCATGGGCGCAGCCGCACGGGGAGTGCATAAAATGGGCGGCGAGATAATCGGCATCGCACCCCGATTTTTCAACGAGCCCGGCATCCTTTACGAGCACTGCACCGAAATGCTCTACACCGACACCATGCGTGAGCGCAAGCAGCTCATGGAAGAGCGCTCGCAGGCAACGGTGGTGCTCCCGGGCGGCATCGGCACATATGAGGAATTTTTCGAGATGCTCACGCTAAAGCAGCTCGGCCGCACCGACCGTGCCATCGTCATCGTGAACACAAACGGCTACTATGAGCCCATGCACAAGCTCTTGGAGCACACTGCGCAGACGCACTTCATATCTCATAACTGCCTTGAGCTTTATAAGCTTGTCGATACGCCCGAGCAGGCGCTCGACTATATAAATTCCTATGTTCCGCAAAGCGGAAGTATAAGACGATTAAGCGATTATAATAAGGAGGTGTGGCTTTCTTGAATAAGAGCATAAAGATACAGGGCTTCGTCTGCCGCAGAGACGGACTGAAGATACACGGTACGGTGTTTCGCCCCAAAGTACCGGCCGGAGTGCGGTTGCCGACCGTAATCGTTTGCCATGAATTTATGGCAAATCGGCTGTTTTCGTTTCCTTATGCGTATAATTTGGCAAGAAACGGCTATGCTGCGTTCTGCTTTGACTTTAATGGCGGAGGCATCGTCAGCCAAAGCGAGGGAATCAGCCGCAATATGTCCGTTCTCACCGAGATGGACGATCTCCTTGCGGTCGTGGATTTCGTCGGACGGCAGCCATACACCGACGGCTGCGGCGTTGTCTTATACGGGTGCAGTCAGGGCGGACTGGTGTGCGCACTTACCGCAGCACGCATGCCGGATAAGGTCAATGCGCTGATCTTGCAGTATCCTGCTCTGTCAATTCCCGATGATGCGAGAAAAGGGAAGATGATAAAGACCGAATTTGACCCAAACTCCGTTCCGGAGCTGCTGCACTGCGGACCGATGAAGCTCGGTAGGCGTTACGCTGCCGATGTGATGGATATGGATGTATCGCAGGCGACAGTGGGTTATGCCGGTCGGGTGCTCATCATGCACGGCGACAAGGACACGCTTGTTGATATAAGCTATTCCGAGGCGGCATTTGAGCGTTACCGCCAAGCCGGTGCGCAGGTTCAATTTGCGATCATTGAGGGCGCAGGGCATATTTTCGTCAAGCCGAAGCACATAAAGCAGGCGAACAGGTGCGTTACGGACTTTTTATCAAAATAACAGGAAGAAAGACGGGTTTTATCCCGTCTTTCTTTTTGCTTAGGCGGCTTTCTGACACATGGGCACCTGTTCGAGCATATCCTGTATGCTGATGCCGTAGCCCGAGGTAGGGTCGTTTACAAAGACATGGGTAACAGCACCCACGAGCTTGCCCTCCTGGATAATGGGGCTGCCGGACATCCCCTGAACTATGCCGCCGGTCTGCGCAATGAGGGCGGGGTCGGTCACGGTTATGAGCACCGTTTTGAGACCGTCATTTTCATAAACGCGTTTTACCTCGATCTGATACTCATTGACCGTGTCGCCCTCAAGCGTGCAATAAATGCTCGCCTTGCCGGTTTTAATATCGCCGGTCTCAAGGGGCTTGCCGTCAAACTGCGCCGCACCGTAGATGCCGCAGCCGCAGTTTATCTGAATATCGCCCAAAAACGCAGCCTCGTCCGTGCTACCGTTAAGAGCACCGGGTGAGCCGACCTCGCCCTTTGCTATGCCCACGACCTGAGCGTCGTAAATGCTGCCGTCGCCCAGTGGCAGCGTCGTGCCGGTCTCGGCGTCGCTTATGCTGTGACCGAGTGCGCCGTAGATGCCCGTTGTCGGGTCATAGAAGGTAAGAGTACCTACGCCGCTTATGCCGTCACGCAGCACAAGGCCGAGCTTCCAGACGCCGTCTGTTGCCTGCACCGGAGCTACATTGAACTGGCGGGTCTTGCCCGCAC
>DQDL01000076.1:1500-5766 GCA_003533405.1 Clostridiales bacterium | reverse complement strand
TCTTGCCCGCACGGTCGACCGTCACGGAGATCTTGCCGCCGTCAAGCCCTTGCACCGCCTCGGTAAAATCTTCCGCCGAGGAGACATCCTTAGCACCTATGCGGGTGATCAAATCGCCCTTTCTGATGCCGGCAGCCTCGGCAGGGGAGACCTTGCCGCTTTTCGTTTCAACGCTCTGTACCCCTGCGACCATTACGCCGTCGGTTAGCATTTTAATGCCCAGCGCCTTGCCGCCCGGGATAAGCTCCTGCGCCATTGCCACGGTGCTCATCGTTAATATGAACACCACGGCGAGAACTACACCTGTTAATTTTTTTATCGCCAAACATTCTCACCCCCTTGGCTCAAGCCCGATCGGGCGGAGCCTGTTATAAGTATGCGTGTAGGGGCGTAGAATAAAGCAGGCTGATTTTTTCTCAATTACCTGCCGCACGTTTTTCAATGCGAAAATGCGGCAGACAATTTTTGTGCAGAATAAAGGAGCGGAAAATGAGAATTTTAAAATACGGCAGCACGGGACCGGCAGTCGAGCTTTTGCAGCTGGCGCTGAACAGAGCCGGCTTCGGCGAGCTGATGCTTGACGGAATTTTCGGCACAAAAACAAAAAATGCGGTGCTGCGGTTCCAGTCGTTAAACGGTCTTGTCGCCGACGGCATCGTCGGTCCTGCGACCCACCGTGCGCTTATACCGTGGTACACGGGCTTTGCAACGCATAGGGTACACCGCAACGATACTTTGTGGTCGATAGCCGAGCTTTACGGCTCGACGCTTCGTGCGATAAACATTGCAAATCCCGGGCTGATCGCCGAAAATTTGCAGGTCGGCAGCGTCGTCACCGTGCCGCTTCCCTTTGATATTGTGCCCACAAATATAAGCTTTACTTCCGCCTTGACGGCTTATTGCGTCCGTGGCATCGCCGCACGCTATCCGTTCGTGAAGATAGGCGAGGTCGGCAAAAGCGTCATGGGCAGGACACTTTGGTATCTGTCCGCCGGCCGTGGCGACAGGCGGGTGTTTTATAACGCAGCGCACCACGCAAACGAGTGGATAACCGTGCCGGTGCTTTTGAAGTTCTGCGAGCAGTACGCAAGGGCGTATGCCTACGGTGAGAAAATTTTCGGTTTTTCGGCATCGGAAATTTTTGACCGCACGAATATCTACATAGCCCCGTGCGTTGACCCCGACGGCGTTGACCTCGTGACGGGGGAATTAAGCTCCGGCGAATATTTTGAAAACGCAAAGCGCATTGCGGCAAATTATCCGTCCATTCCGTTCCCCTCCGGCTGGAAGGCAAATATCCGTGGCGTTGACCTCAACCTGCAATATCCGGCGGGCTGGGAGCAGGCGAGGGAGAACAAGTTTGCGCAGGGCTTCGTGAGCCCTGCACCGTCGGACTATGTCGGCTCGGCACCGCTCGTTGCACCCGAGGCACGGGCGATGTACGATTTCACGCTCTCGCTCTCGCCGGAGCTCATTTTGGCGTATCACACGCAGGGTGAGGTCATCTATTGGAAGTTTCTCGACTATGAACCGACAAATTCCCGTGCCATTGCCGACACCTTTGCCGCCGTCTCGGGCTACTCGGTCGAGGATACGCCCTACGCCTCGGGCTTTGCCGGGTACAAGGACTGGTTCATACAAGATTTTAACCGCCCGGGCTACACCATCGAGGCCGGCAAGGGCACAAATCCGCTGCCCATCTCGCAGTTTGATAAAATTTACGCCGACAACCTCGGCATTTTAGTCTACGGCGCATTAGTCTAACAAAAAAGCTCCCTTGGGGAGCTTTTTGTTATTTGTAAAGTCTGAGTATGACCGACACGGTGAATTTGCCGTCTTTGCTCTCGGCTACGCTGCTGCCGTCGTGCTTTTTGGCAACGGATTCAAGAATTTGCGTACCGACGCCACGCTCAAGCTCGGGAATGCGGCGCTTTTTGTTGTCCTCGGGTTCGGAAAGTGCGGGGTTAGTCTCGCTGATGATAAGATAACTGCCCTCTATGCGTGCGTCAAGCTCGATGCTTGGGTTTTCGATTTTCGAACACGCTTCAACGGCGTTGTCCATAATATTGCCGAATACGATGACAAGCTCGGTGTTGGAAATGGGCAGCTCTGCGGGCAGAATGATGTCCGTTTTGACCGATATGCCCTGCTTTTTAGCTTCCTCAACACGGCCGAAAAGAAACGCATCCACAACGGGATTTTCGCAGCGGCCGAGCATGGAACTGCGGCGGTTCTCTTTCAGAAACTGCCCTGCATACTCCGCTGCCTCCTGCTGCTTGCCGTCTGCGAGCAGATACTGAATGGTGTTGACATGATGCATGATATCGTGCCGTATGCGCCGGTTAGCCTCGTACTGAGAGGTCAGCGCTTCATAGTGGCTTATCTGCATGTTAAGCTGCTTTTCGAGCAGCCTGTTCGTAGCCTCAAGCTCCGCCTTGCGTCCTGCGTCTGCAATCGTTCGCACGAGCGCAATATCCGCCGCAATACACAGCAGTAAAAGTGCGCCAAGTGTGACGACCTGCATGGTCGTAAAATCCGTTCCGAAGATGGAATTAAAGATATAATACAGCGTGATTACCTGCGAGAGCGGGAAAAACAGAAAGGTCGCCCACTGTCTTGTCGTTAGACTGTAACGGGTCTTGCTGATGCGGGATGCAACGGCCCACAGAACGAGTCCATAGACCGGGACATAGTAAAACAGCAGCGCAAAAAATCTCAGCCGAGCCCAATACCCCGTCAAGGCATCGAGGTGCAGAAAAGACTCGGGGTATATCAGAATGTTCAGCATTTCCGCAAGCATAAGAGCCAAAGTCGGAAAAAACGAGCAGAACACCGTCCTTACCGGCTTGTTCTTGAAGCATACAAAGCCGAAAGCGAGCATTATCACCGGAGTGGATATCAGTCTCGGCAGAGTGTGATCGGGAATTTGCAGGGATATTATCGGGCAGATGATGCTGACAATGAGCGACACGAGCAGGGTCAGCTTCCTTGAATATCTCGGGGTCATGGTGTAGAACATGAACAGCGCCCACTGCATGATCATGATCGTATTAAACAGGTAATCAAAGGGCATGTCGATCATATTTTGAATAATATCCTTCATAAAACGCTCCGAAAACAGTTGATAATGCAAATTATAGCATATTCGGACAAACTTTTGAAGCAAAAAAATCCGCCGCATTTATTGCGGCGGATCTGGTGCATGTATTACTGCTCGGCGGGCTCGAAATCCTCCGGACCGTGGTGACACAGCGGGCAGGTGTAGTCCTTGGGCAGCTCGCCCTCGCAGGGCTCGAAGTGTCCGCAGACGGTGCAGATATAGCCCTTTTGCTTTTTGACAACGGCGGGCACGACCTTTTCAAAGTCCTCCGGACCGTGGTGGCACAGCGGGCAGGAGAAGTCATCGGGCAGCTCGCCCTCGTGGAAGTAGCCGCAGACCTTGCAGACATAGCCTGCTTTCTGCTCGGGAGCGGGATTTTTCTTGGGCTTGATGTGTGCGTGGTAGTATGCGTAGGTGCAGGACTTTTTCTCCGACAGCACCTTTGCCTCAACGACATTTGCGATAAACAGCATCTGCGTCTCGACATCCTTGACATCGATCACCTCGCAGGACAAAACTGCGTTGGTGTACTGCGGAATGTAGCGGACGCCGTTTGCGGTGCGCTCGTTGTGCTCGCAGTCGGCGAACTTGTCGACATCACGCCCCGACTGGAAGCCGAAGTGCTGGAACAGGCTGTAGGGCGCTTCCTCGGTGAGGATGGAGATGTTGAATTTGCCGGCCTTCATGACCATGTCGCAGGTGTTGTTTTTCTTGATGACGGAGATGGTTATCTTCTTCGGGTCACAGGCGGCGACCTGACAAGCGGTATTTATGATGCAACCGTAGTCAACGCCGTCAACACGGGTGGTGAGCACCTCAACGCCGTAGTTGAACTTCGTGAAAACTGCGTTGTCGACCGGCAGCGCATCGGGGGTCTCGACCGGCTCAAATGCGGGGATAACGGGATTGACATCGGCGGCGATTGCATCGGCGAGTGTGTCAAGCTCAGAAAGCTGAGCGTCCGTGATATCGGACTTGAGCGAGATCGTTTCGCCGATAAACTCCGTGCCCTTGAGGCCGGACAGCGCCTTTTTTATAAGGCCGCCCGAGGTGGGAGCCCACGAGCCGTTCTCCAAAATTGCGACCTTGCGGTTGCGCAGATTGTGGTTTGCGATATCGTGCACGAGGTTTTCCATCGTGACGAAAATGCCGGCGTTGTAGGTGGT
>DQDL01000076.1:855-1380 GCA_003533405.1 Clostridiales bacterium | reverse complement strand
GAAAATGCCGGCGTTGTAGGTGGTGGAGGCGAGCACCATGTGGCTGTACTTGAATGCGTTCGAGAGAATGTACGATGCCGGGGTGACGGAGGTGTCGAACACCTTGGTCTTGACCCCGCGCTCAGCCAGCTTGCAGGCGAGAATGTTCACGGTGTTCTCGGTGTGACCGTACACGGAGGCGTATGCGATCATGACACCGTTTTCCTCGGGAGTGTAGGAGCTCCACTTGAGGTACTTGTCGAGAAAATCGCCGAAGTGGCTGCGCCAGACAAAGCCGTGCAGCGGGCAGACATAGTTAAGCTCGAGCCCGGCGGCCTTTTTGAGCACTGCCTGCACCTGAGTGCCGTATTTGCCGACGATGTTTGTGTAGTAACGGCGAGCCTCGTCGAGGTAATCAGTAAAGAAATCGACCTCGTCGTTGAACAGGTGACCGTTGAGTGCGCCGAAGGTGCCGAAGGCATCAGCGGAAAACAGCATCTTGTCGGTCAGGTCATAGGACATCATGACCTCCGGCCAGTGCACCAT
>DQDL01000076.1:0-600 GCA_003533405.1 Clostridiales bacterium | reverse complement strand
CTCCGGCCAGTGCACCATGGGCGCCATGACGAAGGTGAAATTATGCTTGCCGGTAGAAAGCGTATCGCCCTCCTTCACGATGTGGTACTTGAGCGTGTCCGACAGGCGGAAAAACTGACCGAGCATGGTCTTTATCCTGTCGTTGCATACGACGGTGACATCGGGGTAGCGCAGCGTAAGCTCGTCAATGGTGGCGGCATGATCCGGCTCCATGTGGGAAATGACAAGATAGTCAAGCTTCCGACCGCCAAGAGCGTGAGCGACATTTTCAAAAAATGTGCGGCTGACGGCCTTGTCGACGGTGTCGAAAAGCACGGTCTTGTCGTCGATCAGCAGATACGAGTTATACGAAACGCCGTCGGGCACGCCGTAAACGCCCTCAAAGCAGGCGAGGCGGCGGTCGTCTGCGCCGACCCAAGTCAGGTCGTCGGTGACTTTGCGAGTGCAATACATAATAATATCCTCCCTTTTTACGATCCAAACTTTATGTTCTGATCATATGGTAACATAGAGCTCGGAAAGAAAAATGTAGTAAATACTACACAAGCGTTACAATGTTAACAAAAAACGCAATAAAAAACTGCCACCCATGTGGATGGC
>DQDL01000130.1:3697-9952 GCA_003533405.1 Clostridiales bacterium | reverse complement strand
CCCCGCCTCGGCCAGCTCGGCAATGAGGGTGTGCTTGCGCTTCTGAGCGACTCGACGAATGTCGAAAAGCCCGGCCATTCCGCATCAGAGCGCAAGGTCGGCGAGACCTTTGACATGCTGTTTAAAAACTGCGACCAGCGTATTATTATCACGACCTTTGCATCTAATGTCCACAGATTGCAGCAGATAATCGATGTTGCGGCGAAGTATAAGCGCAAGGTCGGTATCACCGGCCGAAGCATGGAAAATATCCTCCGTGTTGCAAGCGTCCTCGGCTATCTCAACATTCCCGAGGATACGATGGTCGATATAAACCATATTAATAAGCTGCCGAAAAACAAGGTCGTCATTATCTCGACCGGCAGTCAGGGCGAGACCATGTCCGCTCTGTACCGTATGGCGTTTTCCGAGCACCGTCAGATAAACATTGAAGCCGGCGACCGTGTCATCATATCGGCATCGGCCATACCCGGCAACGAAAACATGATAAGCAAGGTAATCGACGAGCTTTTCCACAAGGGCGCAGAGGTCATTTATGACCGTAATACCGAACTTCATGTCTCCGGCCACGCCTCACAGGAGGAGCAGAAGATGATGCTTGCGCTCGTAAAGCCCAAGTATTTCATCCCTGTCCACGGTGAATACCGCATGCTCGTTAAGCACGCAGAGCTTGGTAAATTCATGGGCGTACCGGCTAAAAATGTTGTCATCGGCGAAAACGGCAAGGTCATAGAGATATCAAAAAAAAGCATCAAGCTCAATGGTGCCGTACAGTCAGGTGCTGTCATGGTCGACGGTATGGGCGTCGGCGATGTCGGCAGTGTCGTAATGCGCGATAGACACAGACTTGCAGAGGACGGCATGGTGGTCATTGTGGTGACCATGTCCTCTTGGGACAATGCTATGCTCGCAGAGCCCGAGATACTCACAAGGGGCTTTGTGTATGTAAAAGAGGCCGAGTCCATGATTGAGGAGCTCAAGCGTGTCACAAAGGAGACCGTCATGACTTGCGAGGAAAACGGCGTTAAGGATTGGGCATCGATAAAAAGTCGCATTAAGAGCAATGTTTCAAGCTACCTATACAAGACCACAAAGCGCAGCCCGATGATACTGCCGCTTATTTCCGAGGTATGATACCGCTTTTTGACTGCCATTGCGATACTATATCAAGGGTCATGACCGAGGGTGGAAGCCTGCGAAAAAACGGGTTTCATACCGATCTGGAACGGCTTCATAAATTCGCTCCTTGCGCCCAAGTTTTTGCCGTTTGTGCGGAAACGCTCGACCGGCCTGTCGAGAAAGCCGATGCAATGCTTAGGCGTTTAAGCCAAGAGATAGAGGAAAATTCGGACATAGTGATGCTGTGTCTGAATTTTCATGATATCAAAAAGGCTGCTGAGTCCGGAAAAGTGGCAGTTTTCATATCCATTGAGGGCTGCGAGCAGATAAGCTCACTCGAAAGTGCCTATCAAAACGGGGTCAGAATACTGCACCCGACATGGAATTTTGACAATGAGCTTTGCGGCGCTGCCGTTGGAAGCGGTAGAGGGCTTACCGAAAAGGGCAGAGCTTTTGTCAAAAAGGCGCAGCACATGGGCTTTGCCTTGGATATGTCACATATCTCAGAGCGTGGCTTTTGGGATACGCTCGAAGCGTGCGAAAAGCCAGTGATTGCAGGGCATTCCAACGCCAAGGCATTATGCAATGTCCCGAGAAATCTCACCGATGAGCAGTTTAATGCGCTTGTCGACGTCGGCGGCGGAGCAGGAATAAACCTGTATCCCGAATTTCTCGGTTTGGGTAAAGATATCAATGCCGTCATCGCTCACATTGAGCACTTTTTGTCCCTCGGCGGTGAGCGTTCTGTCTTTCTCGGCTGCGATTTTGACGGCATAGACAGCACACCGACGGGACTTGACGGCGTGCATAAGCTTGATAAGCTTTATAACGAGCTGTTAAATCGAAACTACCCCGAAGCACTCGTCAGGGCGCTGTTTTGGGATAATCTTTACGATATAATGGAGAAGATACTGTGAATATTCAAATATTCGGCAAAAGCAAATGCTTTGACACAAAGAAAGCCGAGCGATATTTCAAAGAACGACGCATTAAATATCAGTTTGTCGACATCAACAGATACGGAATGAGCAGGGGAGAGTTAAACTCCGTTAAAAACGCTGTCGGGCTCGATGCCATGATAAACACCGCTGATGTTGACTACCCGATTATACAATATCTTGCGTCAAACGACGCTAAGCTTGATAAGCTTTTTGAATGTCCGTGGCTCATAAAAACGCCTATTGTCAGAAACGGCAAGCAGGCGACGGTGGGCTACATGCCCGATGTATGGTCAAAATGGGAGTAAAAATGTCAGCACTGAATATTGAACCTAAGAAAGTATTTGATTTTTTCGAGCTTATAGCCTCCGTGCCGCACGGCTCGGATAACACAGCGCAGATAACCGAGCTTTGCTGCGAATTTGCAAGGCAGAGAGGTCTGGAATATTACTGTGACGAGCTCGGCAATGTCATTATATATAAAAACGCCTCGTGCGGCTATGAAGGACACGAGACTGTGATACTTCAAGGTCACCTCGACATGGTGACGGTCAAGACCGCAGACTGCACAAAAGACCTTGAAAAGGATGGACTTGACCTCAAGACCGACTGCAAGTACCTTTGGGCAGAGGGAACGAGCCTTGGCGCAGACGACGGTATTGCCGTTGCAATGGCGCTTGCCGTTCTCGACTCGGACACCATCCCGCATCCGCCTATCGAGGCTGTTTTCACCATCAACGAGGAGACCGGCATGGACGGCGCTCAGTTTCTTGATGCATCCAAACTCCGTGGCAAAACCATGCTCAACATCGACTCCGAGCTCGAGGGCGTTATCACCTGCGGCTGCGCCGGCGGTGCGCATGTGCTTGCACAGTTCCCGCTGAATTTAAAAACTGAGGAGCTGTACTGCGCCGAGCTGAGCATAAACGGTCTTACCGGCGGTCACTCGGGTAATGAGATACATAAAAACCGAGCAAATTCCAACATCCTGATGGGCAGGCTGCTTGGTGAGATTAACGCCAAGAACACGCTCAGACTCGTTTCGATAGACGGAGGCGAAAAGGATAATGCGATTGCAAATGCAAGCACCTGTACTGTCGCATTTAATGAGGCCGACCGCAACGCTGTGCTTGAGACCGTCATGTATTTTTCCAAGCATGCATATGAAAAGTACAGCGGCACCGACCCCAATATCGAGATAACCGTTACCGAGCTCGGCAAAGCCTGCGTCAGCGCTGCTGATGCAGATATAAGCAGCAAAATCATTACTGCATTGTCTGCCGTGCCTGACGGCGTTCAGACAATGAGCCCTGATATCGAAGGACTTGTTGAGTCGTCGCTCAACCTCGGTGTTGTGACTACCGAGGACGATACGCTGTCATTGACATTCTGCCTCAGAAGCTCGTCAGCCGCCGAAATGGGTAATATGAAAGGCAAGCTCAACGACATTTTCACGGCAAACGGCGGAACGCTGACCATAGGCGGCGAATATCCTGCATGGGAGTACAGAAAGCACTCTGTTTTGCGTGAAAAGGCGGCTGCTGCATATGAGAGCCTGTACGGCGAAAAGCCGGAGCTCAGCGTAATTCATGCCGGACTTGAGTGCGGCCTTTTTGCAGACAAGATAAAGGATCTCGACTGCATATCCTTCGGCCCCAATATCCCGGATATCCATACGACAAACGAAAAGCTCGATGTAGCTTCAACGCAGCGTGTGTGGGAGTTCCTTTTGAAGCTTCTGCAAAGCCTGTAAAAAGAAAAAACCGCCCATGGCGGTTTTTCTTTTGATGAGTGGGTCTATAAGCCGGGTTCTGTCTTAAACGACCATCTATCTAATCCTGCCGTTGCCGACAGGCTTTAGCCACCTCCTGAGGACGATCGGGCAGATCATATGTCCTCCCACGGTGTTGCTCCGGATAGAGTTTACAGCACCGCATCGTCTCCGACCGGCGAGTGAGCTCTTACCTCACTTTTCCACCCTTACCGAGCAAGCTCGGCGGTATATTTCTGTTGCACTTGTCCGAGGGTCACCCCTGGCGGGCGTTACCCGTTATCCTTGCCCTATGGAGCCCGGACTTTCCTCACGCACTTCTTTTCAAAATGTGCCCGCGGTCGTTCGGCCCACTCAAGTGGATATTTTAAACATGAAAGGCGCACAAGTCAATAGAAATTTCTTGTTTTTATACGGCGTTGGCTTTATAATAATAAAGGTTTGGAGGGTCATGACATGACTTTGAATGAATATATAAATTCGATTAAGGATAAGCGCATCTGCGTTATTGGCATCGGCGTGAGTAATAAGCCACTTCTTGAAAAGCTTCTCGAAGCGGGCTGCGATGTGACCGCCTGCGATAAGCGAAGCGCTGAGCAGCTCGGTGAGGACTATTCGGAGCTTCTCTCGATTGGAGCAAAGTTTTCGCTTGGCGACACCTATCTTGAAAACTTAAACTATGATATTATTTTTCGCACCCCGGGCTTGATGCCGTTTGACGAGCACCTGACCAAAGCTGCCGCAAACGGCGCAGTCGTCACCTCGGAAATGGAGGTCTTCTTTAAGCTTTGCCCGTGCAGGATAATTGCGGTCACCGGCAGTGACGGCAAGACCACGACAACGACGATAATTTCCGAGCTTTTAAAAGTGCAGGGCTGCACAGTTCACCTCGGCGGCAACATCGGGCATCCCTTGCTCTGCGAGGTCGACAGCATGAAGCCCAATGACTTTGCGGTGCTTGAGCTTAGTTCGTTCCAGCTGCACAGCATGGTCTGCAAGCCCAGTGTTGCGGTCATTACGAACATTTCGCCCAATCACCTTGATAAGCACAAGGATTATCAGGATTATATCGATGCAAAAAGCTCGATCTTTACCCGTCAGGACAGCTCCGACAGGCTGGTTTTAAACAGTGAAAACGAGTATTCGCCTTACTATGCAGGTATGGCAAAGTCGAGTATTTCATACTTCAGCAGAGCAAAGTCGCCCGAAAACGGCGTTTACTGCGAGGACGGCATAGTCTACCGTGTCCATGACGGAGTGAGAGCACAGCTCATGCACGCCGATGACATTAAGCTTCCAGGTACGCATAATCTTGAAAACTACATGGCGGCCTTTGCTGCGACCGATGGGCTCGTCTCCGATGAGACCTGCATCAAGGTCGCAAAGGAGTTTTCCGGCGTTGAGCATCGCTTGGAGCAGGTGCGTATAAAAGACGGCGTTACCTATATAAATGACTCTATCGGCACGAGTCCCAGCCGCACGGCCGCAGGGCTTCACGCCTTAAAAACGAAGCCGATTCTCATTGCGGGCGGATACGATAAGCACATACCCTTTGACGCCCTCGGCGATGAAATTTGCCTGCACACTAAGGCACTGTTTCTCACGGGAGCTACCTCCGAGAAGATAGAACAGGCCGTGAAAGCCTCGAAATACTACACCGAGGACTTTAAGATGGTCACCATCGACGACTTTAAGCAGGCTGTTTTGGCCGCTGCCGACTATGCGCAGGAGGGCGATATCGTCCTATTGTCACCGGCATGTGCCGCATTCGATAAATTCAAAAACTTCATGGAGCGCGGCAAATACTTTAAGCAGATAATTATGGAGCTTTGATATGAAATTCAGTGATATGAAGCCGCAGGTGTTCGCACTTGCGCAGGAAGCGGAAAACGAGATAAGACCGCAGTTTGAGAGAATTGACCGAATTGCGCAGCAGAACACGCTCAAGGTCATGCAGGCGTTTCAGGATAACAAGGTGTCCGACTTCTGCTTTGCCGGAACGACAGGTTACGGCTATGACGATGTCGGCAGGGAAGTGCTCGACAAGGTCTATGCGCAAATTTTCTGCACGGAAGCGGCACTTGTGCGCATCGGCTTCGTTAACGGCACTCATGCGCTTTCAACGGCGCTTTTCGCCATGCTTAAGCCCGGTGACACGCTGCTTTCTGCAACGGGTCTTCCTTATGATACGCTCAGAAATGCCATCGGCATTGAGGGTGACTGCCACGGTTCGCTTAGGTTTTACGGCATTAACTATGCACAGGTCAATCTTAGAGCCGACGGCAGCCCCGACATCGAGGCGATAAAAAAAGCGGCGTCGGATAAAAGCGTCACAGCCGTGCTCATTCAGCGCTCCCGTGGCTACGGCGACAGACCTGCATTTTCCGCCGAGCAGATAGGCGAGATAGCCCGTGCCGTAAAGGAAGT
>DQDL01000130.1:0-3431 GCA_003533405.1 Clostridiales bacterium | reverse complement strand
GTCGATAACTGCTACGGCGAGTTTACCGGCGAGCACGAGCCGACGGAATACGGCGTTGACCTCATGGCGGGCTCACTTATAAAAAATCCCGGCGGCGGGTTGGCCCCGACCGGCGGATATGTTGTCGGCAAAGCGGAGCTTGTTGAAAAAGCCGCAATGCGCCTTACCACCCCCGGTATCGGCGGCGAATGCGGCGCAACGCTCGGCAACAATAGGCTCCTGTTCCAAGGCTTATTCATGGCACCGCACATTGTTGCACAGGCACTTAAGACCGCAACATTTTGCTCCGCAATGATGAGCAAGATCGGGTTTGAGACATCGCCTGCTCCCAATGAGGTGAGAAGCGATATTATCCAGATGGTAACGCTCAGAACGGCCGATAACATGAAAAAGTTCTGCAAGGGCATACAGAGCGGCGCACCTGTCGATTCATATGTTACGCCCGAGCCGTGGCAGATGCCCGGATATAACTGTCCTGTCATAATGGCGGCGGGCGCATTTATTCAGGGCTCGTCCATTGAGCTGTCCGCCGACGGCCCCATGAAAGAGCCGTTTATTGCCTACATGCAGGGCGGCATAACCTACGAATCCGGCAAGCTCGGCATAATGATGGCGGTCAATGAAATGCTGGAGTGATTTTGGGCATATAATACATGGGGTGGTCTCATGTATTATCACCGCAGAAGAAAGCCAAAATATACATTCAGTACCGATACAAGGCAGCGAAAGCCTAAAACCGGCTTTTTCGGCGTAACGCTCGTCCTGCTGCTCGTTTTGGCGGCGATAAGCATGTTTTTGCGTGATCTGTCAACAAAGATTGCAGTGTCCGACGCTGTTGATATCGTCACAAAAACGGTCAACGATTCGATAAACAAGGTCATAGGCGAGGGCGTATACGGCTTTGACTATTTCGTCTCGCTCGTTAAAGATGAAAACGGCGATATCACTGCCATAACGAGCAATATGGCGCATATAAACACCTTGTCCACCGAGATACTAAATTCGGTCATCGAGTCGACCGAGAACGGGACTATCGAGGTCAAAATTCCGGCAGGCAACCTCACGGGGCTGAACCTTTTGATGGGCAGAGGGCCGGATGTTACAGTCGATATCGTCATGCTGACCTCATCGAAGGTGGACTTTAAAAACGATATCGTTTCCTCCGGCATTAATCAGGCTAAGTATCAGCTCATGCTTGAGGTCACGATAGATATAGATGTTCTTGTCCCGTGGGGGACGAAAAGCGCAAGCACCGTTACCGAGGTCATCGTAGCCGATACGGTCATCGTCGGCAAGGTGCCGGAAACATATCTAAACATGGAGAAATGACTATGGATATTCAAAAGCAGATAGATGAGCTCCGTAGGGAGATAGAGCATCACAACAAGCTTTATTATGTTGATGATGCTCCCGTCATTTCCGATTTTGACTATGATATGCTGATGCAGCGGCTCATAAAGCTTGAGGAGGAGCACCCAGAGCTTGTGACCCCTGATTCGCCCACACAGCGCGTCGGAGGTGCTGCACTGTCGCAGTTCACACAGGTGCAGCATCAAGTGCCGCTGGAGAGTTTGAGCGATGTGTTCTCATTTGATGAGCTGAAAGCCTTCGGTGAGAGAATGGATACCTCGCTTACGGATGAGCACGAATACTGCGTTGAGCCGAAAATTGACGGACTATCCATGTCGCTTGAGTATGAAAACGGCGTGTTCGTGCGTGGTGCTACCCGTGGCAACGGTCTTATCGGCGAGGATGTGACCGAAAATCTGCGCACGGTGAGAAGTCTCCCACTCAGGCTGATTGATACGCCCGAAAGACTTATCGTCCGTGGAGAAGTCTACATGTCCAAGTCCGTTTTTAATGAACTCAACGCAGAGCGTGAGATAAACGGAGAACAGCTTCTTGCAAATCCGAGAAATGCCGCTGCCGGTTCTATCCGCCAGCTTGACCCGAAAATTGCCGCTCAGCGCAAGCTAGATATAGTCTGCTTTAACATGCAGTACACATCGGGCAATGTATATAAGAACCACTCTGATACTCTCGATGCTCTCAAGCACATGGGCTTTCCCGTTGTACCGTACAAGCTGTATAAGACCATTGACGGCTGCTGCGAGCGCATCGACTGGATAGGGGAGAACAGAGGCGATTTTGCCTATGATATTGACGGCGCAGTCATTAAGGTCAACTCCCTTGCCCAGCGCAGTCTCCTCGGCAGCACCGCAAAAGCCCCCAGATGGGCGGTCGCATATAAATACCCGCCCGAGAAGAAGGAGAGCAAGGTTGTTGACATTGTCGTGCAGGTCGGCAGAACGGGCGTATTGACACCCAAAGCGGTCATTGAGCCGGTGCGCCTTGCGGGCACGACCGTGACGAATGCGACACTTCACAATCAGGACAATATTGATAGGCTCGATATCCGTATCGGCGACACCGTTTTGGTGCAGAAGGCAGGGGAGATAATCCCCGAGGTGCTGTCTGTCATTAAAGATAAGAGACCTGACGACACCGTACAGTTTAAGATGCCCGACACCTGTCCCGAGTGCGGTGCACCTGTTGTTCGTGATGAGGACGGTGCAGCACTTAGATGTACAAGCCCCGAGTGTCCGGCACAGAGGCTGAGAAACCTTGCGCACTTTGCGTCCAGAGAGGCTATGGACATTGAAGGCCTCGGTATATCCGTGTGCGAGTCGCTTATAAACAGCGGTCTTGTCGGAAGTCCGGCAGAGTTATACTACCTTGACGCTCAATCGGTTGCAGCGCTTGACAGAATGGGCAAAAAGTCTGCCGAAAACCTCATTGCCGCAATTGAAAAAAGCAAGCAGGCGGGACTGGCTAGACTCCTGTGCGCATTCGGCATCAGACAGGTCGGCCAAAAGGCCGCCAAGACCCTTGCGCAGCAGTTTAAAACACTTGATAACCTCATGGATGCGACCGAGCTTGAGCTTTTGGCAGTGAATGATATCGGAGCAATTACCGCAGCGTCTATCAAAGAATGGTTCGAGCTGCCGCAGTCTCAGCATCAGATAAAGCTTCTGCGTGAGGCCGGTGTCTCTTTTGAAAGCATCGATACCGTGAAGGATGCACGCTTTGCCGGAATGACCTTTGTTCTGACAGGTGAGCTCACCAATTACAAGCGTGATGAGGCTGCAGCGATAATTGAAAGCTTCGGAGGTAAGTCATCGTCCTCAGTGTCGAAGAAAACAAGCATCGTACTTGCAGGTGAAAATGCCGGAAGCAAGCTCCAAAAGGCAAGAGACCTCGGCGTTAAGGTCATTGACGAGACCGAATTTGAAGAAATGATAAAGTGACAAAAAGCCTTGGGCGGATATAGACAAGGAAAAATCGGTTTTGACCGGCTCTTTTCCGCCCATACTTCACAAAAATCTCCGTTAATACACAAAGTATTACCGGAGATTTGTTGTTTAAGTTGA
>DQDL01000097.1:12639-12960 GCA_003533405.1 Clostridiales bacterium | reverse complement strand
GAGAACGGAGGGCCGTCATGCAGGTTGAACATGGGCTTGCCTTCGTTTTTCTTGAGCATTTCGTTGTAAATATCGAGCTCCTCCCAGTGCTTGAGCATATCCGGCTCACGCTTGGGAAGACCTGCTCTCATGGGGAAATCGGTCTTGGGAAGATTAAGGGTCAAATCGTATTTCTGTGCCATTTTTTACTCCTCCGATGAATATTTATTCTCTATGTCTAATCTATTATCCCTAAAAGTCGGCAGGAGGCAAATAACTGTCGCCTGTCAGCTTTTAATAAACTCATCAACAAGCACCGCTGACAGGTGCTTGCAGTTTTGA
>DQDL01000097.1:2677-12447 GCA_003533405.1 Clostridiales bacterium | reverse complement strand
TGGACATATATGGGCTAGGGGTTTGGCGAAGCATGGGCGGAAAGGGGGGCTGTCAAAACCGACAGGCTTTTTGCCTACTGTCGGCTAAAAAGCAAAAAAGCGTGCAAGACTATTGTCGTCCCTTGCACGCCTTTTTGCCGAGCGATCGAAAAAACTCAGTTGTCCTTAGAGAACGAAAATACCTGAGTATTGCCGGCATCAAAAGCAGATTTATCGGCGGCAGGTGCATTGTTCTCCTGAGGTATTCGTACGCTGTCCTTATCGGAGGCCGCTGCGGCAACGGTGTTGGAAGCGGCGATAAGGTCAAGCTTATTGAGCTGGTCCTGGCAAAGTGTGCGTGCCTGATCAAGGAACTTCGCAGCGGATATCTTAGCCTGCTGCAGACGGTTCTCCTCGGTAGCTATTCGCTCATCAATGCTGCCCAGAATGGAAGCAGCCTTGGTCTCCGCCTCGGAAACGATGGTGGCGGCACGGGAGCGTGCGTCGCTCTCTATCTGAACGCTCAGCTTCTGAGCGGACAGAATGGAACGGTTGAGCGCATCCTCATTGGTGCGGTACTCCTCTATCTTGTCAACCAAAATTTTCATCTTGGTCTTGAGAGCGGAATTTTCCTTCTGCAGAGCCTCGAAGGCATCGGCGACGTCGTCGAGATAATCCTCGACCGCACCCATGTCGTAGCCGCCGAACACGGCCTTTGCGTTATCAAAGCTCTTTTCACGGATATCCTGATGAGTGATCATATCTAAATCCACCTTTCTAATTTGGGACAAGCTGCGTTTTTATATCAGAAATACAGACCTGCGCTTTCGAGATCTGCCATGCCTTCGCCGACAAGGTCGACATTCGTAGGCGTGAGCACATATGCCTGTGCGGATATGCGCATTATCTTTCCGCCGAGAGCGTACACCACGCCGGACAAAAAGTCAATAAGTCTGCGGGCGGTCTCGTTATCGGTTTTTTCCACATTCATGAGCACCGCACGGCGGTCTTTTAGATTATCGGCTATCTCGGCGGCCTCGTCAAACTCCGTGGGCGTGATGAGCATAAGGCGCATCCTCGTCTTTTCGGGAGCGGGGGCCGGCTGCGGAGCGGCGTAGGCTCTGTGCTCTTTTTTGCCGAACTTGGGCTTGGGCTCGGAGTATTCCTCCTGAGCGGGAGCGGGCTGCGGCTCGGGCACGGGCTCGAACGCATTGGTCTCCTCCTCGGTAGCCTCGTTTTCTATATAATCATCGTCGTCATACGGACGAAGAGCGTTTTTAAAGTTATCCAAAAATGCCATGGTACAGCCTCCGGTAATTATTTATAGTTTCGGGCACCGAAGATGCCCGTGCCGACACGCACAAGGCTTGCGCCCTCCTCGACGGCCACCTCGTAATCGGCACTCATGCCCATTGATAAATGCAGCATGGTAACATTATCGTATTTTTTTTGCCCGATGTCAATAAAAAGCTGCTTCATTCGTTTAAAATATACCCTATTGTTTTCCGAAATTTCACAAATTGGGGGTATCGCCATCAATCCGAGCACCCGAACGGAGGAAAATTGCGCTATCTCGTCCAGCGCACCGGCAAGCTCGTCGGGCGCAAAGCCGGACTTGTTTTCCTCCGCTCCGATGTTCACCTCGAGCAAAATGTCCTGCGTTAGCCCTAATGCGGCGGCACGCCTGTTTATCTCCTGCGCAAGCGAAACGGAGTCCACCGAGTGGATAAGCTCCACCTTGCCGACGATGTATTTGACCTTGTTTTTCTGCAGGTGGCCGATGAAATGCAGCGGACAGCCGTCATATGCCCCTTGGGAGAGCTTCTCAGATAGCTCCTGCACACGGTTTTCCCCGCAGATATCCACCCCGGCGGAGATGGCCTCACGCACACGGTCAGCATCGTTCATCTTCGTTGCCGCAACGAGCTTAATGTCCCCGGGGTCACGGCCGCAGCGAATTGCCGCTGCCGCTATGTTTTCCTTAATAAGCTTCACATTTTCCGCAATGCTCATTTTTATCACCTTATCCCACTAAAACTTTCATATTTTCAAAAAGTCCGTCCCCTTTTACGAGGCAGAGACCGTTTTTATTGAAAATAACCTCGACCGGCGTACGCTCGGGCTTGTCCGCCTTGAGGACATACACAAAACTGCCCTCATCATCCGAGTGCAGCGCCCTTTGCGGCACTCGCAGACCCTCAAGCTCCGCCGTCGAGAGCGTGACCCTGAGCTTGTCCGCTTCCAAAACGGCATCGAGCCCCGTTTTGCAGCGCACGGTCACGGTATTATTGTCGATTTTTTCGATATACGCAGGATATTTGTCGAAAACCGTCAGATACAGTCGCTGACCGACACGGTATTCGCCTGCGTTTTTGAGCTTGGCAGAAAATCTCCAGCCGCCGGAGACTATCCTGCCGACTGCGTTTTCGGGCGCATCAGCACCCAAGGTGCGGGTAAAGTAGCCTGCGCACGGTGCGGTCACGAGGTTTTCAAAGCTTGCGTCCCCGAGGGCGACAAGCTTGCCGCCGGAGACCCACTGCCCCTCCGAGACCGTGAAATACACGGTCTCAAAGCTGGCGGTGATGTATTCTGCATCGCACTGCACCCTGCCGACTGCCTCCACGCTGTCGTCTACCTCCATGCGGCAGACGGATGCTGTCTCGGGCGAGCGCTCGACCTGCACGAACAGGCACACGAGATACGCCGCCGCTCCGAGGAAGATGACCGCCGCAACGATGTGCAGGTAGTTACGCATCTTCCGCCGAATATTCCACGGGCTTTGGCGGGATTATCGTGGAAATGGCGTGCTTATAGATAAGCTGCTGCTTGCCGTCGGAGTCGAGTATCACGGTGAAGCCGTCAAAGGCACGGATGACCCCGTGCATCTGAAAGCCGTTCATCAGAAAAACCGTGAGGCTCGTCTTGTCCCTGCGTACCTGATTTAAAAATGCGTCCTGTAAATTTTGTGTCTTTTGCATTGCTGCCACTCCTATATATGTATTCTGCCGTTAGGCAGAGATATCATATACCGCAGCGGTGCAAATATTCGGTCGAAAGCCGTCGTGCGCTTTCAATATCGGGCGTTTTCCCGTGGCGTATCCAGAAGATATCGCCGTTTCGCCGCAGCCATGTGAGCTGCCGCTTGGCATAGCGGCGGCTTTCACGCTTAATTAGCTCCACGGCCTCGTCCTTCGTTATCTCGCCCCTTAGATAAGCCGCAGGCTCTTTATACCCTATCGCCTGCATGGCGGTGCACTCATCGGAAAGTCCGGCGTTTAATAAACTTTCGACCTCGGCAAAAAGCCCCTGCCGCACCATGATATCGACACGCCTGTCGATGCGGTCGTACAGGTCTTGGCGGTCTAGGAAATCGAGCGCTATCATCGCCGCATCGTATCTCGGCGGGCGGCTTCGTGTCTCGAGGTCGTGCTGCGTGATGGTCTTGCCGGTGAGCTTAAAAACCTCTATCGCCCGCACTATCCTGCGGCGGTCTGCGGGGTGCAGCTTATGAGCCCTTTCGGGGTCAAAGCTGCGCAAAAGCTCGAGCATCTTATCGCCGCCGAGCTCGTCATACTGCCGGTCGAGCTCGTGCCGCAGGGCGTTATCGCCCTCGTTGTCGGCAAAGTCACGGCCGGAGATGAGCGAATCGATGTACAAATTTGTGCCGCCTGCGATGATGGGAAGCTTGCCCCTTTTGAGGATATCATCCACGCAGCGGGTCGCTTCCCCAACATATCGTGCCGCCGAAAAGCTCTCGGCGGGGTCGGCGATATCGAGCATATGGTGCGGCACGCCCTCAGTTTCCTCGGGCGTTACCTTCGCCGTGCCTATATCCATGCGGCGGTAGACCTGCATGGAATCTGCCGAGACTATCTCGCCGTCAAAGTCCTTGGCCAGCGCCACGGCAAGCTTGGTTTTGCCGGTCGCCGTAGGGCCTGTAATTACAACAACTTTCGGTATCATTTTAAACTATCCTGCTGAAAAATTTGTCGAGCTCGTTTTTCGTAAGGCGCACGGAGACCGGTCGGCCGTGCGGGCAGTATCTGACCTCGCCTGCGATAACGGCGTCGGCAATGCGCTCAAGCTCACGGATATCGTGCCGGTGTCCGGCCTTTATCGCCGCCTTGCAGGCAACCGTGTGCAGAAGCTCGTCACGGGCTGAGTCTGCGCTCACGATATCGCCCCGCCGGAGCTTTTCGCATATCTCCTCAACGGCGGCCTTGGCTTCCGTGACCTCCATGTCGTCGGGCAGGGCACGGATGGCGTAAGCGTCTGCGCCGTAGGGCTCTATCTCAAAGCCGAGGTCGGATAATAGCGCCTCGTTTTGCTCCAAAAGCTCGCCGTCCTCGGGGGTGGGTCTTATGATAACGGGGGTCAGAAGCGTCTGCGACATTATCTGTCTGCCCTGCGCCTTGAGCCTGTCAAATATCATGCGCTCGTGCGCTGCGTGCTTGTCGATGAGCAGCAGCTCGTCCCCAAGCTCGACAAGAATGTATGTATTCAGACATTCTCCGATAACACGGTGATTTAAAGCAGTGATTTTTTCAACACTTTCAACCGTTTTTTCAACATTTTCGGCTGAAAACTCCGTGCTTTGCATTGAAAACCCCATTCTTGTTAACGGCTCGTTCACACTCGGGCGTGCCGTGGGGCGTGCTGCGGCGTAGCTCGGCTCACGGCGGGGCGTGGGAGCCGCCGGACGGGTGTACTCCGTGCGGTATTCCTTGGCGGGCATGGAGCGGAAAAAGTCCGTTCGGGGGGTAGATACCATGCGCTGCGTGCTCTCGGAGATCTTCAGCTCAAGCGGCTGGGTCTCCGCTTCAAGTGCGGCCTTGACCGTCTGATAAACGGTGTCGAAAACCTTCTTCTCGTCGGAAAAGCGCACCTCGGTCTTTGCCGGATGCACATTGACATCAACGGCGCTGGTCTTGAGCGTTATAAACAGCGTGCACGCCGGATATCTGCCCGTGAGCAGCGTGTTTCTGTACGCCTGCTCGACCGCCGACTGCAACAGCGCAGACTTTATGAATCTGCCGTTGCAGTAAAAATACTGCATACTGCGGTTGCCTCGGCTCAGTGCGGGCGAGGACACGAAGCCCGTGACCTCAACGCCGTCGCCGGAGCCCGTGCACGGAAGCATGGAGCCTGCGATATCACGACCCAGAAGCGAGTACACGGCGGAGTCCGCTCTGCCGTCGCCGGGGGTGAAGAAAACCTCCTCACCGTCTTTTATGCATTTTACCGACACCTCGGGTCTGCCGAGGGCGCAGCGCAATGCCGCTGCGGTGCAGGCGGTCGCTTCACTGCGGTCGGATTTCAAAAATTTCAGGCGAGCGGGGGTGTTGTAGAAAAGATCACGCACGGTTATCGTCGTGCCCTCCGGGCAGCCGCAGGGGCTCATGTCGATTATATCGCCTGCCTGCACGGTGACCCGAACTCCCTCGGCAGCGCCCTTTTCACGGGTCGTGAGCTCGATGCGTGAAACGGCGGAGATAGCCGCCAGAGCTTCGCCTCGAAAGCCCATCGTGCCGATGGCCTCAAGTCCCTTTTCATCGTGCAGCTTACTTGTCGCATGGCGCATGAACGCAATGCCCGCATCCTCGGGCGACATGCCGCAGCCGTCGTCGGTTATGCGGATATAGGTCGCACCGCCGCTTTTGAATTCTATCGTCACCTTTTTTGCGCCTGCGTCAAGGGAGTTTTCCGCAAGCTCCTTTATCACGGAGGCGGGCCGCTCCACGACCTCGCCCGCCGCTATCATATCCGCAAGAAGCGGAGAAAGTATATTTATCTTTGTCATGCCAAGTCCTCCGTATCATGATATTATACATTATTTTAGTTGAAAGTTCCATACCTTTTGTGATAGTATAAAGTGTATTTTTATCCCCACAAAGGAATCTGACAAAATGGCATACGAGAGAAAAGAGATAAGCATTGAAAATATCCGTGCGCAGGAGGCTATATGCGAGCGCATCCGTGAGATACTCACGGACAGAGTCGGACAGCCCCTTGCGATGGTCGACACCTACGGCTGCCAGCAAAACGAGGCAGACTCCGAGAAGCTCAGGGGCTACCTTGCCGAGATGGGCTGCGGCTTTACGCAGGACGAGTTTTCGGCGGATATCATCGTTGTTAACACCTGCGCCGTGCGTGAGCACGCCGAGATGCGGGTTCTCGGCAATGTCGGGCAATTAAATCACAGCAAAAAGGCAAAGCCCGGGCAGATAGTCGCCGTGTGCGGCTGCATGGTGCAGCAGGAGCATATGGCCGAGAAGATAAAGCGCTCCTACCCCGTTGTCGACCTCGTTTTCGGGCCGCACGACCTGTGGCACTTTCCGGAGCTGCTCATGAAGGTCATGACGGGCAAAAAGAGAGTGTTCGCCACCGAGCGCTGCGACGGCTATGTCACCGAGGGCATGCCCTTAAAGCGTGACGGCAGGGTCAAGGCGTGGCTGTCCGTTATGTACGGCTGCAACAACTTCTGCACCTACTGCATCGTGCCGTATGTGCGGGGCCGTGAGCGCAGCCGCAGACCCGAGGATATTGTCGCCGAGGCACGGCAGCTCGTTGCCGACGGCTACAAGGACATTACGCTGCTCGGCCAGAATGTCAACTCCTACGGCAAGGATCTCGACTGCAATGTTGATTTTGCGGATCTTATCGCCATGATAAACGAGATCCCCGGCGAATTTCTCATAAGATTCATGACGAGCCACCCCAAGGACGCAACGGAGAAGCTGTTCAGGACCATGGCCGAGTGCGAAAAGTGCGCCCATCAGCTGCACCTGCCGGTGCAGGCGGGCAACGACCGTGTGCTTGAGGCGATGAACCGCCGCTACACGGCCGAAAAGTACCTAAAGCAGGTCGAGCTTGCACGAAGCTACATGCCCGACCTCGTTCTCACGACCGATATAATCGTGGGCTTTCCCGGGGAGACGGACGAGGAGTTCGAGGATACCGTCAAGCTGTGCGAAAAGGTGCGCTACGATGCGATGTTCACCTTTATCTACTCAAAGCGTGTCGGCACACCTGCCGCCAAGATGCCCGATGCGGCCACGAGGGAGCAAAAGCAGGTGCGCTTTGACAAGCTTCTGGAGACGGCAAACCGCATTTCCGCCGAGAAGCACGCCGAGTATATCGGAAAGACCGTGCGTGTTCTCGTTGACGGCGTGACGGGCAAAACAGAGTACAACCTTTCCTCCCGCACGAACGGCGGCAGGCTCGTGCATTTAAAGGGCGATGAAGCCCTTATCGGCAAATTCATCGATGTCAGGATAACCTCCGGCAACACATGGGCGCTTTACGGCGAGATAGAGTAATTCGGGAGACAGAGAAATGGATAACAAAAAGCTAAAAAGATATCAGGTGACGCAGTCGCTGCGCTTCGGCTCGGGCTTTATAAAGGGCGCATTCGTTTTCGCCATGGTCATGGAGCTTGCGGCGATAATAACGCTCATTATAAGCCTCATAAACGGCAACAAAACGCTCATCGGAGCAGGCATAATCGTCGGCATCGTCATGTTCATCTGGATGTTCGGCATCAGGCTCATTTCCGAAAACACCTTCGGCTACGCAAATATATCGTTCTACGAGGGCGGCATCATCTTCCGTGTGTCCAATGCCCCCGATGCAAAGCACTATACTCTGCGCTGGCAAGACTGCGTTGAGTGCGGCATCGAAAAGACCCGCTTTGCCTACTGGGTCTATGCCTCCGACCACAAGCTCACCCCCGCAGAGCGCAAGGAGTTTCCCGAGCATGTCAAGGAGGGCGTATTTTACTTTAACTACGCATACAACACATGGGAGGAGTTCATGACCTACCTCCCCGAGCGCTTCCATGCATACATGAACGCCGAAAAGGCGGCTAAAAAAGCAAGATAAGATAAGGAGGTGTGCGCCATGGCTGAGCTCACACCGATGAAAAGACAGTACAATGAAATTAAGGAGCAGCACAAGGACTGCCTGCTGTTTTTCCGCCTCGGCGACTTTTACGAAATGTTCGACGAGGACGCCAAAATTGCATCAAAGGAGCTTGACCTTGCGCTGACGACCCGTGACCGCTCCGTGTCCGACCCCACGCTGCGCACCCCGATGTGCGGCGTGCCGTACCACAGCTCGCAGGCGTATATCGGCAAGCTCATCGCAAAGGGCTATAAGGTCGCCATCTGCGAGCAGATAGAGGACCCCGCAACCGCAAAGGGGCTCGTTAAGCGCGGCGTTATCCGCATCGTCACCCCCGGCACCGTCACCGATGCCGCCATGCTCGAGGAGGGCAAGAGCAACTACCTGTGCTCTATCTATTACGAGCCCGAGGAGGGTAAGGGCGGCGTTGCCTTCTGCGATATCTCCACGGGCGAATTTTGCGTTGCAAGCTACGAGACCGATGCGGTGAACCACATTCTCAACGAGCTGGGCAGGTTCGAGCCCCGTGAGGTCATCATGAACAAGGCCGCCGCCGAGACAAAGCGCATCCCCGAGTTTGCGGCAAAAAGGCTTCACAGCATGCTCGAAATGGGCGGCAAGGACTATGAGTTCCGTGACTGCTCGCTGAGGATACGCAAGCAGTTTGATGTGCAGAAGCTCACCGAGATAAACATGGAGGGCAGACCCCTTGCCGTGTGCGCCGCCGGTGCGCTGATGAAATATCTTGACGAAACGCAGAAGCTCGACATGGGACATATCCGCTCCATCGAGTTTCTCTCCGAGGAAAAGTTCATGGAGCTCGACTGGGCGACAAGGCGCTCACTCGAGCTTACCGAGGCGCAGCGCACCGGCGAAAAGCGAGGCTCGCTTTTGTGGGTGCTCGACAAGACCCGCACGCCCATGGGCGGCAGAATGCTGCGCTCGTGGATAGAGCGTCCGCTGCTGTCTCCGGTCG
The DNA here is from genome assembly GCA_003533405.1 of Clostridiales bacterium. Lineage (GTDB taxonomy): Bacteria > Bacillota > Clostridia > Oscillospirales > Oscillospiraceae > F23-B02. Next base: position 3,590 of record DQDL01000097.1, on the reverse strand, counting down.
CAATAAAAAAACGCCTTTCCGCCGTTGACGAATTAGTTAAGGACAATGTCACCCGAGGCGAGCTTATAGAGGCCATGCGCGGCATCGGCGATATGCAAAGGCTCATCGGCCGTGTTGTCTACGGCACGGCAAACGGCAAGGATCTTGTGGCGCTGGCAGAGTGCGCAAGGGCGCTGCCCAAGCTTTGCGAGCTTTTAAAGCCCTTTAAAAGCTCCGCTCTGCGGCAGATCGCCGGAATGAACCAGCTTGAGAAGATAGTCATGCGTGTCGATTGGGCGATCTGCGACGATCCCCCGTTCTCGATACGGGAGGGCGGCATCCTGCGCAAGGGCTACTCCCGTGAGGTCGACAGGCTTCGTGAGCTGCGGGATAACGGCGCTCAGGCCGTTGCCGAGCTCGAGGCCCGGGAGCGGGAGCGCACCGGCATCAAGAAGCTGAAAATTGGCTACAACAAGGTGTTCGGGTACTACATCGATGTGCCCAAATCCGCAGGCGAGGTCACTCTGCCCGAGGATTATATAAGAAAGCAGACCCTCGTTTCCAACGAGCGCTACTTCACGCAGGAGCTCAAGGAGCTTGAGAATACCCTGCTCAATGCCACCGACCGCATTAAGCAGCTCGAATATGAGATTTTCATGGAGGTCTGCGGCAAGATAGCCGCCTTTGTCGGCGAGGTGCAGGACAGCGCCGATGCCGTGGCGCAGCTTGATGTGCTGTGCTCGTTTGCCGAGGTCGCCGTGCGCAATGATTACTGCATGCCCGAGGTCGACGCCTCCGGCGAGCTTATCATCACCGAGGGCAGACACCCCGTTGTCGAGCAGTCGGTCAGCGATATCATGTTCGTCCCGAACGACACGCATTTAAACGGCGACACCAACCGTGTCGCCATCGTGACCGGCCCCAATATGGCGGG
>DQDL01000097.1:2182-2508 GCA_003533405.1 Clostridiales bacterium | reverse complement strand
ATATGGCGGGTAAATCGACCTACATGCGGCAGACGGCGCTTATCGTGCTCATGGCGCAGATAGGCTCGTTCGTTCCGGCAAAAAGCGCCGTCATCGGCGTTGTCGATAGGGTGTTCACCCGCATCGGCGCATCCGATGACCTTGCCTCCGGTCAATCGACCTTCATGCTTGAAATGAGCGAGGTCGCAAACATCCTGCGCTATGCAACGAGCTCGAGCCTGCTCATCTTAGACGAGATAGGCCGTGGCACCTCCACATATGACGGCATGGCCATCGCCCGTGCCGTGCTCGAATACTGCGCCGACAAGCGCAAGCTCGGCGCAAAG
>DQDL01000097.1:0-1971 GCA_003533405.1 Clostridiales bacterium | reverse complement strand
GCTCGGCGCAAAGACGATGTTCGCAACGCATTACCACGAGCTTTCGGCACTCGAGGGTGCGATAGAGGGCGTGCATAACTATTCCATCAGCGCCAAAAAGCAGGGCGGCACGCTCGTGTTCCTGCGCAAGATAGTCCCGGGCTCTGCCGACGACAGCTACGGCATCGAGGTCGCAAAGCTTGCCGGTGTGCCGGACAATGTCATCGCCAAGGCAAAGACCTATCTTAATGAGCTCGAATCGGGCAAGTCGGAGCTTGCCGTCGAGAAAAAGGTCGAGACCGATCAGATCAGCCTTGCCGATGTCGGCAGCGATGAGGTCGCAAAGCGCTTGCGGGCGCTGGACATAAACTCCGTCACGCCGCTCGAGGCGCTCAACATTCTGAGTGAGCTTCAGCAGAAAGCGAGGGGATAACATGCGCTGGTACATGAACATGAAAAAGAGCGAGTTCTGGGGCGCAATGATAATGTTTGCGCTGCATGTGCTGCTGTTCCCCGTGCTGATAAGCCTGTTTATGATACGCTGGCCGCATGTGCTCGGCAGTGCGCAGCTGAACCTCATCTATTACATCACGAGCGCCGTTTTGACCTTCGTGTTTTTAGGCAAATTCCTGCGCACGCAGTTTGACCCGCTCGTCGACAGGCTCTGGGGCAATTTTGTCACATTTCTGTTCGGCTGGGCGATATACTTCGTGCTCGCATTCTTCGTTGGTGTTATCATGACTTGGCTCGGCATCGGCGGCGAGGATAACCCCAACAACTCCGCCATAAACGACATGCTCGGTCAGGAGCGGAACATCATCATCGCCATGACCGTTTTCCTTGCGCCCATCGTCGAGGAGTGCATTTTCCGCGGCGGCTTCTTCTGCGGCTTTTACCGCAAAAACCGCTATTTTGCCTATGTGCTGAGCATCGTGCTGTTTTCCGTCTACCATGTCTGGCAGTACGCCTTTGCGGCGCAGGATGTAAGCTACCTGCTCTACGCCATTTCCTACATCCCCGCATCCTTCGTCCTGTGCTGGGTGTATGAAAAGTCCGGCAGCATCTGGACGAGCATCTTCTTCCATATGAGCTTTAATGCTGTTCAATGCTATGCAATGCTTATGCATTAATTAAAAATTCTGATATGGAAAAGCTGATATATAAAGTCACAAAGCCGTATATCCATGAGATGCTCATAGCGTCCGCTATCGACCTCATATGTGCGATAATCGCATATGTCATCGTGCTGGCCTATTATCCGAAGGAATATCTGTTCTCGCTCGTGTTTGCCTCGCCGTTTTTGCTGATACCTGCCGTAAAATATGCGCCGCTTTCGATAAAGTGCCTGCTCGACAGAAAAAAGCAGACGGTGGTCGAAAAGACCGGCGTGTATTTCGACACGGATTTCGATTTCCCGAGAACCAACTGGTTCACTAACAAGATCGGAAACGAAAGCCTGCTCACGACTTGGTATTATCCGAAGGAATGGAACATGCAAAAAGAAAAGCTGATGTTCCGCACCCCCGAGGGCAAGGTGTTTAAGCCGAGATGCGTTCTTTCTTATGCGCACGGCCAACAATATGTGTTTATGGACATTAGAGGTATGCAGAAAGACTTTGACGAGCCGATACTTTTAAAAGTGAAGTACCTCAAGTATTCTAAAGCCATTATAAGCATACAAATGGTAAGCTACCCGCCCAACATGAAGCGCCGCACCAAAGACTACATAGACAAAAACCTCAGCGACCTCCACCGCTGGTCAATTAAACAGTGAAGTTTCAATACGCTTCAAAACTTCCGCTTATCGTCATTGCCTCAGCCCGACCGATAAGTGCTTGCTAAAGTTAAGCCCGTCCATCAACCTATCGGTGCACTGCAAAAAGGCAACACAAAGAAAAGCAGATAAATATCAACTGCGTGCGACTTTGTCGGCACACCAACCTATCGGTGCACAGAAAGCAACTCGCAGAGGATTAAACCTCCGCAGTGAAA
>DQDL01000012.1 GCA_003533405.1 Clostridiales bacterium | reverse complement strand
CAGACGCTCTATCCAGCTGAGCTAGCGGCGCTTATCGCTTTGCGCCTAAATATACTAGCACAGCAGTCGGATAATTGCAAGTGTTTTTTGCGGATTTTAGTATTATTTTTTCAAAACCCGCAGTTTTACATGCCTATGGAGCTCGAAACTGCGTCTACGACCTCGCCCATGGTTTTGAGGGTCTTGCCGATGATGTTCTTGCTGGTTTTCTTGCCGGTGGTCATGGTCGCAACTGCGATGCTGCCGACGGTCACGCCGATGCCCATGCCGAGTAAAAAGTTCGGTTTTTGCATTGTTTACACCTCCGTAACATAGTATGTCCAGAATTGCTTTGCTACAACGCAGTAATATGTGCTATAATAGCTACATATTTTCAATTTGAATTCGAAAGGAAGAATCATGAGCGTAAAAATTTTGGCCGTCGGCGATGTCTGCGGCGAACCGGGCCTTGATTATTTGAATAAAAACCTGCGCGGGATACGCAAGGAGATGGAGATCGATTTTGTCGTTGTAAACGGCGAAAACGCAAATGTCGTCGGCATAACGCCGAGACAGGCGGATATGATCTTCCATGCCGGAGCGGATGTAATCACTCTCGGCAACCACACGTGGACACGCACGGAGCTGCGCCCGTATCTCGAGGAGCGGCGCAAGATCCTGCGCCCGGCTAACTGCGCACCGCAGTGCCCGGGCAGGGGCATCGATGTGTATAAGACCTCGTTCGGCGATGTGTGCGTCATGAGCCTTATGGGGCACTTTACTCTCGATACGAACACCGACAATCCCTTCGTCATCGCCGACGGCTACATGGAGGAGATACGGGAGAAGATAATCTTAGTTGACTTCCACGCCGAGGGCACGAGCGAAAAGCGTGCCATGGGCTTTCTGCTTGACGGCAGAGCCAGTGCCGTTTGGGGAACGCACACGCATGTGCAGACCTCTGATGCCGAGGTGCTGCCAAACGGCACGGGCTATATAACAGACCTCGGCATGACCGGCGCAGTTTACTCTGCTATCGGCATCGACCCCGAGCAGTCGATAGGCAAGTTCATGGGCGATCCCCCGAGACGCTACGACTCGGCAAAGGGCCCCGCCAAATTGGAGGGCTGCATTTTTGAAATTGACCCCGAGACGGGGAAATGCCTTAAAGCGGAGGGAATCAGACTTAAATGAGCAGAATAAGGATACTCCACGCCGCCGACCTGCACCTCGACTCGCCTTTCGAGGGACTGCCCGCCGCAAAGGCGGCGCAGCGCAGACAGGAGCAGCGTGAGCTTTTGAAAAAGATAGCAAATACCGCCGAGACCGAGCAGGTGCAGCTCGTACTGCTGTCGGGCGATCTTCTTGACTCCGACAGCGCATACACCGAGACCGCCGAGGAGCTCGTGCGTGCGCTCGGCAGCATGAGCGTGCCCGTGATAATTTCCCCCGGAAACCACGATTTTTATTCACGCCGCTCGCCCTATGCAAGGCTCACCTTCCCCAAAAATGTTTATATCTTCACCGAAAACCGCATCCAATGCGTCGAGCTTGCGCAGCTTGGCGTGCGTGTGTGGGGCGCAGCGTTCACGGATAAGTACAGTCCCGCACTTTTATGCGGCTTTTCCGCCGAAAAGAAGAACGGCGTTTTAGACCTCATGTGCATCCACGGCGAGGTCGGCAGGGGGACTCAGTATAACCCCGTAACGATGCAGGATATCGCAGCATCGGGCATGGATTACATAGCTCTCGGGCATATCCACCAGGCCTCCGGCCTGAATAAGGCGGGCAATACATATTACGCCTGGCCGGGCTGCCCCGAGGGCAGAGGCTTTGACGAGTGCGGCGAAAAATTTGTGTACATCGTCGATGCTTCCGACACCGGCTGCAATATAAAGCCCGTGTCGCTTGCAGAAAGACGCTATGAGATACTGCCTGTCGAGCTTGGCGACAAAGCGGCGCTCACGGCAGTGCAGGATGCGCTGTCCGGAGACACGCAGAGGGATATCTACCGCATCATCCTCCGCGGCGAAACCGACGAAGCGCCGGATATAAACGCCCTGCGTCAGGCGCTGGAGGAACGGTTTTACAGCCTGCAGCTGCGTGACGAGACCGTTCTGCGCCGTGATATCTGGGAGCGCTCCGGCGAGGACAGCCTGCGTGGCCAGTTCCTGCAAAGGCTAAGAAGCGCTTACGACAAGGCAAAGGATGATACAGAGCGTGAGCTCATAGTTCAAGCGGCTCGCTGGGGCTTGGCTGCCCTTGACAAGCGTGAGGAGGTGGTCACCCATGACGATCAATAAGCTGACGGCGTCCTTTGGCAAGCTTGAGGGCGAGAGCCTTGAGCTGCACGAGGGCTTAAATGTCATCTGCGCACCCAACGAGAGCGGAAAGAGCACATGGTGCGCCTTTATCCGTGCAATGCTCTACGGTGTCGACAGCTCCGAGCGCCAAAAGGCCGGTCACCTGCCGGACAAGCTGCGCTACGCCCCGTGGTCGGGAGCGGCCATGCAGGGCGAGATGGAGCTTTCAGCGGGTGGCAAGGACATAACGATAACGAGGACAACAAAAATAAAATCTGCGCCTATGCGTGAGTTTTCCGCCGTCTACACGGGGACGAATGTGCCCGTCGAAGGGCTTGACGGCAGCAATGCCGGCGAGGCGCTCACCGGCGCAAGCAAAGAGGTTTTCCGCCGCAGCGCCTTTGTCGAGCAGGGCTCGATAGCCGTCACCGGCAGCCCCGAGCTTGAAAAGCGCATAAATGCGATAGTCTCTACCGGCGACGAGGGCTGCTCGTTCTCCGAAGCCGATACCCAGCTCAGAGCGTGGCAGCGCTCACGGCGATATAATACCCGTGGCAAGCTCCCCGAGCTTGAAAAGCGCATGACGGAGACTAAAAATCGCCTTGCCGAGCTCGACACCGCCGCAGCCGAAAGCGAGCGGCTGACAGAGCAGTTAGAGCAGAGTAGGGAGACCTGCAAAAAGCTTGAAGAAGCCGTGACCGAGAAGCGTAAGACCGTTCGCCGTGAGGCACTTTTGAAGCTGCATGATATCCGCAGCGAGATAACCGCCGCAAGCGATGCGCACGAAGCCGCAGCCCAAAAGCGTGACGGCTGCCGTGCAGCCCTCAGCGGCAGCCTCCTCGGCAACAGAGCACCTGAGGAGGCAGAGTCCGAGGTCAAGGCGGATATTTCCAAGAGCCTTGAGCTCAAGGCAGCATCCGAAATTAAGACGAATCCCACTATACCGGTAGTGCTCATAGTGCTTGCACTTGCACTCGTTGCGGCGGCAGCGTTTGCGCTCCCCGCAAGCTTCAGGCTCTACGGCTTCATAGCGGGCGGCGTGCTGCTCGTGCTGGCGGGCGTTTTGTACGCAAAGCTCATCAGAGCACGCAGTGATGCGCACGATGCCGGACGGCAGCGCAAGCTGTTGCTGTCAAAGTATAAGGTTTCAGACGAACTCGGCGTGAAGGTCTGCTTTGATGAATATATGCGGCTGTACGATGAGTTTACCGCCGCCGACGAGGACGAAAAGCGCACGGCGAGGGCGCTTTCCCGCATACGCCTTTCGCAGGAGGCGGCCGAGGCAAGAACGCTTCAGGATCTCGACTTCAGCGCAGGCGACAACGAGGCGGCTCAGCTCAAGCGTGAGCTGAGCACCGTGCAGCGCAACTGCGACCTGCTCTCGGCTCGCATTTCCGAGATAAAGGGGCGCATAGAAACGCTCGGCGACCCCTTGGTGCTCGGCTCGGAACTTAAAAATATGGAGAGCCTGCACGAAACCATGCAGGCGGAGTTTGACGCAATTGCCCTTGCGGTCGAGACCCTGCGTGAGGCCGATGCCGATATCCAAAGCCGCTTTTCACCGGAGCTTGGCAGGCTCGCAGCACAGTATATGTCGGTCGTCACCGGCGGCAGGTACGAGAGCATACTCATTAACCGTGACTTCACAGCAAGGACGAGGCTCGCTGGCGATGTTGTGCCCCGTGAGACGGAGTATTTAAGCGCCGGAACGCTCGACCTCATGTATCTTGCGGTGCGCCTTGCCGTTTGCACCTTGGCACTGCCGGAGGACGCATCGTGTCCCCTGATACTCGACGACACGCTCGTAAACCTCGATGCCGAGCGCACTGCCCAAGCAATGAAGCTCCTCGGCGAGATAGCCAAACAGCGTCAGGTCATTTTGTTCACCTGCAAAGAGGTATAAAAAAGCTGCTGTACCCACGGGTACAGCAGTTTTTTCGTTATCACTCCGTCCAGAACATGGAGTCGTCGTTTTTTATCCACTCGTCGACATCGACTATCGTGAACTTGTCCTTGCCGGTGCGGATGATGACCTTTGCGATGCCGGCATTTATGATCTGGCGGCGGCACATGGAGCAGCTCGTTGCGTTTGTTAAAAGCTCCTTGGTCTTTGCATCCCGGCCGACAAGATACAGTATCGAGCCGATCATGTCACGGCGGGAGGCGGAGATTATCGCATTCGCCTCGGCGTGCACGCTGCGGCACAGCTCGTATCGCTCGCCGGAGGGTATCTTCATCTCGACTCTTGCGCAGCGGCCTGCGTCCGTGCAGTTTATCCTGCCACGGGGCGCACCGTTGTAGCCGGTGGAGATTATCTCGTCGTTGCGGACGATTATCGCACCGTACATGCGCCTTAGGCATGTCGAGCGCTGCAAAACTGCGTCGGCGATATCAAGATAGTAGTTTTCCTTGCTTGTGCGGTTATCCATTGCTGCGGCCTCCGAAAAAATATTATTTTAATTTTACTCACTTTTGGCCGTCTCGTCAATAGGCTTAGTCTCTATGTGATTGCGCTTTATGTGGTTGCCGAGTATCTCGGACACCTCGGAGATGGTGACGAATGCACTGACATCGGAGTCTTTTATGATGCGCTTGAGCTCATTGACCTCGACACGGGTGATGACGCAGTACAAAACCGTCTTGCCGCTGCCGGAGACCAGCCCCTCGGCGTTTATAAAGGTGCATGTCCTGCCGAGCTTTGCATAGATGGCATCGGCAAGCTTCTCGGCATGCTCGGTGATTATCATTGCGGCTCGTGCTTGATTCATGCCTTCCTCGACGAGGTCTATTATCTTAAAGGTTATGAAATAGGTCAGCAGCGACAAAAGCGCTCTGTCCCAGCCGAAGAGCAGACCGGCGGTCAGGTAGATAAAGATGTTTATCATGAAGATGATGCCGCCGGTTGACACGCCGACCTTGCGTGATAATAGCATTGCGGCGATCTCGGTCCCGTCAAGGCAGCCGCCGTAACGCAGCACCAGACCGACACCGACACCAAGCAGCACGCCGCCGAACACGACGGCCAGCAGCTCGGAATTGGTCACAGTGTCAACGCCCTTGAAAACCTCGAGAAACAGGGCGAAGGCCACCGTGGAAAAAACGCCTCTGAACAGAAAACGCTTGCCAAGCGCCTTAAAACCGATGATGAAAAACGGGATGTTTATTACGACGATAAGAATACTCAGTGCAATGCCGGAGGTGTAGTTCATCATCATGCTGATACCCGTTACGCCGCCGTCGAGGATGGTGTTCGGGATAAGGAAGCACTCGATGGAAAATGCGGCGCATGCTGCACCGATGATGAGCATTAAAACAGGAAACAGGTGCTCTTTTAAAATTTGCTTCATGGGATCGCCTCAAATAGTTTTTGCTTTATTATATCACAAATTTGAAATTTTCTCAATCGCCCTCGACCATGCGGTAGCCGACACCGATCTCGGTAAAGATATACTGCGGCTCGGCAGGATTTTTCTCGATCTTGCGGCGGATATTCGCCATGTGGACACGCAGGCTCTGGTTGTTGCCCTTCGTGCCGGGACCCCACAGCTCCTTGATTATGTAGTCATAGGTCAAGACCTTGCCCGCGCACTTGCCCAACAGGCCGATTATCTTGTATTCGTTCTGCGTGAGGTTTGCGTTCACGCCGTTTACGAGCACCTGATGCTTGTCGTAGTCTATCTCAAGGTCACCGGCCTTGAACTTGCCGGTGGTGGCGATGGTCTCGTTGGCAAGACCCGTGCGGGTGTGGCGTATCGCCGTGCGGATGCGGGCAAGAAGCTCGCCTGCACCGAAGGGCTTTGTTATATAGTCGTCTGCACCGAGGTCAAGTGCCTGCACCTTGTCACGCTCGTGTGCACGGGCGGAAACGACGACAATCGGCAGCAGCGTCCACTCACGCACCGATTTTATTATCTGGAGCCCGTCAATGTCCGGCAGACCGAGATCGAGCACGATAAGGTCGGGGCAGTGGGAGGTTATCATGGAATAGGCCTCCGCCCCGGAGCTTGCGATGATAACATCGTAGTCGTTTGAAACGAGTATCGTGCGCAGAAAGTTTGTGATACTTCTTTCGTCCTCAACTATTAGGATCTTGTCTCTGATATTCATTCTTCTGTCTCCTCCGGTTCCAATGGTAGTGTGAATGTAAATACTGCGCCGCCCGTAGGCTTGTTGTCGGCGGATATCTTGCCGCCGTGGGCGGTGATTATGGACTTGCACACGGCAAGACCGATGCCTCTGAATTTGTTGCTGTCGGGACTTGTACCGTCATTTGAAACGAGCTGACCCTTGAAGATGTCGTCGAGAATATATGGGTCAAGACCCTTGCCGTTATCGGAAACGGCGACCTGCGCAAACCGCTTGCGCTGCGTAACATTGACGCAAAGCTCGGTCATGCCCTCGGCGTGGTGTACGGCGTTGTCCATGAGGTTCATTAAAACCTGCTCGATGAGCATAGCATCGACGCTGACCATGAGCGGCGTGTCCGGCACATTGACCTTGAGAGCAACATCGGGATTTCTCTTTTTAAATTTCGTTACGCAGTCACCGACTATCTCCTCGATAAGCTCCGGTGACTTTTGAATGTTAGGCTCTGTGCTTCCGCTTATGCGGGTGATGGACAGCAGGTTTTCCACCATCCGCACGAGCCACTCGGCATCCTCCTTTGCATCGGTGAGCATTTCCACCTTCTGCTCCTCTGAGAGCGCCTCGCCACTGTCAATGACGGCACTTATCGAACCGATTATCGAGGTCAGCGGCGTGCGCAGATCGTGCGATACGGCCCGTAGGAGGTTTGCCCGGAGCTGCGCCTGCTCGGTGTCGTGACGGAGCTTTTCCTGCTCATGCACCCTTGTCGTAAGGGTTGAGATAGCCAGCGACACGGCGAGCATTGTAAGAAAGGTCGTCGAGTAGCCGTAAATTGAAAAGTCGAGCTTCATGTAAGGGTATGTAAATGCCCAGTTAACGACGATGACGCTGACAAATGATGTGAGCACGCCGTAAAAATAACCGTCGGTCAGCAGCGAAATGATAAGCACCGCAAGGACGAATATCATCGGCACATACGGATCCGAGGAGCTTATGCGCTTTATCGCCGAGCATATTATGCATGCCACGGAGACCGCCGCAATGGTTATCGCCCAGTTTTTGAGCAGGCGGAATATTTTCACATCGGCTTTTGTGAAGTTTGTGTTTTTCATCCTATCACCCTTACGATCATACCATATTACAATTATATCATGAAACATATTAAGTCCGTGTTAAGAAATTTATACGGGACTGTTTATCTTTACACAAACAAGAAGCAGCGACTTTTGTCGCTGCTTAAATTATGCCTTGTTTGGGTTTGTAAGCCCGCCGGAAATGACAATCCGGCAGATCTCCGATGTGCCCTCGGCAACGGTCAGCATGTGAGCGTCCCGGAAAAGACGGTCAACGCCGGACTGTGCGCTCAGACCGTATGCGCCGTGTATCTGACAGGCGGCTTTGGCCGTTTCAAAGGCACTTTCCGTTGCAAAGAGCTTGAGCGCTGCGGCATCCCTTGTGTGCGGCAGACCGTTTGTCATCATGGATGCCACCGTGTACATTGAGTTTCTCGCCATCAGTGTTTTCGTGTACATATCCGCAATCGGGAACGACACACCTTGATATGACGCCAAACTGCGGCCGTAGAGCCCTATGCGTCCGGCGCATGTTGTGGAATAGTCAAGTGCAGCCTGCGAAATACCGACCGCCACGGCGGCCATATCCAGCCTGCCTTCGTTAAGAAGCGGCTTTATGAACGGATAGCCCACATTTTCCTCGCCCACAAGGCAGTAGCCGGGTATCGGGCATTCGTCAAGAATAATATGACCCATGGGCGAGTTGTTGAGCCCTATCATATTACGGTTTTCGATCACGGTAAGCCCAGGGGAGTCCTTGGGGATGTAGAACATACTCATACTGCGGCTGCGCTCTGCCGACGGGCTTTTCGCCGTGACGATATAGCCGTCGGCAAAGCCTGCGTTTGTGACCCAGCACTTTTTGCCGGTGAGTATCCAGCGGCCGCCGTACTTTACGGCAATGGTGTCAACGCCCAGTGCATCCGAGCCGCCGCGCTCCTCGGATATGGCGAAGGCAAGCAGCAGTTCACCTCGGCGTGCCGGCTCAACGACCTGCTTTTTCAAGGTTTCGGTTCCGCAGTATGCGATGAGCTCCGTGCACTGATACTGCGGGCTTATTATAAGCCCCAACGATGCAAGACCCCTCGACAGCTCCTCGATTATCATTGCGCCCTCAAGGGCACTGTACCTTGCGCCGCTGCCGATGTATTCAAACTCGGCATCGAGATAGCCCAGCTTACCGATGCGTGAAAATAATTCATGCGGAAAGCCGCCTCTTATATCAAGCTCGGTGGCCACGGGGAGTATCTCGTAATCGACAAACTCCTGTAGTTCACGCTTGAGCTTTTCCTGTTCCTTAGTGAGTAAAAACATAGCTTGTTACCTTACCGTTCCGTAAAAATGAGCATGGCCTTAGCGTAGGTCGCATTCTCGGTGTAGACCTCGGTCTCGACCGAGAAGCCGGCTTTGCCGTTTGATGTGAGTGTTGTGCACAGCATGAGCCCGCCGAGCTGCGTTATCCTCTCTGGATAGAAAAACGAGCTGCTGCTGAGCGAATAGTCAAGATACCCCTGCTGCGCAAGGTGCTTGTCGGCGGCGACGAGCATCAAGGCCGTCGGCAGAATGTCCATATTCGCAAGCTCCGCTTCGGGGATGTGCAGCTCGTACACCCGGCGATCCTCGTTTGAATACTCGGGCGCAGGCACCAAAAACGACGCATAGTCCGACACGCTCTCCGAGCCCGAATACATGAAATAGCGAATAAGATCCGAGGTGTAGAAAACGCCCTCCATCTTGCCGTCACGCACGACCGCCGCAAATGGGCTGCCCGAGAGCATCATCTTGCGTGCCGCCTCACGCACCGAGCTTTGCGCATCGAGCGTCAGGATCTTTGCATCCTTCGACACGAGTGTCGAAAGCTTCTGCGTGTGACCGGCAGCAAAGGTTCGGGGGATGTCTATCCCGCCGCACAGGTGCAGCTCCTCGTCGACGACGGGGAAGCCCTTCATGCCGGAAAATTGCTCGTCATAATATCGCTGCCAGTCGGCAACATAGTCGTTGCGGTACAGATAGTTCGGCGCCTGCATCCAATCGGACACGGGTGCGTCCTCGCTTGCGAGCCTTGCCGAGGAGAACTGACTGTCAAACAGCTTCATTATCGTATAGGTATTCTGTATCGTCGTGAGGATGCAGACACCGTTTTTTTCGGCCTTGACTATGAGGTAATCGCTCGGTCGGCTGCCGCCGGTTATAAGCATATGCGCATCATATTGCATTATCAGGGTTTGAAAATCGGGACGATTTCCGACAATGCATAGTGTGCGGCCGGGGTCATTGTATTCAAGGCGGCTTACAAGCTGCGCCTCGTCGCTGTCGCAGATGACTATATTATCTATTGTACAGCCGAGCGACTTTCTGCCCGCTGCGCAGTTTACCCCGAGCGCCGACACGAGCTCGGAAAGCGTCACGGCGCATTCGTCCGAGCTGACGGCGGTCTCCATGCGGAAGGTGCCGGACTTGGGCTTTGTAACAACGAGCCCACGCTGCTCGGCTTCCTTTATCGCCTTATAGACCGTGCCCTCGCTGACATTGAGCTCCGATGCAAGACCTCGCACGGATATCTTCGTCCCGGGCTCTATCGCCTCAATGTGAGACAAAACTATATCATTTTTAATTGAAATGGTACTCACCCCAAACAAACTGTATCACTTAGCAATAATGATTATACATTTTGCGGGTGAGAAAAGCAAGAAAAATGCTGAATGTCAAAAGATTATCGAAGTGTTGTATAACAACTTTGGAAATATACCTGAATTTTTGCCAATATCCACGCAACTGTTGTATTAAAGGAGGGTGAAACTGTTATTGTCGAAAAGTATATCTTGTGGCAAGTGCCGAAAAGTGTGAACAAACATCCAAAACAGTTGACATACTGTCTCAGTGATGTTAAATTGTTCACATAGAAACCGAGCGTTAAAGCACAAAACCGAAAACAGTTTCAAATCTGTCTTATAACAGAAAACGCAAAACTCAAGGCAAAACATCAAATCTGTTATATAACACTCGACAACAAACAGTAAAAAAATACTTTAAACGGAGGAATGCACAATGTACAAATTCACAGAAGAGCAGCTTATGATCAGAGACATGGTCAGGGAGTTCACCAAGAACGAAGTTGCACCCTATGACAAGGCAATGGACGAGACCTTCTCCTTCAACATGGAGATTTATCAGCAGATCTACTCCAAGCTCGTCGAGACCGGCCTGATGGGCATCCACATTCCCGAGCAGTACGGCGGCGGCGGCGGTGACGCCATCACCTCCCAGATAGTCGTCAACGAGCTTGCAAAGGGCAGCGCAAGCATCGCTCTTTATCTCGATGCAAACTGGCTGGCTTCCGACATGATCCTCGTTCACGGCAACGACGAGCAGAAGGCAAAGTATCTCCCCCTCGCAGCTGAGGGCAAGGTTTTCGCATTCGGCCTGACCGAGGCCTCCGCAGGCTCCGATGCAGCAGGCATCAAGTCCATCGCCGTCAAGCAGCCCGACGGCTCCTATATCCTCAACGGCGGCAAGGCATGGATCACCAACTCCGGTGTTGCCGACTACTACCTCATCATGGCAAAGACCGATCCCAACGCAGGTGCAAAGGGCATCTCCGTTTTCATTGTTCCCAAGGACGCAGAGGGTCTGACCATCGGCAAGTTCGAGCACAAGATGGGCATGAGAGGCTCCGCTACCTGTGAGCTCAGCTTTGACAACATCCGCATCCCCGAGTGCGACCGTGTCGGCAGAGAGGGTCTGGGCTTCAAGGTCGCAATGATGGCACTTGACGGCGCACGCATCTCCATCGGCTCCATCGCATCCGGCCTTTCCCAGCACGCAATGGAGATCGCCAAGCAGTACGCCAACGAGCGCACCACCTTCGGCAAGCCCATCAAGGCATATCAGGGCGTTTCCTTCAAGTTCGCCGACATGGCAGCAAAGATCCGTGCAATGGATCTGATGGTATGGGATACCGCAGAGATGAAGGCAAACGGCGAGCGCCACTCGGCCGAAGCGGCAATGCTCAAGCTCATGAGCTCCAAGTGGTGCAAGGAGATCTGCGATGAGTGCATCCAGGTCCTCGGCGGCAACGGCTACAGCGCAGAGTTCCATGTCGAGCGTCTGTACCGTGACGCAAAGCTGCTCGAGATCGGCGAAGGCACCAGCGAGATCCAGCGCATGGTCGTAAGCGGCGCAGTCCTTGCATAAGTCACAGCACTAAACAATTGGAGAGAGAAAGATGAAAATACTTGTATTTGTAAAGCAGGTACCCGACACGGACGATGTCAAGCTCGATGAGCGCGGCAACCTCAAGCGTGACGGCGTTGCCAGCATGATAAATCCCCTCGACGCAAACGCAGTCGAGGCCGCTATCCGGCTCAAAGAGAAGTACGGCGCAACGGTAGTTGCAATCTGCATGGGACCTCCCCAGGCGGAGGATGTTCTCAAGAAGGCTCTTGCTCTCGGCTGTGACGAAGCTTATCTGCTGTCTGACCGTGCCTTCGGCGGCGCAGACACCCTCGCTACCGCATACACCCTCGCAAAGGGCGCCGAGAAGGTCGGCGATTACGACCTGCTGCTGTTCGGCCGCCACGCCGTTGACGGCGACACCGCTCAGACCGGCCCCGCTACCGCAGCATTTTTGGGCATCCCGCAGATAACCCTCGCCTCGAGCATCGATGTTTGCGACGGCTGGGTCTACTGCGACCGTGTCCTCGAGGACAGCACCGAGAAGGTGCGTGCAAAGCTTCCGGCACTCGTAACGGTAACTGCGGAGATAAACACCCCCCGTTACCCCACGCCCATAAACATCATGAAGGCGCTCAAAAAGCCCCGTGCCACTTGGAACGCCGAGGCACTCGGCGCAGACACGGCTCAGACCGGTATCCCCGGCTCGCCGTCGTCTACCAAGGTCGTGTTCGAGCCGCCCAAGCGCAATACCGACACCACCTACTTCGAGGGCAGCCCCGAAGAGATAGCAGCAAAATTCGTTGACATGCTCGAAACCGAGCATCTCGTCTGAGGAGGTTTGGCAAATGGCGAAGGAAGATTACAAAGGCATATGGATATTTGCCGAACAGCAGAACGGAACGCTCAATCCCGTAACACTCGAGCTGCTTGCAAAGGCGCAGGAGCTCAAGGTTCATAACGGCGAGACCATCACCGCTGTCCTCCTCGGCAGCAAGGTCGCCCATCTGGCAGCCGGCCTCATCGCAGGCGGCGCAGATCAGGTCATCGTCGCAGAAAACGAAAACCTCGCATCCTACAGCGCAAGACCCTATCAGCAGGCTCTTACCCAGCTTGCCGAGAAGTACAAGCCCTCGATCATCATGTACCCGGCGACCAGCCTCGGCCGTGATTTCGCTCCCCGCATGATGATATCCCTCAAGACCGGCCTCACCGCCGACGCAATAGACCTCGGCTACGATGAAGATGATGTGTTTTATCAGACCACTCCTGCATACGGTGGCAGCATCCTTGCACACATCGTTATCTTAGAGTGCAGGCCGCAGATGGTGACCGTTCGTCCGAAGATCTTCACTCCTCTGGAGCCGGACGAGACCCGCAAGGGCGAGGTCATCACCGAGACCGTCACGGTCGACAAGGAGGAATGCTACGAGGTGCTCAGTGTTGAGCCGAAGGTCGTCACCGGCGTACCCATCGACCACGCAAGCGTCCTTGTTGCAGGCGGCAGAGGCGTGAAGAACGAGCAGGAGCTTGCACTTCTCAAGGAGCTTGCAGAGCTTCTCGGCGGCCAGCTCGCAGCCTCGAGACCCCTCGTCGACAACGGCTTTCTGCCCCACGATGCACAGATCGGCCAGTCCGGCACCGCCGTCAAGCCCGACATGATCATCAATGTCGCCATTTCCGGCTCTGTCCAGTATCAGGTCGGTATGCAGAACTCCAAGTGCATAGTCAGCATCAACCACAACGCAGCCTCTCCAATATTTGACATCTCCCACTACGGCGCAGTGGCCGACTTCAAGGCCGTTCTCCCCGCTGTTATCGCGGAGATCAAAAACCGCAGGGCGTAAGTTGACAAGAGCCGTTCGGCTCCCGTCAACTTGAGCAAATCACATGCTGCGGTCACCATACCCCCCCGGTGGCCGCAGCATATAACGAAGAATTTTTGTTAAAAAAATATTTTTACAAAGGAGATTACTAAAATGAGCGAACGCAAACAGATCATCCCCAAGTACGGTCCCTTCGCAGGAATGCGTGTTATTGATTCGGGTTCTCTAATTGCAATGCCTTACGCAGCAACGCTGCTGGCCGACTTCGGCGCTGAGGTCATCCACATCGAGCGTCCCGGCGTAGGCGACACTCTCCGTGTTCTCGCTCCCTTTGCAACCGAGGACGGCAAGACCGTCAGCACCTCCTGGGCACAGGACGGCCGCAACAAGCTGTCTCTTTCCCTTGAACTTAATCTCAAGCACCCCGAGGTCAAGGAGCTTTTCTTCGGACTTATCAAGGAAGCCGATGTGTTCATGGAGAACATGGTCTGGCTCGAAAAGTTAGGCATCCGTGACGAGGAACTGCTCGAGGTCAACCCCAAGCTCATCATTGCCCACATCAGCGGCTACGGCAATCCCAGATTCGGCGGCCTGCCCGAATACTGCGACCGTGCCTCCTACGACATGATCGGTCAGGCATTCTCCGGCTGGATGGGTCTCAACGGGGAAAAGGACGGCGATCCCGTCGTCGGCAAGCCCTGGCTCAACGACTTTACCTCCGCATACGCCACCGTATTCGCAGTTTTGGCTGCATACATCAATGTTCTCAAGGGCGGCGACGGCCAGATCGTCGATATCGCACAGTTTGAGGTTCAGGCAAGCTACTGCTGCGACCTGTATACCTCCTACACCATGGCAGGTCGTGTGAACACCCGTTCCGGCAACAAGTCCGCAGCCTTCCAGCCCTACGGCCTGTTTAAGTCCAAGGATGGCTATGATGTCGCCCTCGGCGCATTCGGCCCCGGCGTTTACAAGAGAGCCATTCAGGCAATGGGTCTCGATCTCGAGTACTTCAACTACAAGGATTGCTCCTCCGGCATCGAAGCTGTTGCCTCCGAAAAGGGCAAGGAGCTCGATGCTAAGACCATCGAGTGGTGCGCAGCCCGTACTGCACAGGAGATCGAGGACGCAATGGCAAAGTTCAAAGTCCCCTGCAGCCGTGTAATGGGCGCAAAGGATTGCCTTGAAAACGAGCATTACCGGAAGCGCAACGACTTCATCAAGTACGAGGATCAGACTCTCGGCAAGGAAGTCACCGCATTCGGTATCGTTCCCAAGATGTCCGGCACCCCGGGTCAGGTATGGCGCGGCGCTCCCGCTCTCGGTCAGGATACCAACACCATCCTCAAGGATCTGCTCGGCTATGACGATGCCAAGATCGCAGACCTGAAGGCAAAGAACCTTATCTGATTTAAGTCTCCTTATTAATTATTTCTCCCTCGTCCCGCAGGGCTTCATGCCCTGCGGGGCACTCCCCCCCAATAAAGGAAGGGCTGAATAATGAACGCAGTATACGCAGGCAGCTTTGACTGCTACACAAACGGTCACCATGACATCGTAAAAAAAGCAGCCGTCCTGTTCGACCGGCTGTATATAGTCATTGCCGTCAACTCCGAAAAGCGCAGACGCTATCCGGCCGAGCAGATGCAGGCCGCCATAGCCAGCACGCTCCAAGACGACGGTCTTACCAATTGCACCGTGTGCATCCACGACGGCGTTGTAGCCGACTTCTGCATCGAAAACGACATCGGCTACACCATACGGGGACTGCGCAACCGCATGGACTACGACTATGAGGAAAACATAGCCGCCGTCAACAAGCTCATCGCCCCGAACCTCGAAACGGTGTATTTCCGAGCCGATAACAATGGAATTTCCTCGTCGCTCATAGCGGAGCTGAGCAAATACCGCAAGGACTTCTCCGGCCTCGTGCCGCCTGCGGTAAACGAGCTGCTGCTCCGATGTGAGAGCGATTAACATACTAACTACGCCATCACATGAGTCTTTCATATATGTGTTACACCCACACCCCCATCCTCAATTCATGAATCCCCCTCAACTCTATCCCCCTACACCGGCTTGGTCTGCGTTTTCATGTGGCGCAGACAGCCAAACACCCCGACGATCTCGTCGGGGTGTTTGCTTTATATCAGAGCAGCTTATCAAGCTCGGTTTCAACATAGTCGAACTTTTTTATCTTCGGCTGCTTTATGGTTTTGCCCTTCATGACGACCATGTACGGCGTGCGCAGGGCGGTCAGATCGTCGAGCGGGGAGGCATCGGTGATGAGGAGATCAGCCGATTTCCCGACCTCGACAGAGCCGGTCTCGTTCTCGATACCGGCAATTTTTGCATTGACCTGTGTTGCCGTGTGCAGGGCAAAGGCGTTAGAAACGCCGACAAACTTCTTGAAATACACCAGCTCACGCCACATATCGTAATGCGTGACGAAGGGGCAGGCGGTGTCCGTGCCCAGACCCACGGTGATGCCGTTTGCAAGAGCTTTCTTTGCACAGGCGATCATGCCCTCCATGACGATGTTGCTGTTAAACTTGCCCATCTCGCTCATGTGCGTGACCTCGGTGGGGAAGTAGGCGCCCGGGATGGCGGGAGATATCGTGCAGACCTGCGCTGCACCCGTTTCCTTAAACAGCCTTATCATGTCCTCATCGGGGTCTGCGCCGTGCTCAACGGTGTCTACGCCGTTTTCGAGCGCAGCACGCAGTCCGGCGGGGCTTTCAATGTGCGCCGCCACCTTGTAGCCGAGCCTGTGCGCCTCGTTGCAGCAGGCACGAACAAGCTCGGGCGGCATCCTGAGCACTCCGGGCTCACCCTTGACCTTTGCATCGAGAACGCCGCCCGTTATCATTATCTTAATAAGGTCGGGCTTGTTTTCGGCAATCTTGCGGACATATTTAACGCAGTCGTCCTCGTTTTTCGCCTCATACGCTAGCAGCCCGGCCATATGCCCCTCGGGCACGGAGACTGCCATATCCGAAACGAGCATCCTCGGCCCGATGCGCTTGCCCTTGTTTATATCGTTACGGATGCTTGAATCAATATTGCCCAGGCCGCCGACGGTGCGAATGGTCGTAACGCCCGACTTCAGCTGCGTGCGGGCAAATTTATAGCAAAGGGAATAAACCACCGACCTCGTCACTATATTTGACATTAGGAAGTTAACGGTCTTGGCGTTCTGCTTTTTGGTGTAGCTGGGCATACCCGAACCGGGCAGATGCACATGCAGGTTTATAAGCCCCGGCATGAGGTAGCGGCCTTCAAGGTCGATCATCTCAACATCGCCGAAGCTGTCTGCCGACGGCTCGATCGCCTTGATGACGCCGTCCTCGACCAGTATGACCATATTCTTCATGGGCTGCATATTTTCGCTGCCGTCGAGAACGGTTGCGTTTACGAATGCGTATTTCATACTAAAACCCCCTTTAATGACGCTATTATAATGTGTAAAGGTGCTTATCGCAAGCGAAAACGCACTCTGACAAGAAAATAACAAACCGTTAAGCCAATTAACGCAAATGTAGCCAAGCTGTTAATGAAAATCGACCCGTACAGGCATGAAACGGCGGATTTTGCACGGCTTTGTGAACAGATTATTTCCAAAATATATAGAAATCGTATAAGTTTCTGTAAAGACAATAGCTCTCGGTGTTAAGATGAAGTTAATTTCACGCATAAGGTATTGTAATCAACTTTTTAACAATTACAATGAAAACACTAAGGCTCACGCCTCAGCATAAAACGCAAATCATAAAAGGAGAGAAAGTATATGGAAAACACAAATCGTGACGGATTTGGCTCCAGCTTTGCTTTTATCATGGCCGCTGTCGGTTCTGCGGTCGGTCTGGGCAACATTTGGGGCTTCCCGTACAAAATGGGTCAGAACGGCGGCTTCGCATTCCTCGTCGTTTACCTCGTCCTCGCAGCTTTCGTCGGTCTTGCAGTTATGGTCGGCGAGCATGTCATCGGTCGTAAGACCGGCCTGAGCCCCATCGCAGCTTACCGCAAGCTGAGCAAGAAGTTCACCTTCCTGGGCTACATGGCTATCGCAGCACCGTTCCTCATTCTCTTGTTCTACATGGTTCTCGGCGGCATGGTCATGCGTTATGCATGCGGCTACCTGCTGGCAATGTTCGGCGTTGACACTTGGGGTGTCACCGACATTTCAACCTTCTTCGGAGCTTTCGCCACCAACGGTGCGTCAATGGTCATCTGGACGCTCATCTTCATCGCTATCAACACCCTTATCGTCTGCGGCGGCGTCGGCGGCGGCATTGAGAAGTTCTGCAATGTCGGTATGCCCTGCCTGTTCGTCATCCTCATCATCGTTATCGTTTATGTTGCTGTTCAGCCCGGTGCTGTCGGCGGCTACCAGTTCATGTTCGGCGTCAACTTCGAGCCTCTGGAGAAAGACTTCATTAAGGTTCTGAAGACTGCGGCTGGTCAGATGTTCTTCTCACTGTCGCTTGGTATGGGCGCTATGATCACCTACGGCTCTTACATGAAGAAGAGCGAAAAGATCCAGAGAAACGCTGTTATCATCGTTGTCATGGATACCCTCGCAGCAATCATGGCCGGTATGATCGTTATGCCCGCTTGCTACGCATTCCTCGGCGGCGAGACCGGCAGCGGCCCCAGCCTGCTGTTCAAGTCCATGCAGGTCGTATTCTACAACATGGGCGGCTTCATCGGCAACCTGATGGGCTTCCTGTTCTACTTCCTCGTTTTCATCGCAGCAATTTCTTCCTCCATGTCTCTGCTCGAGGCTATCTCCTCTGCAAAGATCGACGCAAATGTCGAGAAGGGCAAGGCTCCCAACCGCAAGAAGGCTGCTATCATGTTCTCCGTCCTCATCCTCATCTTCGCTCTGCCCGTTGCACTTGACGGTATCGGCGCAGGTCAGGCAGGCGGCGCAGTACTTCCCACTCCCGCAGAGCTGTTCGGTATGACCGGCGACTCGGTTAGGATGTGGAACGACTGCTGGCTTGACTTCTATGATGTTTTATCTGAAGGCATCCTGATGCCTGTCGGTTCAATGATTATGGCGTTTGCGATAGGCTGGATCTGGAAGATGGACTTCGTTGTCGAAGAATGTGAAGCATCCGGACATAAGTTCTGGGGCAAGGCCTTCTTCAACATCTGCTACAAGTTTATCACCCCGATCGGCATGCTGTTCGTTCTCTACGGCCAGATCACCGACTTCTTCGGTTAATTTAAACTAAACACTAAAAACCAGCGGTTCACCCCGCTGGTTTTTTGCATATGGAAATGAAAATGCCGCTGAGAGATCAGCGGCATTTGGCTTGCTTTTTAGGGCAATGCCGATAACAAATTCAAAGAACGGTCTTCAAAAACCCGTTGAGCGCGGCGAGATATGCCTCTCGGTCGAGCAAGTAGCTGATGCCGGTGGCCGGACTGCGTCGGAAAAAATATCAAACGAGCCATCTCCCCACGGGGAGACGGCTCGATATGGTGCCGGTGGCCGGACTCGAACCGGCACGACGCAAGCATCAGAGGATTTTAAGTCCGCCGTGTCTACCATTCCACCACACCGGCTGATATTCGCTTTTACAGACCAATATTTTAACATTGCATTGCCATTCTGTCAATATAGCCCTTGCGCATCAGTATGTTTTTTGATATCATATACTATTATAATATTTATATTGAAAAGTGTTGGGATATGAATTACAGTAAATGGAAGATTACGAACATAGGATGTACCTCGAACAGTGAGCTGCGCAGGGCGGGCTACACCCCACTGCTGGCGGCGATGCTCGATGTGCGAGGGATACACACTGCTGCCGAGGCGGAGAAATTTCTGCACGGAGGGGTGGAGACTCTCTGCGACCCCATGCTTATGAAGGACATGGACAAGGCCGTTGAGCGGATAAGGACAGCGTTAGATGAAAAGGAGACGGTCGCAGTCTACGGCGACTACGATGTCGACGGCATAACCTCGACCTGCCTTCTGACCGACTGGCTGCGCAGCCGCGGCGTTGACTGCCACCCGTACATCCCCGACCGCATCGAGGAGGGCTACGGTCTGAACACTGCGGCAATACAGTCGCTCAGGGACAAGGGGGTCAGCCTCATCATCAGTGTCGACTGCGGCATTACCGCTGCCGACGAGGCGAGGTTTGCCAAGGAGATAGGTGTTGACCTCATCATCACCGACCACCACGAGTGCCGTGAGCAGACTATCCCCGAGGCCGTTGCGGTCATCGACCCCAAGCAGGAGCAGTGCCGCTACCCGAACAAGGACCTTGCCGGCGTGGGCGTTGCGCTCAAGCTTGTGTGCGCCGTCGAGGGCAGGAGCGATACGGTCATCAAGGAGTATGCCGACCTTGCGGCGATAGGAACGGTTGCCGATGTCGTGCCGCTCACGGGCGAAAACCGCTACATCGTGCGCACCGGACTTGCAATGTTAGACAACTCCAAGCGCCCGGGCATTGCGGCGCTGCTGCACGAGTCGGGCGCAGAGGATCGCAGGATATCGTCCTCGACCATCGGCTTTTCGCTTGCTCCGAGGCTAAATGCCGCAGGCAGGCTCGGCTGCGTGTCCGTTGCGGGCAGGCTTCTCATGACCGATGATAAGGCCGAGGCTGCCCGACTGGCTAACGAACTGTGCGACCTAAACCGCCGCCGTCAGGCACTTGAGACGGATATCTGGGACGATGCGTCAAAAATGATGTCCGGCACTGTGCCCGAAACACCGATAGTCCTTGCCAGCGAGAAGTGGCATCAGGGCGTTATCGGCATTGCGGCATCCAAGCTTGCCGAGCAGTATTCACTGCCGACGGTCATGATCTGCCTTGATGGCGACAAGGGCAAGGGCTCATGCCGCAGCTATGCAGGCTTTAACCTGTTTGACGCACTGTCGGCCTGCTCCGAGCACCTCGAGGGCTTCGGCGGCCATGCACTGGCGGCGGGCTTGAATATTCGCCGTGAAAATCTCGAAAAATTCTGCGAGGCGCTTGACAGCTACTACCGTGCAAATAAGCCCGAGGAGCTGCCGACGCTCAATTGCGATATCGAGATAACAGACCCCTCAACGCTCGACATGGACGGCGTGCGCTCGCTTGAGCAGCTCGAGCCCTACGGCAGCGGCAATCCCAAGCCGCTCATGTGCATGCAAAGCGCAAAGCTCGACCGTGTAACGCCAATCGGCGGCGGCAAGCACCTGCGGCTGAGCGTGAGCTTCGGCGGTGTGGGCTTTGAGTGTGTGTTCTTCTCGCACACGGAAAGCGAGCTTGGCGTGAATGTCGGCGAGCGCATTGATCTTGCGTTCACGCCGCAGATAAACGAGTTTCGCTTCAGAAGCTCCGTGCAGCTTCAGGTCACGGCGGTGCGCAGGCACGATCCGAGACCGCTGTGCCGCAGGATGCTCGAAGCGGGCAAAAAGCTTCCCGAGAGCGAGGCTGTGGCGTTTATCCCCGACCGTGAAGCATTCGTGCGTGTATGGCGCAGCCTGAAGTCCGCCGGCGGCTCGGTCGCAGCAGACCTTGACGGGCTTCTGCGCCAGTGCCCGAGAAATCTTGAGCCGGAGCGGTTTTGCATATGCGTGCTTGCGCTGTGCGAGCTGGGGCTTTTGCACAAGCTGCGGCCGGACAGCGTGTTCGGCGCAAGGATAGTCTCCGGCTGCGCAAAGGTGAATTTGGAAGATTCGACAATAATCAAAAGCTTGAAAGCGAGATTTAATTATGGACGCAGATAAAAGCTCCGTAAGTTTAAACAGACAGCCCCTCGACCCGGACAAGATGTTTGCGGCATTAGAGGAGAAAATCAAAAACTGCGGTGTCGAGATGGACATGGGCAGGATCCGTGCTGCCTACGACATGGCTCGCCTTGCCCACTCCGGCCAGCTGCGCAGGGACGGCTCACCGTATGTGACGCATTGCGTGGCGGCGGCGGATATATCTGTGGACATGGGTCTTGACGAGGACTCCATCGTTGCGGCACTGCTGCACGATGTCATCGAGGACACGCAGCTCACGCACCACGACATTGCCCGCCAGTTCGGCGAGCCTGTTGCAAACATTGTCGAGGGTGTCACGAAGCTGACCCGTGTGCAGTACACCAGCAAGGAAGACGAGCAGATGGAAAATCTGCGCAAGATGCTGATGGCGATGGCAAAGGATATCCGTGTTATCCTTATCAAAATTGCCGACCGCCTGCACAATATGCGCACCATGGCGTATCAGACCGAGGAAAAGCAGCGCATAAAGTCGCTTGAGACGATGGAGATCTACGCCCCCATTGCGCACCGCTTGGGTATGCAGAGGGCAAAGTGGGAGCTTGAGGACTTGGCGCTAATGTACCTTGACCCCACGGGCTACAACGAGATAATGCAGACACTCCAAGAGCGCATGCCGACCCTCGAAGCTTTTATGAACGATGTTGAGGGAAAGATAAAGCGCCGCCTCGAAGAGGACGGGATGCACGCATCGGTCTACAGCCGCATTAAGCACATCTACAGTATTTACCGCAAAATGTACGCTCAAAAGCTCGATATAAACGGCATTTTTGACCTGTGCGCCTTCCGTGTCATCGTCGACACCATCCCTGACTGCTACAATGTGCTCGGCATCATCCATGATATGTTCAAGCCCGTCCCGGGCAGATTCAAGGACTACATCTCAACGCCGAAACCCAACATGTACCAGAGCGTGCACACGACCGTTATAGGCTCGCAAGGCATTCCGTTTGAGGTGCAGATAAGGACTTGGGAAATGCACCGCACCGCCGAATACGGCATCGCCGCACACTGGAAGTATAAGATAGGCGACAGCGGCGTCAAGACCGGCGATGAGGAGAAATTCGCTTGGGTGCGCAGACTTTTGGAAAGCCAGCAGGAGTCTGACGCAACGGACTTTTTCCACAATCTCAAGATAGATATGTTTGCCGATGAGGTGTTCGTGTTCTCACCCAAGGGCGATGTCATAAACCTGCCCGCAGGTGCAACGCCTATAGATTTTGCGTATTCCATTCACTCCGCCGTCGGCAACAGCATGGTCGGCGCATCCGTCAACGGCCGCATCGTGACATTTGACCATGTGCTGCAAAACGGCGATATCGTCGAGGTGCGCACGGCGAAAAATGCCCCCGGACCGAGCCGTGACTGGCTGAACATTGCAAAAAGCGGCTCTGCACGAACGAAGATAAAGCAGTGGTTCAAAAAGGAACGCCGGGAGGAAAATATCGCCCGAGGCAAGGAAATGTTTGAGGCAGAGCTTCGCAACAAGGGCTTGCGCATGGACGATATCACAGGCGAGGATATCCTGCCGCAGCTTCTTAAAAAGGTGTCGTACACCTCGCTCGACGAGATGTACGCAGCTATCGGCTACGGCGGCATGGCGGCGACAAGGGCGGTCAACCGCATAAAGGACGAGCTCGCCCGCCAGCAGCATGCCGTCGACAAGCGCACGGTGCTCGACAAGGTCACCGAGGCTGCCGAGCGGCGTGAGCAGATGGCGAAGAAAGCGGGTAAGCCCGTGCACGGCATTTTGGTCGAGGGTCTTGATAACTGCCTTATCAAGTTCTCCCGATGCTGCACGCCTGTCCCGGGCGATGATATTATCGGCTATATAACTCGTGGACAGGGCGTGTCTATCCACCGCACCGACTGCGAAAACGCAAGGCGGCGTGCCGAGCGTCCGGAGGATGAGGGGCGCTGGCTCAATGTCAGCTGGGCGGATGAGATACACGAGTCGTACACGACAACGCTCACCGTGGTGTCACGGGAGCGAGGCGGTCTTGTTATGGATATCGCCGCCATTATGAACGCGCTCAACACAAAGGTACGCTCGATAAACGCCCGAGACACGGGCGACAAGAGCATAGTCGTCATTACGCTGGAGACCAAGGGACTGGATGAACTAAAATCGGTCATCAACAGGATCCAGGGCATCAGCGGAGTGGTCGAGGTCAACAGAAACGGAGGTAAACGATGAGAGCTGTTTTAACGAGAGTTGACAGTGCGTCCGTCTCGATAGGCGGAAAGGTAAAGGACAGCATCGGCAAAGGCTTTCTCATCCTGCTGGGCGTCCATGAGGACGATACCGAGGCACAGGCCGAGAAGATAGCCGATAAGATATGCGGCCTTAGAATTTTCGAGGACGAGGCCGGAAAAATGAATGTGAACCCCTCGGATGCGGGAGCGGAGCTGCTTATCATAAGCCAGTTCACGCTCTTTGCCGACTGCAAGTCACGCCGCCCGGGCTTTTCCAAGGCGGCAAGACCCGAGAAAGCGATACCGCTGTATGAAAAGGTCATTGCCCTGTGCCGTGAGCGTGGTTTCACGGTCGGAACGGGCGAGTTCGGAGCGGAAATGAAGGTCGAGTCTGTCAACGACGGACCTGTTACTATAATTCTTGATACAAGGGAGCTTTAAGCATGAATATAAAAACTCTGCCGGTAGGCCAGCTTGAAACAAACTGCTATGTCGTCGTAAATGAGCAGCGCCTTGAGTGCGTTGTCATCGACCCGGGCGACGAGAGCAACACCATTTTGAATTACATCGAGGATAACAAGCTTAAGTGCTGCGCCATCATGCTCACCCACGGACATTATGACCATGTGGGTGCAGTCAGGGAGATAATGGAGCAGACCGGCTGCGAAATGTACATTAACCCCCGTGACGAGGGCTACGAGCCCGGCATGAGCGGCATGAAGTTCAAAATGCCCGAGGGCGGCAAGTATTACGACGATGGCGATGTCGTAAGCGCAGCGGGACTTGAGTTCAGGGTACTTGCGACCCCGGGTCACACCCCGGGCGGCGTGTGCCTTATCTGCGGCAATGCGCTGTTCACCGGCGACACGCTGTTTAGAGGAAGCTGCGGCAGAACGGATCTGCCCGGAGGCAATATGCGCATGGAAATGGCGTCACTCAAGCGCCTGTGCGCTCTCCCGGGCGACTATGAGGTCTATCCCGGCCACATGGACAGCTCCACTTTAGAGCGTGAGCGCCGCTTTAACCACTATTGCCGTGAGGCGATGACGAAATTTTAAAACCACGGAGTAAACTATGCTTAAAACACTAGTCACCGCAATGCTGCCGATTCTCGAGATACGGGGCGCAATACCCGTGGGCGTGGCATCGGGGCTCGACCCGTGGCTTGCTTTTGCCGTCGGCTTTGTCGGCAATATGCTGCCGATACCCATTTTGATACTGCTGACCCGCAAGGTTATCGAGTGGCTCAAAAAGCACAATGTGCTCGTTAAGCTCACCGCATGGCTTGAAAATAAGGGCTCAAAGGGTGCGCAAAAGGTGCAGAGGTATAGCTTTTGGGGCCTTTTTATCCTCGTTGCGATACCGCTCCCGGGCACGGGCGCATGGACGGGCGCACTTGTTGCCTCACTTTTGGATATGCGCCTAAAAAGAGCACTTCCGGCCATCGCCATGGGCGTTGCCGTCGCCGGCCTGATTGTTTTATTAGTCACCTACGGCGTCATCTCCGCAGGCTCGCTCATATAACGAAAAAAGCTTCCGATTTCAAAATCGGAAGCTTTTTTGCAGCGTGTCAAAAAAGTCTTGTGA
>DQDL01000104.1:13920-25077 GCA_003533405.1 Clostridiales bacterium | reverse complement strand
CGGCTTAGCCGGAGGTTTTGATTTGTATAGAAGCATTGAAAAAATGCAAAATAAGGATGTCGTATATGGCTTGACAGATACCCCTTAGGGGTATATAATCACGCTCAGAAAATACCCCCGGGAGGTATACGGATGGAATGTCATGAAAAGCAGTGCTGCTGCGCCAAGACCAAGATGCGCTCCGAGCAGGAGGTAAAGCTGCTCATGAACCGCTTAAACCGCATTGAGGGTCAGGTCAGGGGCATAAAAAAGATGGTCGAAAACAGCGCCTACTGTCCCGATATCCTGCTTCAGGTGTCGGCGATAACGGCGGCTCTGAATGCCTTTAATCGGGAGCTTTTGTCAACACATATACGCACCTGCGTTGCCGAGGGAGTGAAAAACGGCGACGACGGTAAGATCGACGAGCTTGTCGATACTCTCCAGAGGTTACTCAAATGAAGCAATTCATCGTTACCGGAATGACCTGCGCCGCATGTCAGGCGAGGGTCGAAAAGGCGGTGTCGAAGGTGCCGGGGGTCGAGACCTGCTCGGTGAGTCTGCTGACGAACAGTATGGGCGTTGAGGGCTCGGCTACGGATGCCGATATCATCCGTGCCGTGACGGACGCAGGCTACGGAGCGTCGGTCAAGGGTGCGGCTCAGGCGGCTAAGCCCGATGAGGACGCTCTTGCCGACCACGACACGCCGGTACTCAAGCGCAGGCTGTTTACAAGCCTTGGCTTTCTTCTTGTACTCATGTATTTTTCCATGGGCGCTCACATGTGGGGCTGGCCGATACCGGCTTGGCTGGAGGGCAACCATGTCGCCATGGGGCTTATCCAGCTTCTGCTGACGATCATCATCATGATCATCAACAAAAAGTTCTTTGTCTCCGGCTTTAAGAGCGTTATGCATGGTGCGCCCAATATGGATACGCTCGTTGCGCTGGGTGCTTCGGCTTCGTTTTTGTGGAGCGTTTATGCGCTTTTCATGATGACCGATGCGCAGGTGCACGGCGGCTCGGAAGCGGCCATGCCGTGGATGAACGAGTTCTACTTCGAGTCGGCGGCAATGATACTGGTTCTCATCACCGTCGGCAAAATGCTTGAAGCACACAGCAAGGGCAAGACCACCGATGCGCTGAAATCGCTCATGCGCCTTGCGCCGAAAACGGCAAATATAGTGCGTGACGGCACAGAGACCACCGTCCCCGTTGAGGAGGTCAAGCTCGGTGACATTTTCGTTGTCCGTCCGGGCGAGAGCATCCCCGTTGACGGTGTGGTCTTAGAGGGCGACACCGCCGTCAACGAATCTGCACTGACCGGCGAGAGCATTCCCGTCGACAAGGCCGTCGGCGATACGGTGTCCGCTGCGACTATAAACACCTCGGGCTTTATCCGCTGCAAGGCAACGCATGTCGGCGAGGACACGACCCTTTCAAAGATAATCAAGATGGTGAGCGACGCCGCCGCAACAAAGGCGCCTATTGCAAAGCTTGCCGACAAGGTCTCCGGCGTTTTCGTGCCCACGGTCGTGAGCATCGCCGTTGTGACGCTCGTCGTGTGGCTGCTCATCGGCAAGCCATTTGACTTCGCGCTTGCAAGGGCTATCTCCGTCCTCGTCATAAGCTGCCCGTGCGCACTCGGTCTTGCAACGCCGGTCGCCATCATGGTCGGCAACGGCGTGGGCGCAAAGCACGGCGTTTTGTTCAAGACCGCCGTCTCGCTCGAGGAAGCGGGCAAGGTGAAGATCGTTGCGCTCGACAAGACCGGCACGATAACCAAGGGCGAGCCGGAGGTCACGGGGCTGTACCCCGCCGGCGGCGTGACGGAGGTGGAGCTTCTCGCCGCTGCTTATGCGCTTGAGGCAAAGAGCGAGCATCCACTTGCCCATGCGGTCGTTGCGGAAGCCGAAAAGCGCAGCATGACCGCAGACGAGGTCACGGACTTCAAGGCGCTGCCCGGCAACGGTCTTTCCGCCGTTAGAGGCGGCAAGGTGCTGCTCGGCGGCTCGATGAAATATATCGCAGGTCAGGTAAGCCCCGACAAAGCGGTGCTCGATAACGCCGAATCGCTCGCCGACAAGGGCAGCACTCCCCTGCTGTTTGCCGAAAACGGCAGGCTGCTCGGCATAATCGCCGTTGCCGATACCGTCAAGCCCGAGAGTGCCGAGGCTGTCCGTGAGCTTAAAAGCATGGGCATCGAGGTCGTCATGCTCACGGGCGATAATCTGCGCACCGCAACGGCGGTCGGTTGCGCAGCGGGCATAGACAATGTCGTTGCCGGTGTCCTGCCCGACGGCAAGGAGGCCGTTGTCTCCAGGCTTAAGACGCTCGGCAAGGTCGCCATGGTCGGCGACGGCATAAATGATGCACCGGCGCTCACAAGTGCCGATATCGGCATTGCCATCGGCGCAGGCACGGATGTCGCCATCGACGCTGCGGATGTTGTTTTGATGAACAGTAAGCTCAGCGATGTTCCGGCGCAGATCCGTCTTTCCCGTGCAACGCTCACGAATATCCGTGAAAATCTTTTCTGGGCGTTTATCTACAATGTAATCGGCATCCCGCTCGCCGCAGGCTGCTTCATAAGCCTGTTCGGCTGGCAGCTCAACCCCGTGTACGGCGCTGCGGCAATGAGCCTTTCAAGCTTCTGCGTTGTGACAAACGCACTGCGGCTCAATTTGTTCGATATGTACTCGGCCAAGCGTGACAAACGCAGCAAAAACGCCGTTTCCGGCGAGGCGCTGGGCGCACTTATAAACGATATCAATTCAATGCAGGAGGAAAAAACAATGACAAAGACAGTCAAGATCGAAGGCATGATGTGCTCGCATTGCGAGGCTCATGTAAAGAAGGCACTTGAGGCTCTCGGCGGCGTAACGGTCGCAGAGGTCAGCCACGAGAAAGGCACGGCGATAGTCAGCATGACGGAAAATGTCGACAATGCAGCTATCACCGCCGCCGTCACGGACGCCGGCTACACTGTACTCGGCATCGAGTAAAGTGCGCAGAAAAACAGGCAGGTCTCGTTGAGACCTGCCTGTTTTTATTATTAATCAGAATTCATAGTCGACTGCGGCTCTTTCCGTTCTTATGCTCTCGACAAAATCGTGCAGAGCCTTGTGCGGCGGGAACGCCGCCCACTCCTTTAATGCGTCAAGATCGTCAAACTCCATCTCCTCGACATAGTCCCAGTAGTGTGCACCGCTGAAAATACAGGTGTGATGGGTGATGCTCCTGAGCTTGGGGAACTGCTTTGCGACCTCGTCGAGCTTCTCAGCTGCAATTTTGATATTGGTGTGCATGTCGTTGCCGTTTGCCTCCGGCTTCATGCGCCAAAATACAATGTGCTTTATCATGCGTAAACTCCTTTACATCAGCTCATCCCACGAGCAATTGTAGAACCTGCATCCCCGCTCCTCGAGTGCCTTTTGCACCCATGAACGGTCGGATTCGCCCTTGAGGATAAGCTGCAGATTGGCTTCTTCCTTTTCCTTGAGCTTCTTTGCCTCGACAGCTATGGCTCTTGCCTGCTCGGGTCGGACGGCGATGACGCCGTCCTCGTCGCCGACGATTATATCGCCGGGGAAAACGACCTGATTGCCGACGGCTATCGGAACATTCATCTCGCCCGGACCGAGGCCCTTGTAGGATGCATTGGGCATGATGCCCCGAGCGAAAATGTTAAAGTCGTCAAAGGTATCCAAGGCTGCCGAGTCTCTGACCGTGCCGTCGACAACGAAGCCCCGTATGCCCTTTTGGCGGGCGATCTGCATCATGTTCTCGCCGCAAAGCGCCCTTTCGGTGCAGCCGCCGCCGGCAACGACGATGACATCGCCGGCCTGCGCAAAGCTGATGGCTGCGTGGAACATGAGGTTATCGCCGATGGGGGCACGCACGGTGACCGCCGTGCCGAGGAGCTTGACCTTGTTGAGCGGCTTTATCTCCGAGTGCATGGCGGCAAGCTTATTCATGCAGTCGTCAATATTGCACACGGGAAGCTCACGGAAAAGCTCCACAACCTCGGGGTCGGGCCGTGTTATCTGCGTAAAGATCCTAAATCCTGTTTCACCTGACATAATGCTACCTCACGCAGGCGATCACTTCTTGCCCTGCCACTTGAGCAGCTCGTCGGTGACGGCGTTCATGCTCTCGGCAGGCTTGCCGCCGAAGCGATCCTTAAACTCGGGGCTTGCAAGCCAGAACATTTTCTTGGTCGCAGCGGCGGACATGGTGTTGTCAAGTCCCGCCTCGGCCTGCATGTGGGCGATCTCCTCGATCTCCTGACCACGCCTGTAGGAATGAACGACATTGGTCTTTATCATCATCGGGAGCGTGACATCCAGCGGAGCGTCGGACAGGAAGGTGACGATGGAGTCGAAGATATCGTCCTCAACGCCGTAGTACCTTGCGCAGGTCATGGTCTCGATGAGGGTAGCCTCAAGGCTCTTGGTGAAGATGCTTCTTATGACCTTGAACGCAGACGCCTGACCGATCTTGTCGCCCATGTATCTGATGTTCATGCCGAGGTCGTTAAGAATCTTGGTGACCTCCTCGGCGGCAGGACCGCTGCTGCAGCAGGGTGACTTTTCCTTGTGGATGTTGGCGGATACCAGAACGCAGCCGTCGATGAAGGTGCAGGCGTCGCCTATATACTTCTCGACCTCGAAGACCGCCTCGGGAACGGTGGAGTTAAACTCGCAGTAGACCTGATTTTTCTTAAGATAGGGCTTGTACATCTGCGCTGTCTCCAGTGCCTTGGAGCAGCTGGTGACCGCAATGATGATATCCGCACCGTCTACGAGCTCCTCGGGGGTGTTTGCAAGCACAACGCCTGCGTCGGCGCACTTTTTGAACGCCTCCCTGCCCTCGGTTTCAAACTTGATGTCGTAGCCCTTGACGGAAACGCCCTTCTGAGCAAGGCCGATGGTGACATTAGAGCCGACCTCGCCAAGACCGATAAATGCAACTGTCATGATCATTCTCCTTTACTGATTCTTTATTCAACTACATACTCGTCGCCCGGAGCAAGGATGAGCGTCTTTGCCTCCGGCATTATTTTTGCAAGCTCCGCCTCGAAGTCGTAGGGAACAGACGAGCCTGCGGGGTAGTGGATGGGAATTGCGACATCGACATTCCAGAACTTTGCCGCAAGCGCAGCCTCCCTTGCGTCCATCTCGTAGGGATAGCCCACGAGACCCATAACGCCGAAGAAGCCGTACTTCACGGGATAAAGCTTGCCGAAAAGCTTCATGTCGCTGAATATCGAGGTGTCGCCGGCGAAGAATATGCCTGTGCCGTCTCTGAGGGTGACGACATAGCTCATGGGCATGCCGGTTATCTTGGTGTCGCCCATTTTGAAATAGGAAAGGTGCTTTGCCTCGATGGAGCGCACGGTTATGCCCGTGTCCTTGTGCTCAAGGCAGGTGCCCCAGACGAGCATGCGCACGAGCTTTTCGTCCACGCCGTTAAACAGCGCATAGTCACGCACCTCCGGGCCGCAGTAGAGCGTTGCGCCTGTTTTCTTGACTATCTCGACAGCATCGCCCATGTGGTCAAACGCACCGTGGGTGACTATGACGGCGTCGATATCACGGATATCGTCAACACCGACGGCAGCGGACTCGTTGCCGGTTATATACGGGTCAAACAGCAGCCTAATGCCGTCGTTTGTCTACAAAAGGATGCATGAGTGACCCCAGTTGGTAATTTTAAAATTCATGGCTGTACCTCCGTTATCAGTGCACCAGCAGCTGGGCAAGGTCGGGGAAGAATGCGAGGATGACTATCATCAGGAGCATGATAAACAGGTACGGTATGACGCCCCTTATTATCTCCGTCAGATCCGATGTCTTGTCTATGCCTCGTATTACGAACAGATTCATGCCCATGGGCGGGGTTATCTGACCCATCTCGATGAGGATGACGAGAACGATGCCGAACCAGATCGGGTCAAAGCCGTACTCCATAAGCACGGGGAACAGGATGGGGATGGTCAGGTACTGCATGGAGTTGCCGTCCATGAAGCAGCCGAGGATGATGTAGATAACGCAGACGATGCCGAACAGCACCCACTTGTTAAGGCCGATGCCGACAAGCCAGGATATGAGCTCACGGCTCGTGCCGGTGCTGGTCAGGACATACGCAAAAAACTGTGCGCCTATCATGATGAAAAGTATCATGCTCGTGGTCTTTAGCGCCGTTACGGCGGACTCCCAGATGCGCTTTATCTTCAGGTCGCCGAAGATGAAGCCGATGGCGATGGAAAACGCAGTGCCCAGAGCGGCTGCCTCGGTGGCGGTGGCGATGCCGGTGTAGATGCTGCCGAGGATGACGAGCACCAGAACGACCATCGGCAGAACGCCCAGCAGCGCTTCCTTCCACGATACATTAACCGCATTGGAGTTATCGACATTGGCAAACTCGCTGCGATGGATGATGGAGTTTACGATGAGAAACACGATGTACAGGCTCATGAGCACGAGGCCCGGGACGATGGCTGCCATGAACAGCTTCGTTGTCGAGGTGGTGGTCAGAGAGCCGTAGATGATAAGAGGGATACTCGGCGGGATGAGTATGCCGAGCGTGCCGCCGGAGGCGACTGAGCCGTATATATACTCGTTTTTGTACTTAAGGCGCTTCATCTCGGGAATTGCGATAGAGCCGATGCCCGCCGCCGTTGCGACGGATGAGCCGCTGATAGCGGAAAATATCGCACAGGCGATTATGTTTGAGTGAAGCAGGCCGCCGGGCACTTTTCGTAGGAACTTGACGATGCCCTTGTAAAACCGTTCACTCAAGCCGCTGTGCAAGATTATCTCACCCATGAACAGAAACAGGGGGATAGCCGTCAGCGTAAAGTTGTTTGCCGTGTTCCAGACCATGTTGCCCACGACCTGCACGACAAAGCTGTTTCCGGAGATGTACAGGCCGAAGATACCCGTCAGGCCGAGCGCCGCTGCGATCCAGAAGCCGCCCATGATAAGGCCGAGACCGACCACAAAGAGAAATATCAAAAGCTGTACCCAAGTCATTTTTTATTCCTCCTTATGTCCTTTATCCCGTCTATAAACGCCGAGATCAGATATAATTCAAATACGACTATGCCGAGCCAGCATATGCCGTAGGGTATCCAAAGCGGAGTTCTGCTGATGGAGATGGAAAGCGAGTTGTGGGTATATACCTTCTCGAGACTCTGGAAGAAGTAGAAGCATATATACGAGTTGAACACGAGGAACAGCACCTCGTATATCTTATTGAGGACATCCTGGACCTTTTGGGAAAAGCGGCCGAATATCGCTTCGACACGGACAAAGTTTCCCGAATGGAATGCAGCGGCTGCGCCCCAGTAGGTGATGAACACCATCAGGTAGCCGGAGTATTCGTCCGAGATCAGGGTAGAAGATTTCAGCACAAAGCGTGCAATGATCTCGACCGTTATGAGCACCGTCATGATCAGTATGCACGCAGCTCCCATCACGCCGGATATCTTAGCGAGCATGCTCGTGATTTTTCCGTTATTATTCATGTCTAATTCCTTTATTCCGTTGTGAATACAGCCGGATCTAATCGTTTGGAAAACGAATTCTGACCCGGCCGTACCAAGGGGTTATTTATGCATTACTTATCGCTTAATTACTTGCCGAGTGCGGTGCGGATGGCCTTGACGCAGTCAACGGCGTTGCCGCCTCTGCTCTGTGCCCAGGTATCCCAGTACGCAGTGTACTCGGCGACCTTTGCGTCGACATCGCTCTGAGCGGCATCGGTGAAGGTCATGCCGGCTTCCTTGAGCTTTGCGATGGCATCGTTTTCGGCGTCGGCAATGGCTTTCATGGAAAGATCGGTGTACTTTGCGGAGATCTCAAGCAAGGTTGCACGAACATCGTCGGGCAGATCCTGCAGAGCCTGCTTGTTTACGAGGGTGAGCACGGTGTCGGCCTGGAGGTTGAACATGTATGCCCAGTTGAGGTTTTCGTTCCAGCTGTTGCCGTAGCAGTTGAGTGCACTGGTGATGACGGAGTTGACAACGCCTCTCGACAGCGAGGTCGGGACTTCGGAGTTGTCGATGGTGACGGGAACACCGCCGATGGAGTTTATAAAGTCCGACATCTCAGAGCCGGTCGCACGGATGAGCAGCTTCTGTGCGTCGGAGAAGGTCTTGACCGGAGTGCCGCTGCCGAAAAGATTCTGGGCGGGCATGTTGAAGTAGAAAAGGGTGTCTGCGCCGTATGCGCCGAGTTCCTCGGAAAGGGTGTCGCCGATAGCGTCCATTGCCTTCTTAAGGTCATCGGAGTTCTGGATCATGAACGGGAGGGACAGAGCTGCGCTGCCGTTGAGGTCGCCTGCGATGGAGGGCATAAGACCCCAGCCCATCTGTGCGCTGCCTTCGCCGATGGCTCTGACAAACTCGCTGTTGGTGAATGGCAGCTCGCCCGGCTCACGGATGGTAATGACCAATCTGCCGCCCGTCGCTTCCTTGACCTCGTTGACGAAATCAACGATGGGCTTCATTGCGGGGTTGGAGGTGGGGATGATGGACAGGTAGTCCCAGTTGATGACTTCCTGATCGTCCTTGCCCTTTTCGCCGTCGCCGTTGCCGCATGCGCAGAGGGCAAAGACCA
This sequence comes from Clostridiales bacterium, assembly GCA_003533405.1. Lineage (GTDB taxonomy): Bacteria > Bacillota > Clostridia > Oscillospirales > Oscillospiraceae > F23-B02. The sequence continues at coordinate 16,474 of DQDL01000104.1, read as the reverse complement.
TGGCGAGTGCAAGAAGTAGTGCTGCAAATCTTTTCATGATGGATCCTCTCTTCGTTTTTTGTATTTTTCACCACTGCGTGGTTGATTCCTTATGCTTAAGTGCCTTCCTTGGGGAACTCGTCCCTGTAATCGCATGCGCCCTTGAACGGGAACTTGCGCTCGATGACCTTATAGGGGCGCTCGGCGAGCTTATCCATGTCGATATCGATGCCGAGACCGGGCTTCGTGGGAAGCTCGATGTAGCCGTTTTTGACCTCGAACGGCTCGACTGCGATGTCTCTCGACGCCTCGTCGACGGTCAGGAACATTTCGCCTATGAGGAAGTTGGGTATCGACGCCGACAGGTGCAGCATTGCCGCAAGGCCGACTGCGTTGCTGTTGAAGTTATGCGGGCTCATGAGCACGCTGTACGGCTCTGCCATGGCGGAGATCTCGCTCATGCCCTTGATGCCGCACACGCAGATGTCGGGGTTAATGATCTCGGCTGCCCGCTTTTCGAAAACGGGGATGAACGCCTCCTTGTTATAAAGCGTTTCACCGGTTACGACGGGAGCTTTGATGCCGTCGGTCGCCTGCTTAACAAGGTCGATGTTATCGGCAAGGCAGGGCTCTTCGACCCAGAACGGGTCAAACTCCTGTATGCGCTCGGTAAAGTGCTTTGCATGGTAGGGCGACAGGCGGCGGTGCACCTCGACGAGAAGGTCGACCTCCGGGCCGACGGCCTCACGCACTGCCTTTACGCACTCGACGGCGTAGTCCTCCTGCGCCTTGGTGATATAGTTTCTCCAATAGCCACGGAACGGATCCCATTTCATTGCCGAAAAGCCCATTTGCTTGACGGCGAGCGCTCTTTGCGCCGTTTCCTCGACGCTCTGTGCGCCGCCCCACCAGCCGTTTGCGTAGACACGGATCTTCTCACGGCACGGGCCGCCGAGCAGATTGTAGACCGGCTGATTGCAGACCTTGCCGACGATGTCCCACATGGCAATCTCTATCGCACTCCATGCGGCGTAAAAATCGCAGCTGCTGCGGCGGATGGAAAAGTCGTCAAACATCGCCGTTGCCGAGTGCTTTATCTCGAACGGGCTGCGGCCGACCATGTACGGCGCCATCGCCTCGATGTAGACCTGCACGGCCTTTTCCTTGCCCTGAACGACATATGCCTCGCCCCAGCCGTACACGCCCTCGTCGGTGTCGACACGGCAGAGCATCAGGTTTTTCGGGCCCGCAAAAAACGGGCACGGAGTTACTTTCGTGATCTTCATCTTCGCTTCTCCTTATTCTTCGTCCGGCTCTTCGCTGAGATTGAGCTTTGCGTAATTGTCCTTGAACATCTCAAAGGTTGTGGTCTCGCAGCGCAGTATGCGCTCAAGGAAGCCCTCCTCCCTTTTTTCACGGGCCTCGGCGACCTCAAGCACCTGCTCGGCTATCTCACGGGGCACGACTACGACGCTGTCATTGTCGCCGAACACAAGGTCACCGGGCTTGACATACACGCCGCCGATGACGATGGGGTGGTTTATCCTGCCCGGGCAGAGCTTTGTCGTCGCCTTGATGCAGACATTTCTCGCAAACACGGGAAAGCCGAGCTGCTTTATGAGCACCGTGTCTCTTACTGCACCCTCCATGACGAGTCCGGCTGCACCTCGGGACTTGAGCGAGGCGGCCATCATGCCGCCGAAAAGTCCGCCGGCTTCGTCAAAGCTACCGTTTGTGACCATGAGCACATCGCCCGGGCCTGCCATGGATATGGCCTTGTGCAGCATGACATTGTCGCCGATGCCGCACTGAACGGTCATCGCCGTGCCGCATACTCTCAGTTCCGGCCATATCGCACGGATCTTCGAGCAAAGTGCGCCGTCCTTGTTTGGCATAGACTCGTTTATGGAGGCGCTCTCCTCCAGCTTCGAGTAGCGCTCAACGATGTCACGGGGCACTTTTTCATAGGTTTTGATTACATCATACATAGTTAGCTGCCTCTTCCTTAAATTCTCGACTGTTAGACATATCGACCGCATTTGTATCTATCTTCTGCGGGATTTGTTGTATGAATAGTTTAGTAACCGATTTACGAAACCGATTTCTAAGGTCAAGTTAATGATACCATTAACCGGTTAACTAAGTCAAGAACTTTGCGATCTGCATGTTGTACAAATTATTATGGCCGTTTTTATGCATGTGAAACAATCGTGCCTGCTTTTTGAACGCCAAAACGAAAAAAGTCCTCCGAACAAAAAGTTCGGAGGACTGCGAGAAATTCGGTTTTTAATCGAGCTTTTGCTCCATGTTTATAAGGCAGCTTAGGAGTATCGATTCCCGCACGGGCTCTTCCTCGCCCGCCTTGTCGATCTCGATGCGCTTTAATAGCCGCTCCACGGCAAGCTCGCCCATGCGCTCAAGCGGCTGCTCGATGGTGCATATCGTGGGCACGAAAAAGCGCTTTATGATATCGTTGCTGTAGCCGGCTATGGTGAAACGGTGCGAAAGCTCTATGCCGGCTCTGTAATAGCTGCACGCAATGCTCGACATTATCGACGCCTCGGCGACAAATATC
>DQDL01000104.1:3826-13722 GCA_003533405.1 Clostridiales bacterium | reverse complement strand
CGCCTCGGCGACAAATATCGCAGTGGGCGTTTCAAAGCTTTCCTCGTAAAAGCGCACCAGCTGCGCCATGGTCTCGTCAAAATCGGGGGAATTTGTGTTGTCGGCATCGCTCGATACGACCACCTTCACGCAGCAGGCGTCGTTGCCGAAGCGGTCACGGCAGGCTTTTTCCGCCGCCGCAACACGAATTGCCGGCGTGTTGTACGGATTCTTGTGCGGCCTTGAAAACACGACAATGCGCTGATATCCCTCGTCAAGCAGATGGCTGACAACACGGTAGGTGCTCTCCTTGTGGTTTATTGCGACCGAGTCCATGTCGACATTTTTGGGAACACGGTCTGCGAGCACGACCGGCAGCTCATCCCGGTCCAGCTCCTGATAAAACTCGCTGTTGTAGCCGCTTATGACGAGCAGGCCGTCGACCCGCTGGTCTATAAGATCCTGCGCCAGCTGCTTTTCCTTCTCGGGATTTTTCTCGCTGTTTACCACGACGATCTTCTTGCCGTGCTTTGTGCAGGTGCTGCAAATGCTGCCCAAAAGCTGCGGGGTCTGGTTTGCCATGATGTTCGACATGACAACGCCGATAAGGTCGCTTTTATCGGTCTTGAGGCTGTTTGCAAGGCGGTTTGGCCTGTAGCCGGTCTCGGCGATGGCCTCCTCGATGCGTTTTTTCGTATCCTGCGACATGTACTCAAACTTGCCGTTTAAGTATCTTGACACGGTGGTCTTGGAAACGCCTATCCTTTTTGCAATGTCATTAATGGTGATCTGTTTATAGCTCATCGTTTGCATCGCTCACTTTCATTTGTTAACGAATAATTTGCGAAACTTTTCGTTTACTCTTGACTGAATTATTACACCGCCTCAAATATTTGTCAAGAAATAAAGTTCTGCCGGAGAAAAAATTCCGACAGAACTTTTAAAAAACCGTATCAAATTGAGTTTGTTGCGTGCAGAAAGCGGTAGAGCATTGCCGATATCTCGGCACGGGAAGCTCCGCTCGTGGGCTCGAGCGTTCCCTCATCGGTACCGATGATGATGCCCTTTGCGACCGCCCATTTCATTGCGTCAAGGTACTTGTCGTCGACATTACCGGCGTCCGAGAATGCCGTTAGGTCGGCGTCGGGCTTGCCGCTGCCGGAGAACCTGTACAGCAGATATGCAAACTCCTGCCGTGTGACGATATCGTCGGGCCTGAAGAAGCCGTAGCCGTCGTCGATGTTAACGCCGCTCGAGTGCATCCACACGGCAGCATCCCTGTAATAGTCGTCGTAAACATCGGAGTAGGGGTTTTCCTTGCCGGAGACGGACGGTGCGTCGGCAAGGCGGTAGAACACGGTTGCTATCATCGCACGGGTCATGGGATCCTCGGGCGCAAAGGTTTGCGTGCTCGTTCCGATGAGCAGCTTACTGTCGATGCAGTAGTCTATCTCGTAATGCGCCCAGTGCATCTCGTCAAGGTCGGCGTAATCCAGCGCAGGGCAGTCGTCAAAACGGTTGCAGCCCTTGACATAAGTGCCCGTCACCGTCACATTTTTTGACGGCATGGTAAAGTAGAACCCGTCCTTGGGGCTGCCCTTGACCGTCACCTCATTTGACTGCCATGAGCTTATCTTATACCCGAACTTCTCCTCGATCGACAGTGGGTATACCCACACCTTCGCACCGGCCTCAAATGTGCCGCTGCCGCCGCCGTTTTTGACAGTGACGGTGTAGGTATTTTTGATCTCCTCATAGTTTGCGGTCACGGTGACGGACTTTTCGGGCATGGTGAAGTAGTAAAAGCCGTCGGAGTCCTTGCTTATCGTTATATCGTTCGTGCTCTTTGTCCAGCCGGTGAAGCGGTAGCCGCTTTTTTCGTAGGGGCTGAGGTACACGGTGACCCCGGCTCTGTTCTTGCCGCTGCCGAAGCCGCCGTTTACGGTAACCGTATACTTCGTCGGACCGTCGCCGGAAAGCCACATGGCGGTCAGGCTCAGGTTTTTCTTTGCGATATCACGGTTGCAGTAATAATACCCTGCATCCGACTTCCAGCCGTCGAGGTAATAGCCCGACTTTGTCGCCTCGGGCATGGAGCTGTAGTGCTGACCCTTGGTGTAGATAACGACACGGTTGCCGCTTGTGAGCGTACCGCCGTTTGCGTTTAGAAGAACATACACAAAATCGTGGCTGCCCGTGCCCTTATAGTCGCCATAGAGAAAAATTTTTGCCTCATCGATGCGCCTTTTGATAAGCCCCTCCATAATGCCGTCGCCGCCGGAACAGATAACGCCGAATGCGTCAGCTATCTCCTGATCGGGGATGGGGTCGCCGTTTGAGTATTTGAAGTTGTTTTTAAGGTAGCGTGCTATGCGCCAGCTGTTATCGACCCAATTCGTGCCGCAGTTATATGTCAGACTGACGATGGCGTCGAACTTATTCTGGTTCATGGTAAGGCCGTACTTGTCGATATAGCCGTTGACCGCCGTCTCGAACTTCTTAAGATCGTCGGCAAACAGCTTATCGGCCTCCTCCTGCGTGATGGTCTGCCCCTCCTTGACCGAGCCGTCGGAGTGGCCGTAGCCTATCGTCCAATTGGTCTCGCCCGTGAGCTTGTACGCTTTTAGGCGGCAGCCTTCCTTCGCCTTTATGTACTCGATTATATTGGCGCTCGCCTTCATGCTGCTCGCAGCGGAGGCTGAAAACGGCACAAGGCTGAAAACCAGAAGCAGTACCAGAATAAACGACAAAAATCGTTTCATAGGGGTAACTCTCCTTAAATCCGTATTTGTAATCAAACCGATTTCGTTTCACAATATAAATAACAAAGGCATTATAACAAAAAAATGCTGAAAAATCAAGTCCGCAGGCCGATAGGGGGATTTTGGAACGAAAAATAGCATCCAGAATTTGCCGAGAGCTCCGTTTAAAAGGTATACAATCAGTAATATTTCCTCATATCCGCTGCGCAAGTGAGTAAGCGGCTCGGCTTATTTGCACGATGTCACATGGCGAAAACGAGCCGGGCAGGCAGTATAGCTGCGCCTCGGAAAAGCGGCCTCGTGACTCAAGATACTGCGAGGTGTCGGGTATCTCCTCCTGCGCAAGGACAATTAGGTCGCAGGGCACGCTGCGTATGAATGTGCCGCTTGAAAATTCCGCACCCAATGCTGCTGAGCAGCTTTGCCGCACGAGCAGGCAGCCATCGGATATCCGCACGGGCTCCGAGTGCATCATGAGCTTAACACCTTGCGTTTCAAGGGTTTTTCTAAACCACGCCCGCTCGTTAGGCTGTGAGGTGCACATTATATCGGTGCTTTCTTCGATGAGCGTCACCCTCAAAGTTGGCTGTTCTTCCTTGAGACGCAGTGCAAGCTTGCAAGCCTCCCTGCCGCTGCCTAAAACGGCGATACGGCGAGCCGAAAAGCGCTTGCCGGCGGCCAGCACCCACAGCGGCGCATAGGGAATATCACCCCAGTTCGGGATGTTCGGCTCGGGGCGCAGGCGAGTGCCGTTTGCGTAGACAACGGCATCGCAGCCGTTTTTTAGAAGTTGCCCCGCATCGGCGTAACTGTTAATGTAGATCTGAACATTTTCCGAGCGGCACAGCTTCAAAACGAGCCAGCGACGGTAGCCTAGTGTGTCCGAGCCCCGCTCGCCGATAAGCCGTCCTCCGAGCCTTGCGCCGGATTCGTAAAGCTCGATCTCGTGACCGCGGTTTGCGGCGCACAGGGCAAAGCTCATGCCCGAAAGCCCGCCGCCGATGACTGCAATGCGCTTTTTATCCTCCGCCGTGGCGCAAGCGTTTGCAAGCAGCCTGCCCTCGGGGTTTATGTACGGGATTATATCGTCAACAGCGCCCGTCTGCGCCTTGACGCACCACTCGGGATCTGCCATCAGCGTTCGACCGAGCACGACTGCATCGCACACCCCGTCACGCAAAGCACCCTCGGCAGTGTCCGGGTAGCCGAGCTTTCCGCAGGCGGCGATTGGAATATCGGTTACGGTTTTCGCAAGTCTCGCAAGCTCCGAAAAGCAGCCTGCGGGCATACCCTCGGTCGGCTTGTGCAGCCACGGTGCATTGTCGGCGCACGGCTCGATGCACAGCATGTCTGCACCCGCCCACGCAAGGCAGGCAAGACCGGCAATGTTCGTTCTCGTCACGCTCACCATGCACAGTATGGGCATCCCCTCGCCCACCGTTCGGCGGGCTTTTTTTGTTGCATCGGCAGCCTTGCCGAGTGGCATATCCCGCAGGTCAAGACATATCCCGTCGCAGCCCATGGCATCGGTCAAGCTTTTGCTCCTTATTCGGCAAAATGCATGGCTTCCATGCTCACGAATTTTTTCGCATAGCTCAGCATTTTCAGTGCAGACGAGCCCCGCTCCGCCCGCTGCGGCTTCTAGCGCAAAGCGCTCTGCCCTGAGTGCAGTCAGGCCGTCGGGAGGCACTGCAATTATGCGGTTTTTTAGATTCAGTGTGCCGCACTCAAGCGGCGTAAACAGTGCATCATATGGGTAAAGCGCACTCGTGTACGGCGTGGTATACATGATGATTCCTCCCTTTCCACGCCACATTATGGGACAAACCCCGTAAAAAACATAACAAACCGGGTCGAATACGAAAATTTAAGTTGACTTAAAACGGTCTGCTGATATAATTTTAGGTAGTTTTATTAATAGGAGCAAAATATGAGAGATTACAACGAAGAATTCAAAAACAGGGTGCAGTTTATCCGTGACCTTGTTGAAAAAAGCGGCGTTGACGGCATCGTTTTCGGCAACTCCGGCGGCAAGGACTCCGCCCTTGTCGGCATTTTGTGCAAGTTTGCCTGCGAAAACACCGTCGGCATCATGATGCCCTGCGCATCAAAGCGCAATTTTGAGCAGGATATGAAGGACGCCAAGGAAGTCGCAGAGCACTTCGGCATCCAGACGAGGGTCATCGACCTTACCGATGTGCGCCAGGCGGAGATAGACCGCCTGAGCGAGATAACCACCCTCAGCAATGCGGCGGTCAATAATATCGCACCCCGCCTGAGGATGACAACGCTCTACACCATCGCCGCCAGCGAATATCGCCTTGTCGCCGGTACGGGCAACCGCAGTGAGCTGTACATGGGCTACTACACCAAGTGGGGCGACGGCGCATGCGACTTCAACCCCATCTCTGACCTCACCGCCACAGAAGTCATCGAGTTCCTGTGCTGGCTCACCGCTCCGGCGTGCATCATAAACAAAGCCCCGTCGGCAGGACTGTTTGACGGTCAGACCGACGAGGACGAGATGGGCGTAAGCTACGCCGCCATCGACAGCTATATTACGACCGGCGAGGTCAGCGAGCGTGACAAGAAGATCATCGACCGCTACCACAGGCGTGCCGAGCATAAGCGCATAGGCATTAATCACTACAACAAGATAGACGAATAATTTTGGAGGATAAGAAATGGATAACAATGTTCGCCCCGAGACTATGGAGAGAATAACCACCCCCGAGCTTGCAAACGCTTTTATCGACGAGCAGGTAAAGCTCATCCGTGAGCAGGTCGGCTCGGAGAAGGTGCTGCTGGCGCTAAGCGGCGGCGTTGACTCGTCCGTCGTTGCCGCACTTTTAATCAAGGCCGTCGGCAAGCAGCTCACCTGCGTGCATGTAAACCACGGTCTGCTGCGCAAGGGCGAGCCCGAGCAGGTCGTCGAGGTTTTCCGCAATCAGATGGACGCAAACCTCGTGTATGTCGACGCTGTTGACCGCTTCCTTGATAAGCTCGCCGGTGTCGATGACCCCGAGGCGAAGCGCAAGATAATCGGTGCTGAGTTTATCCGTGTGTTCGAGGAGGAGGCCCGCAAGCTCGAGGGCATCGAGTTTCTCGCCCAGGGTACAATATATCCTGATATTCTTGAGAGTGACGGCGTTAAGGCTCACCACAATGTCGGCGGTCTGCCGGAGGACCTGCGGTTTGAGCTCGTTGAGCCGGTCAAGCTTTTGTATAAGGACGAGGTTCGTGTCGTCGGCAAGGCTCTCGGTCTGCCCGACAGCATGGTCTACCGCCAGCCCTTCCCCGGCCCGGGGCTCGGCGTGAGATGCACAGGCGCTATCACCCGTGACCGCCTCGAGGCCGTGCGTGAGTCGGACGCAATTTTGCGTGAGGAGATCGCCGCCGCAGGGCTTCAAAACGACATTTGGCAGTACTTCACCGCCGTGCCCGACTACCGTGCAACGGGTATTCGTAACGGAAAGCGTGCCTACGAGTGGCCGGTCGTCATCCGTGCGGTCAACAGCGTTGACGCAACGAGCGCAACTGTGCCCGAGCTTGACTGGGCGTTGCTCAAGAAGATAACCGACCGCATCCTGAGTGAGGTCCCCGGCGTCTGCCGTGTCCTGTACGAGCTCAGCCCCAAGCCCATCTCCACCATCGAGTGGGAATAAGATAACAAGCTGCCCTAAAGTCTCGGCGAGGCTTTAGGGCGTTTTCAAACGGAGGAGCGAATGGATAGGAAAAGCAAAATTAGACTTATAGGTGCGGCAGCGGGCATGGTTTTGGCGCTCGCATGGGCAGTGCTCATATTTGTCCTGCTTGCCGAGACAGAGTTCGCTGCTCGGGACATAATAGCTTTCGTTTGCCTCTTCGCCGCCGAGGTGCTTACGGTCAAGATAGCGCTCTCTCTTCTGTACAAGGGGCTGGGGGTAACAAAGGAGCAAGTAAAGGCCGAGATCGAAGCCGAAAAGGATGTCCCCAAAACAGCACTCGACAAGCGAGTTAAAAGGCGTGGCACGCTTTTGATCATCGCAGCCGGTGTCCTTGCGTTCGGCTTTGTGACCTGCGGGCTCTTTCTCGAAGCTCGAACGGCAAGCATTCCACACAGCACGCTTGTTGCCGCCATCATCGTCTGCTTTGCCCTGCCGGTGGTGCTGAGTATTGCAAACCTGCCTTTAACAAAGCGGTATTTTGCAAAGTTCGGCGACATGCAGGTCGCCGAGCAGCAGCAATTTTTCCTCGCACACAGGGTCGAGGCTGCCGAAACAGCGGCGCAGAAGCTCAGGCTTTTAAAAAGGCTTATTCTCATTTCCGACCTGTACGCCGCATTCGTCGGCCTGCTCGGCGCAGCTGCCGCCGTTTGCATCGGTGCATTGAGCGACACAGGCAGCGGTTGGACGGTCATTTTTTGGTTTTTCTCCGGAATCTACATTCTCGCCGCACTCAGTCGTATCCGCTTCCCGCTCGGCAAGGAATTTTTTGAGAGCGACGAGACCTATGTCGACGCCGAAGATTTCCCCGAGCTGTACCGCTTGGCGTCCAAGGCGCAGGCGCAGCTCGGCTGCAAGGGTGAGGTCAGAATATTCATACAATCAGACTGCAGCGCCGGTATCGCTAAGATTGGAAGCACATATTCGGTGACGCTCGGCGCTGTCCTTTTGAGCATCATGTCCGATGACGAGCTCTACTGCATACTGCTGCACGAATTTTCGCACATGCTGCTGACGAGCCCCTCCGTGAACAGGCAAATGTTCTATAACTACTGGCTTTCCGAGGGCGGAAACAAGCAATACTTTTCCGAGCTCACTTCGCTGCCGTTTTCGCATCTGGACGCAGTGTACAGCTTTCAGTTTTTCCTGTATGACTTTGCCGCCACCCTCGGCAGAGAGGAGGCGGCAGACCGCTCCATGGCACAGTTTGCCGACAAGAGAGTGGCGGCATCTGCCCTGCTGAAGCTGCATTACTACGACCTGCACGAATGGGAGGATGAGGCTCTTGACAGCGAGTGCATCTATGCGACCAAGCAGCCTAGGAAAGATGTCCTGCGCCGGTCGATAAGCCGCTATAAACGCCGGGCTGCCGAGCGCAAGGAGGCTTGGAACGAGCTCACAGCCGCCGAGCTTCCCGCCCGCAACGCCACGCATCCGACGACTATAATGCGCCTTAAGGCGCTGGGCGTGACGGATATCCGTGCGCTGGAGTTTGAAAGCAGCGAGGAGTACACCCGTGATGCCGAAAAGGCAATCGACTTTATCGATAAGCTCGTTTACAAAAACATGCTGCCCGTTTATGCCGAAAAGCGCAAGGAATATTACTTAGAGCCCTTGGAGCTTGTGGAAAAGTGGGAGGCGGACGGCAGACCGCTCGCTGCGGCAGAGTATGCGAAGGTATATACCTCACTGACCACGCTTGGGAGGATGAGCGAGGCCGAGGCTCTGTGCGACAGGGCGATCGCCGAGCTTCCTGAGGCGGCCACTTACTTTGCGATGCTTGCCAAGGGCATCTTGATGCTGCACAGGTTTGACCCCAACGGGCTCAACCGCATATACCGGGCGATGGAGTATAACAGCAATTTCATAGACGCAGGTCTTGAGGAGATCGGCAAGTTCTGCTGCTTGGCGGGACTTGAGGATGAGCTTGAACGCTACCGTGAAAAATCGCTGGAGCTGCTTGAAGTGTGCGAGGAGCTCAACAAGCTCAGCGCCGACGATGACCTGTCAACCGAGCACCTGCCGCAGGAGCTGCAAGACGGGCTGCTTGAATACATTGGCTCGATCGGTGACAAGGTGCAGGAGGTTTTCCTTGTCCGCAAGACCATAGCGGACAGCTGCTCCGCAAGTGCTGTGGTCGTTCGCTTGGATGATAATGTGACGATAGATGAAATGGACGAGTTTTACTCGAAGCTCTCCGACTACCTCGACGCATGCGGCAATTGGAAGTTTTCACTGTTTGACTATCATGGTGTGAGCGACATTGACTTTGCCTCCATCCCCGACAGCCGCATTTTTCAAAATAAAAACACTTACATCGCGCAAAAATGTGTGCTATAATACACAAAAAATGTGTGATCTCGGTTTACTCAAATAGAAATAAGTCCTCATGGCGTAGTCTATTGCAAGTGCATGGATTACGCCTTTTTAATTTATAGTTTCAGGAGGGCAGGATATGCCGAGGACGAAAAAGCAGGGGATCATATTCGGAGTTCTGATGTCATTTTTGATGGCATATGGCATGGAGTTTTACAACATTGCGATAAAAATGGGGTTTAACCTGACACCGGGCTTGGGCTATTCATCGATAAGCTACGAGGTCTTTGTCGCCACGCTCAAGGAAGCGGTGTTCATGTGCGTCATCGTATTCATCGTGTCAAACCTCATCGGCAACAAAGCGGGCGCTAAGTTCATGGAAAAGCGCTGCGATGTCACAAAGGACAATCCGTACTTCTGCCAAATGGTGCGGCAGATCGGCACATGCATGGTCATGTGTCCGACGATGAGCCTTATTGCAGCGATAATTTTCCAGATCATTTTGAGCGGCATGCCGCTCACCCAGCTCCCTGCGATTTGGGTAGGCACGGTGATGAAAAACTTCCCGATGGCGTTTTTCTGGAGCATGTTTTTCGTGTCGCCGTTTGTCCATTGGATATTTGACAAGTACAACAAAAAACAGGCTGATTCAAACTGAATCAGCCTGTTTTTATGTTTTATCACACGCCGTACTGGGTGACCAGAATGACAACATACACTGCATACAGGGCGAGCATCAGGATGCCCTGCCAGCGGTAGAGCCTGCCCTTAATGAGAGGGGGCAGCACGGCAATGAGCGTCATGCCGAAGCACATGGGCATATCCAGCGCATACGACTGCTCGGCAATGGTGAGCTTGCCGTCGGAAACGACGCTGCAAATGGGCAGGATGAGCGCAAGATCGATGATGTTTGCGCCGATGATATTGCCTATCGACATGCTAGATTCCCTTTTGCGTATCGCCGTGAGGGTCGTTATGAGCTCCGGCAGGCTCGTGCCGATGGCGACCATTGTAACGCCGATTATCGCCGAGGGAACGCCGAGCAGCAGGGCTATCTCGCTGCCGTATTCTATGAGCAGCTTAGAGCCGACGACGATAGCCGCAACGCCGACGACATATTCGTCGAGCGCCTTAA
>DQDL01000104.1:3285-3699 GCA_003533405.1 Clostridiales bacterium | reverse complement strand
GAGCCGACATCGTTCTTTGCGTCACGGATGTTATCCCAAACATACACCGCCAACAGCACGAACAGCGCAAAGCTCGGCAGCATATGCAGCGTGCCGTCCTTGCACAGTATCCACAGCAGCAGCGCCGCAGCGGACATGAGCACGCCCTTGAGCCAGAACTGGCTGCGCTTTATGACAGCGGGCATGCACACGAGCGAGATGCCCATGATAAGGCCTATGTTTGCGGTGACGGAGCCCACTGCGTTGCCGACGGCGAGGTCGAGCTCACCGTCAATGACGCCGGTGACGGACACCGTCAGCTCCGGCAGGGTCGTTGCGACGCTGACTATCGTTGCGCCGATGATGAACTTGGGTATGCCGGTGAGATTTGCGATGAAAACCGCCGAGTCGACAAACCAGTCGCCGCCCTTGATG
>DQDL01000104.1:645-3105 GCA_003533405.1 Clostridiales bacterium | reverse complement strand
AAACCAGTCGCCGCCCTTGATGATGAGCACCAAGCCGACGACAAACAGCAAAATTACCAATCCTGTCTGCATAAAGCTCTCTCTTTACCTATTCTTAATTATCCCCGAAGAGCTTGTCGAGCCCCGAGAAAATACCGCCGTCGGACGGCTCGGGAGTCGGGGTCGGCGTGGGCTCGGGTTTCTTTTCAAAGGTCGCAATGACCGTGTGGTCGTCCTTGACATACGAAAGCGTGTAGCTCTCGACAGCGCCCTGATCTTGTCCGTCGACCGTGACGGAGACTATCTCATAGCCTTCGTTGGGCGTGAATGTTATCGAGAGGCTGCCCCAGTCCTCGACCTCAACGCTGCCATTGGGGCTTGCCGTGCCGCCGTTGCCTGCCGAGACGAACACCTTGTGCTTAACAGTCTCATCCGGCTCATCCTTATCTTCATCGGGAGTCTTCGTCTCCTCGACCGTGACATCGTCGTTTGCCTGCACGGAGCCGGGCTTAAAGGTGAAGTTGCCGCCCTTGACACAAATAACGACCGTGACCACGGCAAGCACCGCAAGCAGCGCCGTTATGAGCCATTTCACCGTGCCGCTCATACTTTTCTTTTCCGTCTTGTCCTTTTTACTCATATCGTGACCTCCGGATCATTATTGCTTCTGCTCGCCGCCCTGCCTGTTCTTGGGCTTGCCCCTGTGGTAGTACCGACGGCGGCTGCCAGTGCGCTTCTTGTCGCCGCCCTCCTTGGGCTCGGCAGACTTCTGCTGCGGCTTGGGCTGTGCCGGAGTGCTCTCGGTCTTGGGCTTATCACCGGTGCGGGGCTTATTTCCGCCGCCACGCTTGGGCTTGGGCTTTGCCTTGACCGGCTGCTTTTCCTCCTCGGTCTTGGGCTTCGGCTGGGCAGCGGGCTTTTCGCCCTCGGATTTTGTGCGGCTTCTGCCGCCTCTGCGATTGCGGCGATTGCGGTTTTTCTTTGTATTCTCGGGCTTTTCGGGCTTTTCCTCGACCGTGTCGCTTATGAGAAGCTCCGGTATCGCCCACTCGTCCTCCGGCTCCTCCTCGGGCTCAGGGGCGGGCACATATTTGAGCACCGACGGCAGCGGCTCGCCGTCCTTGGGTCTGCCGCCGGGAACGGTGGCGACCTCGACGGCACGGAAGGTGCGCAGGGTGTCCTCGCCCTCGCCGTCAAGCTTGACCTTGACGAGCTGGCGAAGCAGGTTCACCTGCGTGACGATGCCGTAACCGGTCGGAGTTTCGACGAATGCGCCCTGCTTGGGAACATTCTTGACAAGCTCCTCGTATGCCTCCTGCTCGTATCTCAAGCAGCACATAAGTCTGCCGCAGCTGCCGGAAATTTTGCTCGGGTTGAGCGACATGGACTGCATTTTCGCCATCTTGGTCGAGACGGGCTGGAAATCGTTCAGGAACTTGCTGCAGCAAAACGGTCTGCCGCAGATGCCGAGGCCGCCTAGCATTTTTGCCTCGTCACGCACGCCGATCTGCCGAAGCTCGATGCGGTTGCGGAAGATGCCCGCGAGGTCTTTGACGAGCTCACGGAAATCTACCCTGCCATCGGAGGTAAAGAAGAACATGGTCTTATTACCCTCGAAGTTGCACTCGACATCGACGAGCTTCATATCAAGACCGTGCTCGACAATTTTCTTCCGGCATATCTCGTACGCCTCTTTTTCACGCTGCTTGTTTATCTCCGCAACACGCAGATCGTCCTTTGTGGCGACCCTGACGACGGGGCGCAGCGGCTGTATAACGGCGGTGTCCTCGACCATGTGGTTGCCGCGGGCGCAGTCGGCGATCTCGAGACCCTTGCTGGTCTCGACGATGACCTGCTCGCCGGTCTTGACGACCTTGCCGTTGGGGGCAAAGTAGTAGCTCTTGCCCCGATTTTTGAATTTAACGCTTATAACTTCAGTCAACTATTTTTCCTCGTTTCCTTTGCCGGCAGTGACTTAACCGCCAGCAATCCAAATATATGCTTGACGCTCGTATTGACCGTCTGATACTCAAGGCAGCGCTCGATAAGAGCGATATTACCCATGAGCTGCGCCCTTGAATCGGAATATCTGAGCATTTGTATGAGCCTGCGCTCGATGGACGCCAAAAGCTCGGGCATTTTTCTCGAGTCAAGCTTCTCATTTGCAAAGCACCACGCCGTAAGCTCGGCGGTATTACCGCCTTGCACAAGGCAAATATACTCATCTGCAAGAGCTGCCATTTCGGCGTTTTCCGGCTCGCTGCCTGCGTTGCATCTTACGAGCACGCACCTCGAGCGCACGGTCGTGAGCAGCTTTTCGGGATTGGTCGTGCACAGGATGAAGTGTACGCCTTGGGGAGGTTCCTCGAACAGCTTGAGCGCAGCGTTTTGGGCGCTCTCGTTCATTGTGTCCGCTTCCTCGATGATATACACCTTGCCGTTTGCCTCATTTGGAAGAACCTGAATATACGGAGGCAGTAT
>DQDL01000104.1:0-461 GCA_003533405.1 Clostridiales bacterium | reverse complement strand
GCCGTTTGCCTCATTTGGAAGAACATAAGCATCCGCACCCATGTCCCTTATCTGGTCGACTTGGATATCCCGCTTCTTGTTGCCCTTATCATCGAGCGGTCTGCGAACAAAGCCAAGGTCGGGGTGAACGCCTGCCTTTATCTTGCGGCAGTCCCTGCACACGCCACAGGGCTTTTTGCCCGTGCCGCTGCACAGCATCTCACTCGCCAGCGCCAGAGCCTTCTCAAGCCCTGCCTTCTCCGATGCCGAGGAGACTATATACGCATGTGACAGCTTTTCCATAGCTCCTCCTACGCACTCTTAATCATTTTATTTTACTATCTTATCCTCTACAAGTCAAATATTTTTGCGACAATGAAAAAACTCCCTGCACTGCTTTCGCAATGCAGGGAGTTTTTCTGTCTGTCAAGAACTAGGTACAATCAGACGCAAAGAACAAAATCCAATACGCAGCAGGGGGA
>DQDL01000003.1:11696-11945 GCA_003533405.1 Clostridiales bacterium | reverse complement strand
GCCGATGTTCCAGCCGAACGGGACGCCGTCAACAGCGCCGGAGGCCGAGCCCCAGTACCATGTGTTGTGGTAAGTCCAAACGCCTCTGCCCCAGTCGAGAACGGCGAAGCTGTCCTCGGGGTCAAACACATAGGTGCGGCCGTCATAGGTGACTTCACCCTTGGCACGCAGGCAATTTATTTTCTGATTGTAATAAAAGTGTCCGGGCTTATCGAACGGCGTTGCGATGACCATGCTCTCCTCCGGCTC
>DQDL01000003.1:11118-11469 GCA_003533405.1 Clostridiales bacterium | reverse complement strand
GATGACCATGCTCTCCTCCGGCTCGTCAAAAAGCTCCACCTTTGCATAGAGTGAGCCGGCCGGGCCGAATTTTTTCATCTGAGCAATGAGCGTGCGCACGCCGCTGCCGTCGTTTTTGAAATAAATGCTGTAGTTTTTGCCCTCGCCGAGCGTGTCACCGACGGCGCTTGTCTCGGGAAGCTTGCGCTTACCAAGCGGCATGAAGCACATGGGGCTCGTGGTTATCTCCCAGCCCTCCTCGAAGTTGAGAAGGCTTATAGAGTCCAGACCCATATAGCCGTTGTCGTCAACGGTCAGAGCAAGAGCGAAGCGGCCGTTGTTTATCAGGTAGTAGTCCCATTCCTTGATGCG
>DQDL01000003.1:0-10955 GCA_003533405.1 Clostridiales bacterium | reverse complement strand
CCATTCCTTGATGCGCATGGGGCTTGCCTTGATATCGGCACGACGGTAGACAGGCAGGAGCTTTTTCGCAAAGCCAGCCTCGGTGAGATCGCCGTTTTTGTCGAGCAGGGGAATTTCGCTTAAAATTTCGTGCTGCATGGTCATATCTCCTTTTTAAGTAGGCGGATATCGCTGCCGAAGAAGGGGAGCTTCGTGAACTCGCCTTCAAGTCGGGAGCATATCTGCGCATTATACCGTTTCAAAAGCTCGGCATCGGTGAGATTCGTGCTGATAACGGTTTTGCGTCCGTTGACGAGCCTTGTGTTTATAAGCGTGTACAGCGCCGAGACCGCCATGGGCGTGGGCATCTCCGTGCCGAGATCGTCGAGTATCATAAGCTCGCAGTCGAGCATACGCTCGACCTTGACGGCGGCGTTTTCGGCAGTCTGGATATCACGGGAAAACTTCTTGGTCTCGAACGCTTCGAGTGCGCTCGATGCCGTGTCGTAGCACACCGAGTGACCGTTTTCGGCGACGACCCGTGCGATGCAGGCCGAAAGAAAGGTCTTGCCCAATCCCGTGCCGCCTTGGAACAATAGATTCATCGAGCGGTCGGAAAAGCTCTGGGCGTACTCACGACAGGTGTCGAACACTATCTCCATGCTCTCACGGGCGCTGCCGTAGAGCGAAAGGTCGAATTTTTCAAAGCACTCGTCACTGTTTTTGAGCAGTGTGCCCAGCTCACGGGTGACCTCGGCGTTGTAAAGCGCCTTGAGGCACGAGCACATTTTGCCGTTTACATATCCCGTGTCACGGCACTTCGGGCAGGCATAGATATCGTCAAGATAATCCATTGCGTAGCCGTGCCCGACTAAAAGCTCCGCTTTCTTCGCCTGAAGCTCGAGCGATTCGTCCTCTAGCTTCTTGATCGCACCGTTAAGCTCGGCGCCGCCTCTTATCGTAAGCCCGACAAGCTCCGTCATCTGCGTGCGCAGGCGGGTGTCGATGCGCTCAACTTCCGGTATACGGGAGTATATTTTCTCCTGCCGCAGAAAATGCTCGGCAACATTGTCTGCGTGGATATGTTCAAGTTGTTCTCTGGCCCTTGCCAGCAGCTTTCCGTCCAATGCCATAGCTTTTAACCGTTTTTAACCTTCTTATATATTGAGCGCAGCCGCTCAAGCTCGTCGCTTGACACCTGACTTTTATGCTCGTTTGCGGGCTTGACCGAAGCCGGGCGCTTGTCGTGCTTTGCGACCTCGTCCACGGTGTGCAGACCCTTTTCATGCCAGCTGGTGACTATCTTGTTCATGTAGCCCCACTTTAGGGAGCCGGTGTTCGTGACCGTACGGTCGTAGGCCTCCATGAGCGTCTCGCAGTCAAAGCCCATGTCCAGCCACGAATTTATATACCTCGTCTCCGTCGGGGTAAGCTGCCTGCCCGTGATGCCGAGGGCGGTTTTCACCTCGCCCTGCTTTGTGCGCCTTTCGGCGGCATTTTTTATATACTCCTCGGCCTGCTCGAGCGTGAGTATCTCCTTGTTCGCCCACGAATACGCTTCCTTTTCGATGCTGCGCATCGAGGGCAGTCTGCCGCTGCCGTATTTTGCCGCAAAGGTGTCAATACAATAGGTCAGCAGCATGAAAATGACATCCGGCGGGAGAGCGAGAAAATCGTAAATGCCGAAAAGCGTCTTTATATCCGAGGTCGAAAGCACCCGACCTAACTTGCACTGCGCCTCATTCAGCACCGCCTTGAAGCCCGGGTCTGCGTCCGTGCGCCGGACGATATCCTCTGTTGTGTACTGCGGAAGCTCCTCGGCGGGCAAGGGAATAGATTTTTCGACCGGCTTCTCGGCAAAAAGCTCCATCCTGCAAAGCTTTTCGTAAGCGCTGTTTACCTCGGCAAGCGTCAGACACAGCTCACGGGCGGCTCGCTCGGCGTTGAACGCACCGCAGCGGCACAGCCAAATATACACAAGCGCAACATTGCCGTCGTGTGCGGCGATGAGCTTGTCCGCAGCCGTGGTGCTTATTGAGTTTTGCCCTTTTTCCTGCATAGTCCGACTCCCGAGACAACAATTCATGCAAAGTTTACATGCACCACACATTATAACATCAAATTTGACTTGTAGCAATAGCCATGTCTGTGGTATAATACTTTAATCTAAAATGGTAGAGGTATGAGTATGCTCGAATTGCTTTCCCCCGCCGGATCGCCGGAAGCGGTGATCGCAGCGGTACAAAACGGCGCAGATGCCGTATATATGGGGCTTGGCATCTTCAACGCCCGTCGCGGTGCGAAGAATTTTGACGAGGAGGAGTTCGAAAAGGCGGTCAGATACTGCCGTGTGCGTGACTGCAAGGTCTATGTCACGATGAACACCCTTGTCGGCGACAGGGAGATGGAAAACGCAGCGGAGCTGGCCCGCCGTGTCTCCGATCTCGGAGCATCGGCGATACTCGTGCAGGATCTGGGACTGCTGTCGGTGCTAAGAAGTGCCGTTCCCGATATTCCGCTGCACGCCAGCACACAGATGAGCATACACAATCTTGCAGGCGTCGAGGCCGCAGCCGAGATGGGGCTTACCCGTGCGGTGCTCGCCCGTGAACTGTCACTCGAGCAGATAAAATTTATCACGAAGCACTCGCCGATAGAAACGGAGATATTCGTCCACGGTGCGCTGTGCTTCTGCCACTCTGGACAGTGCTATATGTCCTCGCTCATCGGCCGCCGCAGCGGCAACCGCGGCATGTGCGCCCAGCCCTGCCGCATGGAGTATACCATGCCCGGCAGAATGGCCGACAGCCACCCGCTTTCGCTCAAGGACAACTGCCTTGTCGAGAGACTTAAGGAAATTGAGGACGCAGGTGTCGCCTGCGTGAAGATAGAAGGCCGCATGAAGCGTCCGGAGTATTCGGGCCTCGTGACGGGCATTTACTCGAAGATAATAAAGGAAGTTCGTGAGCCGACGCCGGACGAGCTTACCATGCTCACCGATGCATTTTCCCGTGACGGCTTCACGCAGGGCTATTTTGACGGCAATAAAAAGGATATGTTCGGCGTAAAGACCGATAACGACAGGGTCGCCGAGAAGCTGTTTGCCGGTGTGCGCAAGGAGTATATCGACCGTGAGGAGCGCCGTGTGCCCGTGAAATTTGTCATGGACGCAAAGATAGGCAAGCCCGTGCAGGCCATTGCCGAGGATAACAACGGCCACAAGGTCTATGCCACGGCAAAGGCCGCCGAAAAGGGCATCAGCCAGACAACGAGCGCCGACACGGCAAACAAGCAGTTTTACAAAACCGGCGGAACGCCGTATATCTGCGTCGACGCAATGAGCAGAATAGAGCAGGGGGCGTTTTTGCCGCTTGCAACGGTGAACGAGCTTAGAAGAAAGCTCCTGCAGAGCCTTTCCGAGGCTCGTGCCGTGCCGCCCGAGCGCCGTTCGCTCCCCATGCCGGAAAAGCCCAAGGGCATTTCGCCGATAGAAGATCCCGTGACCATCTATCAGGTGCGCACGGCAGCGCAGCTCTCGCCGGAGCTTAGTGATCTCAAGCCAGAGCTTTTGTATGTCCCAGTTGAGGTGCTGCACGAAAGCATGGAGCCGGTGGCACCGTTTATCGAGAACGGCACGACCGTTGTCGCCGTGCTGCCGAGGGTCATAACCGACGATCAGGTGATGACGGTGTTCAATATGCTGCGAGACCTCAAAGAGCAGGGCGTCGAGCAGGCGCTCGTCGGCAACATCGGCCATGTGAAGCTTGCCCGCAAGGCGCACATGAAGATCAGAGCCGACTTCGGCATGAATGTGTTTAATTCCTACACCATGGACATGGTGCGGCAGATGGATTTCGTGTCCGCCACGGCATCGTTCGAGCTGCGCATGGCGCAGGTGCGTGACATGGCAAAGAGCATCGATACGGAGCTCATCGTCTACGGCAGACTGCCGCTCATGGTATCCGACCAGTGCATAATCAGCCGCAGCGAGGGCAGGTGCACCTGCCAGAACCCCTCGCAGCTGTCCGACCGCATGGGCTCGGTGTTCCCCGTGGTGCGTGAGTTTGAGCACCGCAATGTCATTTATAATTCCAAGAAGCTCTACCTCGCCGATAAGCGTGACGATATCTACGGTGCGGGGCTTTGGGGCATCCGCCTGATGTTCACGACCGAGGGCGCAAAGGAGTGCGTTGAGGTCGCAAGGAGCTTCAAGGGCGAGGGCGATTACAGACCGAACGACCTCACAAGAGGTTTGTATTACAGAGGCGTTGACTGATATGAAAATTATTTTGGCATCCGGCTCGCCGAGACGCAGGGAGCTGCTCTCGGTCATTGGCGTTAAGGATTTTGAGGTTTGCCCGGCCGAGGGCGAGGAAAAGACCGAGGCAGGACTTGCTCCGAGCGAGATAGTAAAGAGCCTTTCCGGCGCAAAGGCACGGGAGGTAGCCGAGAAATTTGACGGCGACACCGTTATCATCGCTGCCGACACCATCGTGTGGGCAGGAGGCCGAGTTCTCGGCAAGCCGCACAGCGAAGATGAAGCGTTTAAAATGCTCAAAGCGCTGTCCGGCAGGACCCACGAGGTCTACACCGGCATAACGCTCATAAAGGGCGGCGAGACCTTAAGCTGCGCCGAGTGCACGAAGGTCGAGTTCCGTGAGCTTTCAGATGACGAGATAAACGCCTATATCGTCACGGGCGAGCCTTTGGATAAGGCCGGAGCCTACGGCATACAGGGCATGGCATCGCTCATGGTCAAGAAGATCGACGGTGACTATTTCAATGTCGTCGGGCTGCCGCTGTGCCTGCTCGGTCAAATGCTTAAACAAATTGGAGTGCGTCTGTTGTGAATGTAAAACGGTATCTTAAGAAAAACGGAATAAAGCTCGGAGCGATAGTTCTGGTTATCGCACTCATCGCCGGCGTAAGCTCTTATCTTTTGAAGGGCAATGCCGGCCTTGTGCAGAACGTGACGGGGGCGGTTAAAGCTCCCGTACAGAGGATAGTCAGCTCCATGGCCGAATGGCTCGAGGGACTTTACGGCTATATCTATGAGTACGACCAGCTTCAGGCCGAGAACGAGCGCCTGCGTGAGGCGCTGACCGAGGCACAGGAGGAGGCTCGTAACGGCAAGTCCGCCGTGGAGGAGAATGCCCGCCTGCGCAAGCTGTTAGACTTCAAGGAAAAGCACAGCGACATGACGCTTGAGCCTGCAAAGGTCATCTCGTGGACAAGCTCCAACTGGTCAAGCTCGTTTAACATCAGCAAGGGCTCGAGCAGCGATATCGCCGTCGGCGACAGCGTTATAACCGAGTACGGTGTGCTGGTCGGGCAGGTCGTTGAGGTCGGAACCAGCTGGGCGACCGTGCGAACGGTCATTGATATAAACTCCAACATCGGCGCATTCGTCTCCGAAAACGGCTCTGCCGGCATGATGGTCGGCGACTTTGCCCTCATGCAGGAGGGCAGCGCAAAGATGACCTACCTTGCTGACGGTGCGCAGATATTCAGCGGCGACACGGTCATGACCTCGGGCGCAGGCGGTGCGTTCCCGCAGGGACTTGTCATCGGCACTATAAGCTCCGTTCAGGCCGAGGCAGGCGGTCAGGTCGAGTACGGCATCATTAAGCCGGGCTGCGATCTCAACGCACTCGTTCAGGTGTATGTCGTAAAAGAATTTGAAGTGGTGGAGTAATTGTTAAACAGGATAGATTTTAAAAAATTGCGTGTATTCATGGAATATGCGGTATATCTTCTGCTTGCAATGCTGCTGCAGGGTCTGCTGTTTTCAAGGCTCAGCATACTCGGCGTCAAGGGCTTTGTGCTGCCTGCCGCCGTTGTTGCCGCCGGAATGTATCTCGGCGGCGTGCGTGGTGCGGTGTTCGGCATATGCCTCGGCCTTGTGACCGATATGAGCTACACCGAGAGCAGCTTCATGTACACGATAGTTTTTGCGCTTATAGGCTTCGGAGCGGGCTTTGCCTCGGAGTTTTATATAAACAAGAGTTTTCTCGTGTTCATGGTCATGAGCGTTATCGCCGTGCTGCTGTCCGGACTTGCGCAGTATCTTGCCGCCGTCATCTTCGGCGGGGCGGAGCTCGTTCAGGGCATCGTCACTGTGCTTTTGCAGACGGCACTGTCCATACCGCCGATGGCACTTTTGTATTTACCGTTTAGAAACCATAAAGACTAAGATAAAGATCAGCCAATGAATACTATCAAAAAAGACAGATTGATAATCCTGGCGGCGGTGTTTGCGTTACTGCTCGTTGTTTACCTCGTTTTTCTGTATAAATTGCAGATAATCGAGGGCGAGGCATATTACAAGGAAAGCCGTAATCAGCAGGTCACGACCTCAACGGTCGTTGCGGCAAGAGGCAATATCCTTGATCGCTACGGCCGAGTTATCGTGTCCAACAAGTCAAGCTACGACCTCACGATAAACGAAAGCGAGCTGTTCCCGTCGGACGGAAGCGTCGACTCGAATGCGACGATACTAAAGCTCGTCAAGCTTATCCGCGAGTACGGCGAGGACTATATAGACGAGCTTCCTATAACCACCGAACCGCCGTTTGAGTATATCGAGATATCCGATACCGACAAGGCCCGTTTGCAGGCGTATATGAAGACCAACAAGGTCGACGAGAACGCAACGGCAGTCGAGCTTTTGTCGAGCATGCGCACAAGGTATAAGATAGACAGCAACTATACCGCTGAGGAGGCAAGGATAATTGCCGGTATCCGCTATGCCGTCAATGTCCGCTACCTCATAAATACCTCCGACTACACGCTCGTGCAGGATGCGGACATGAAGCTCATAAGCATCATCCGTGAGAACAACATGCTCGGCGTCGATGTCAAGGAGACCTTTGTGCGAGGCTACAACACCACCTATGCCGCACATATTCTCGGCTATGTGGGACTTATGAACGATACAGAGTATGAAAAATACTCCGAGCTCGGCTACTCGGGCGATGCCAAGGTAGGTAAATCCGGCGTTGAGTACGCCTTTGAAAAGTATCTGCACGGCACCAACGGCACGGTGCAGGTCACAAGTGCCGCCGACGGTACGATAATCTCGAAAACCTACACCACCGAGCCGCAGCCGGGCAACAATGTGTATCTGACGATAGACATTGCTCTGCAGGAGGCGGCCGAGCGTGCTCTGGCGACCACCGTCAATGCTCTGCGTGCCGAGCGTGGCTACGATATAACCGAGGATCTTCTCGGCGACGATGATAAGAAGGACAACGAGGTCACCCCGACACCTACGCCTACGCCCACACCCTCACAGACCCCAGACGGGCAAGACGAGGAGGACAAGGTCGATGACGAGATAACCGGCGCAGGCGTGGTCGTCGTCGATGTCAAGAGCGGCGAGCCGCTGGCTATCGCAAGCTGGCCGACCTACAACGCCTCGACGATGCTTGAAAATTACTCAAAGCTTCTGACGGCAAAATACTCGCCGCTGTTTAACCGAGCGCTTCAGGGCACCTACGCCCCGGGCTCGACCTTCAAGCCCTGCACGGCAATAGCGGGTCTCACCGAAAAGACCATAAGCACCAGCACCCGCATCGAGTGTACCGGCGTTTACACCAAGTACGCCAAGCAGGGCTACACGCCCCAGTGCTGGATCTACGCCTCGCACCTGACCCACGGCTTTGACAATGTCACCGAGGCTCTGCGAGATTCGTGCAACATCTTCTTCTACACCGTCGGCAACAACCTCGGCATCGACAAGCTGGAAAGGTACGCAAGGCAGTTCGGCCTCGGCGAGAGCACCGGCATCGAGATATACGAGGAGACCGGCAACATGTCCAGCCGCACGAACCACTATGAATACGCAGGTACGGAATGGGTCGTCGGCGATACGCTTCAGGCTGCCATCGGTCAGGCAGACAGCATCTTCACTCCGCTTCAGCTTGCCGAGTACTGCGCAGCCATCGCAAACAAGGGTCAGCGTCACTCGGCCTCCATCCTCAAGGAGGTCCGCAGCTACGACTACTCCGAGAAAATAATGCAGCGCACCGACGAGGTGCTGAGCGCCGTCAAGACAGAGGACTATAACTGGGATGCCGTGCACAAGGGCATGGAGCTCGTTGCAAAGCACCCCGACGGCTCGGCATATGCGACCTTCTATAATTACAGCGCCTCGACCGTCGCCTGTAAGACCGGCACGGCGCAGAAAGGCGAGAACATCACAAACGACGGTATCTTCATCTGCTTTGCGCCCGTTGAGGATCCCGAGATAGCGATCGCCGTCGTCATCGAGCGTGGCCAGTCCGGTTCAAGATGCGCCCCCGTTGCCCGCAGCATTCTTGAGACCTACTTCAGCATCAAGAGCGCAAGCGATGTAACTGAGACAGAGGGCTCGCTTTTGAAATGATTTTTTGCCGAAAGGCATTGAAACGAAACGAATTTTTGTTTATAATGTATCAAACAGCATTGAATGGAGGAAGAGAATGAATATTGCACTGATGGCACACGACAGAAAAAAGGAGCTGATGGTTCAGTTCTGTATAGCCTATTGCGGTATTTTAGCCGAGCACTCCGTTTGTGCAACAAATACCACCGGCAAGCTCGTGTCGGAGACTACAGGACTGCCCGTGACGCTTTACATGCACGCCGATCAGGGCGGCGCACAGCAGATAGGCGCAAGAATAGCGTACAACGAGATAGACCTCGTTTTGTTCTTCTGCGACCCGTCCAACCCATCGGGCTTTGACGATATCAACAAGATAGAGCGCCTGTGCGACCAGTATCAGATACCGTTTGCCACCAACGCCGCAACGGCGGAGGTGCTCGTACAGGGACTGCGCCGAGGCGACCTCGACTGGCGCAATATCGTTAACCCCAAGCGCAAATAAGAGTAAAAAACTATACGGATGCTGTTATTCCGTCTCCGGGGTAACAGCATTTAGCCGTGTTGAAAGGAATATGAAAATGGCGAAAGTTCAACCCCGCACCCTGTCGGGCTTTATGGAGCTGCTGCCCGCCCCGCAGGTCAAAATGGAGAAGATGATGGAAACACTGCGCCGCTGCTACGGCGTGTACGGATTCACGCCGCTGGACACTCCGGCGATTGAGTCTGCCGAGGTGCTGCTTGCAAAGGGCGGCGGCGAAACCGAAAAGCAGATATACCGCTTTACCAAGGGCGATTCCGACCTTGCGCTGCGCTTTGACCTTACCGTGCCGCTTGCAAAGTATGTTGCCGCAAACTATGGCAGCCTGACCTTCCCGTTCCGCCGCTATCAGATCGGCAAGGTCTACCGTGGCGAGCGTGCCCAGCGCGGCAGGTTCCGTGAGTTTTATCAGGCTGATATCGATATCATCGGCGACGGTAAGCTCGATATCATAAATGAAGCCGAGATACCTGCGATAATTTACCGCACCTTTACAGAGCTCGGTCTTAAAAAGTTCAAGATAAAGGTCAATAACCGCAAGGTCTTGAACGGCTTTTACCGACTTGCGGGCATGGAGGAGAAGGCCGGCGAGATAATGCGCACGGTCGACAAGCTCGACAAGATAGGACCCAACAAGGTACGCCAGATACTCATGGACGAGCTGCATATGTTTTCCCACAAGGCCGACGATGTCATGGACTTCATGGCCATGTCCGGCAGCATCGAGCAGGTCTTGAGCGGACTTGAGCGCTACAAGGGCATGGACGAGATGTTCGACCAGGGCCTTGAGGAGCTCAAGACCGTCACCAAATATCTTGCCGACTTCGGCGTTCCGGAGGAAAACTTCGCAATCGACCTATCCATTGCCCGTGGTCTTGACTACTACACCGGCACCGTTTACGAGACCGAGATGACCGAGCACCCCGAGATAGGCTCCGTGTGCTCCGGCGGCAGATACGATAACTTGGCGGAGTATTATACCGACAAGCCGCTGCCCGGCGTCGGTATTTCCATTGGTCTTACAAGGCTTTTCTATGTTTTGAGCGAGCAGGGCCTTTTGTCCGATGAGATCGTCTCCGCTCCCGCCGATGTGCTGGTCATCCCCATGAGCGAGGAGCTGGGCTATGCGATAGCGGCGGCAACCGCATTCCGTGACGCAGGCATCCGCACCCAGCTATACTGCGAGAAGAAAAAGTTCAAGGCAAAAATGAGCTATGCCGACAAGCTCGGCATACCCTTTGTCGTGCTCATCGGCGAGGATGAGATGGCGGCAAATGTCGTAGCCGTGAAGAATATGCAAAGCGGCGAGCAGGTCAAGCTGCCCGTTAAAGATGCTGCGGCACTAATCAAGGCTGAAATCGACCGCCGTGCACACATTGCGGTCATCAAGGAGGGTTAATTATGACACAGTCCCGTACACATACCTGCAATGAGCTCCGCCTGGAGCATGTAGGTCAGAAGGTCAAGATAGTCGGCTGGATGGAGAATGTCCGTGAGGTCGGCCAGAACTTCGCTTTCGTCGTCGTCCGTGATTTTTACGGCACCACTCAGGTCGTCGTTGAGACCGAGGACATGATGAAGGTCGTAAAGAGCATCAATAAGGAAAGCACCGTTTCCGTCGAGGGCGTCGTCCGTGAGCGTGACAGCAAGAACCCCAAGCAGGCAACCGGCGATGTCGAGGTCGTGCCCGAGAAGATAGAGGTGCTCGGCCGCTGCCGCTACAATGAGCTGCCTTTTGAGATCAACCGCAGCAGGGAAGCGGATGAGACCGCCCGCCTCAAGTACCGCTACCTAGACCTCAGAAACCCCGCAGTCAAGCAGAACATT
Source organism: Clostridiales bacterium (assembly GCA_003533405.1). Taxonomy (GTDB): domain Bacteria; phylum Bacillota; class Clostridia; order Oscillospirales; family Oscillospiraceae; genus F23-B02. The sequence continues at coordinate 246 of DQDL01000003.1, read as the reverse complement.
ATCCTGCGCTGCAATGTCGTTGCGGCACTGCGCAAGGCGATGATGGAGCATGATTTTCTTGAGATAACCACCCCAATTCTCACCGCATCCAGCCCCGAGGGCGCAAGAGACTACCTCGTTCCGGCAAGAAAGCACCCGGGCAAGTTCTATGCTCTGCCGCAGGCACCGCAGCAGTTTAAGCAGCTTCTGATGACCTCCGGCTTTGACCGCTACTTCCAGATAGCACCCTGCTTCCGTGATGAGGAC
>DQDL01000113.1:733-8761 GCA_003533405.1 Clostridiales bacterium | reverse complement strand
TTCACAAAAAATGTGGCGTGTTTTGAAGCGCGCAAAAAAGTCACAAGACTTTTTTGACACGCTGAAAAAACGCACCCCACGGGGTGCGTTTTTTCATATCAAATGTAGTCCGTTCTCGGCAGTGAGCCTTGGCGCTCGGGCGGAAGTTCGGTGTTGTCGGGGGTCTGCTTTTTCATGCCGACCTTTAACAAAAGCGGCGTTACGAGCGTCGTCACGATGACCATGAGGACGATGGCGGGGAACATCTTTTCGCTGACAAGACCCGCCTGTGCGCCCTTTTGCGCAACGATAAGTGCGACCTCACCTCGTGATACCATACCGAGGCCTATCGACATCGAGTCATACGAGCCGAAGCCCGTGAGCCTTGCGCCGAGACCGCAGCCGATGATCTTGGTGACGATCGCAACGACGGTCAGCGCAATCGCAAACGCAACGAGCGAGCCGCCGAAGCCCGACAGGTCAGTCTTTATGCCGATGGAGGCAAAGAATATCGGGGAGAAGAGCATGTAGCCCATGACATTCATCTTCTTTGCGGCGTACTGTCTGGTATCCGACAGGTCGCAGAGAATAAGACCGGCAAAGTATGCGCCGGTGATATCGGCGATGCCGAAGAAGCCCTCGGCGCAGTAGGAAAGGATAAAGCAGAACGCCAGCGCATAGATGGCGATGCGGCGGTGCTCGCCCCACAGGTGCTCAAATCTTGCGAATATCTTGCGCACGATAAAGCCCACGACACCGATGAACACGAAGAATGCGATTATGCGCACAAACACCATAACAGGGTTGACGCTGCTGTCGGTGAAGCCGGTGAGCACCGTCAGAACGATGATGCCCAGTACATCGTCGATGACCGCAGCGCCCATTATCGCCGTGCCGACCTTGCTCTTGAGCTTGCCCATCTCACGCAGAGTTTCAACGGTTATCGACACCGAGGTCGCAGTCAGCACAACGCCGATGAATGCCGCCTTGAGCATATTGAGGCTGTCGGCAGCATCGTTATAAAACGCAAGGTAGCAGGCAGCGCCGCCGATAAACGGCACGACAACGCCGATGGCGGCAATGACGAGCGCCGAAATGCCGGTGTTCTTAAGATCCTGCATATTGGTGTCAAGACCGGCGGTGAACATGAGCAGGATAACGCCGATCTCGGCGGTCTTGGTGAGAAAATCACTCTCGCCGACGATGCCGAACACACTCGGGCCGATGAGCAGACCTGCGATGAGCGCACCGACGACCTGCGGCATATGAACACGCTCGCTTGCCAGACCGAGAATTTTCGTCGACAGCATAATTGCGGCGATCACGAGCAGAAAGCTATAATCCATTTTACTACCTCGCACTCTTTTTTTGCGGGAAGTATTATAACGCTGCGTGAAACTGCATTCAATCCACAAAAATTAATGAGCTTTTGCGCCGATTTTCGTCGTTTTTTATGAGATATTACAAATCATGCATAAACAGACTTTGTGCTATGATTATTCGGAATGTATGGAGCAAAAACTTAACGGCCGTGTTAACACGACCGTTAAAAATGCATCAAAGAGACTTCTTGTTTCTTGCAGATTTTATGCCCTTTTCGGCGAGGCTCAGGAGGAACGAGCGAAGCTCGGGCGCCTTGCGGAACTGGTTTGCAAGCTCGAGCGATTTGCGCAGCGACTGCTCGCTGAACTCGGACAGCGTGAACGCTCCCGTGGAGGTGAGCACATCGAATATCTCCTCGACGAGCTCACGGCGCTCGTCGGAATCCATGTCGGCTATCGCCTCATCGATCGCGGCGTTAAAGATCTTGCTTGCGTTGCTGAGCTCGGGGCAGTGGATGAACCTGTCACGGAACACATCCCATGTAAAGCCGTCGTGACCGGCTGCGCCTGCGTCGCTGGCCTGTATGACATCGAGCCTGCCGACCTGCGTGAGCAGCATGCCGACGATGGACATGTAAGGGACGAAGGTGGTTATCCTGTCCTGCATGCGCTTGTAGCCCTCGGTCTCCAAAAAGGCGGGCATGAAGCCCGGGCCGTCGTAGCAGTTGACCTCAAGTATCCTGTCCTGTATCTCCTCGGACACGGTGCAGGCGGCGTAAACGGCGAGGTTTCCGCCCTTGGAGTGGCCGCAGACGATGATGGGGCCGTCGTAGGTCTCGGCCGCCCATTCGAGGTACGCCTTGGCGTCTGACTGTGCCGGTACGACCTCTTTGACGGCAAGCTCGCAGTTTTCCTTCCAGCCGACTATCGTGTCATCCGTGCCTCTGAACGAGACATACTTCACGCCGTCCGGTGAGAACACCGTCAGCGCCGAGAACTGCTCGGTTTTCTCGACGACTATCTTATTTATAAAGCCCGAGAGCTTAATGTCCCTAAATCTATCCGACAGCGCTATCTTGCGCAGCATGGGCAGCGTGCTTGCCGAGGCGATGAGCCCCAGCTTGTCGCCTGCGTCCTCGTGGGTGGCGAAGTAGCTGCCGACGGCCTCGTTGACGGTCACGGTCCTGTCGCCTGCGGGGATTATCCCCGTGTAATCGGGCTTACCGATGCAGGTGAAAATGTACTTATCTATCTCGTTGACGGGTACGGTGTCGAAGCTTAAGTCACCTCGCCAATCGACATAGTCCAATGCGTTTGCCATAAATCACTTTACTCCTTTCGGGGTTTGGGTTTACTTATTATAACATGAGCTGCTCCGCCCGAAAACGGGTCATGCGCAGAATTTACACTAATTTTATGGGGTCGACCGTCTCGTCGAACTCGGCCTCGGTCATGCAGCCGAGGTCGAGCACCGCCTGCTTGAGACTGATGCCCTCGGTCTGTGCCTTTTTGGCGCACTTGGCGGCAAGGTCGTAGCCTATCTTCGGCGTAAGGCAGGTAACTAACATGAGCGATGAATCAAGAAACTCCTTCATCTTCTCTGCGTTCGGCTCAATACCGTCGGCGCAGTGGATGCGGAACGAGTTAATTGCGTCGGTCAGAAGCTCAGCCGACATGAGAAAGTCATACGCCATGACAGGCTGGAACACATTCAGCTCAAAATTGCCCTGACTTGCGGCAAAGCCGATGGCGGCGTCGTTTCCCATGACCTGCACGCAGACCATCGTCAGCGCCTCGCACTGGGTGGGGTTGACCTTACCTGGCATGATGCTGCTGCCGGGCTCGTTTGCGGGGATGCTTATCTCGCCCAAGCCGCAGCGAGGACCGGCGGCTAGCCAGCGCACATCGTTTGCGATCTTCATTAGGTTCGATGCAAGCGCTTTCATAGCGCCGTGCGCAAACACCAGTGCATCACGGGAGGTAAGCGCATGGAACTTGTTGCAGTCGGGGGTAAAATCACTGCCGAGAAGCTTGTTTAAATGCCCGCACACGCACGCATCGAAATCTGCCGGAGCGTTCAGCCCCGTGCCGACGGCTGTGCCGCCGATGGCGAGCTTTTTAAGCTCGGGAAGCGCCGTCTTTATCATCTCGCACGGCGCTTCGACGAGTCTCCGCCAGCCGGAGACCTCCTGCGCAAACCTGAGCGGCACGGCATCCTGCAAATGCGTGCGGCCTATCTTTATAACATCAGGGTATCTCGCCTCCAGCGCCGCAAAGGACGCAGCCAGTGCCTCGCAAGAGGGTATGAGCTTTTCCTCAAGCTCGGTGACGGCGGCGATATACATCGCCGTGGGGTAGGTGTCGTTTGACGACTGCGAGCGGTTGACATCATCGTTGGGGTGAAGCTTCACCCCACGCTCGGCGGCAAGGTGCGCAATGACCTCGTTGACATTCATATTCGTCTGCGTGCCGCTGCCGGTCTGCCACACGGCAAGCGGAAACTCGCTGTCCCATCTGCCGTCGGCAATTTCCTTGCACACGGCGCAGACAGTCTCCGCCTGCTCGGGCGTGAGGCACCCGTGCTCCATGTTCGCCATGGCGCAGGCGGCCTTGAGGTGCGCAAAGGCATGGATCACCGCAAGCGGCTGCTTTTGTGTGCCTATCTTAAAGTTTTCAAAGCTGCGCTGGGTCTGAGCACCCCAGCGATGCTCTGCGGGCACCTCGACTGCGCCCATGCTGTCATATTCGGTTCTCGTTTTCATAAAATCACCCCCTGATATTATTTTGCCTTTTCGGCGTTTTGTCAATGCTTTTGTCTTGAACTCGGGGACGAATTTTGCTACAATCGGGGCATGTTTAATATCAAGGAGTGATATGCATGAAGCAGTATGTTGTTGACGCTTTTACCGACCGTGTGTTCGGTGGCAATCCGGCGGCAGTGTGCGTTATGGATGAGTGGCTCGACGAGGAGACGATGATGAACATCACCCGTGAAAACAACCTCTCCGAGACCGCCTTCTGCGTTCCCGAAAACGGCAGGTACCGGCTGCGCTGGTTTACCCCGGGCGGCGAGATCGACCTGTGCGGTCACGCCACGCTCGGCACTGCGTATGTGATAATGAACTATGTTGAGCCGGAAAATACCGCCGTGTCGTTTGACACATTAAGCGGCGAGCTCACCGTCGTGCGCAAGGGCGAGCTTTACGAGATGGACTTCCCCGCTTACGACCTCAGGCCCGTGGAGGTAACGGACGCCATGGCCGACGCTATCGGCGTGAGACCCGTAAAGGCGTTCATGGGTCGTGACCTGCTGTGTGTTCTGGAAAACGAGGAGCAGGTGCGCTCTTTCACTCCCGACGGCGTGAAGGTCAAGGCGCTTGACGGACTTCTGCTGCACACGACAGCCGCCGGAAGCGGCGAATTTGACTGCGTCTCCCGTTCGTTTGCGCCGAAGCTCAATGTCGCCGAGGATCCCGTGTGCGGCTCGGGTCACTGCCACATCGTGCCCTACTGGGTCGGCGTCAAGGGCAGCAACGAGATAACTGCGTATCAGGCAAGCCGCCGTTGCGGCACGCTCTACTGCCGTCAGGTCGGCGAGCGCATCAAGATGAGCGGCAAGGCGGTCACCTACTCGGTCGCAGAAATCAATTTCTAAAGAAATTATACTTTTCTTTGAAAAAAAATCTAAAACCTCCGTAATGTCATGAAGTTTTTTCCGTCCTTATGTGTAGATGGGCTGCTTGTCAGCTCTCGGTAGCCATTTGAAAGGAGAATATGGAACATGCCTAATTACGTTATTCTGGACGACTACAATGATCAGTTTGCTAAATTTGGCAAGCTCACATTTTTCTGGATCCTTCTGAAGATCATCTTCTGATCAATCCCGGAAAAGCAAAAACAACCGCTCGGACATGATCCAAGCGGTTGTTTTTATATATGCCGTGTGGTAAAATAGCTGCAAAAACGGGAGGTCGGCATGCCGAACTTTAAGCTCGTTGTCTGCTACGACGGAAGCCGCTACAAGGGCTGGCAGAGGCAGGGCAACACTGAAAATACCATACAGGCAAGGCTGGAAAACGCCTTGAGCGGCATACTTGGCGAGCCTATCGAGATAAGCGGCTCGGGCAGGACGGATGCCGGAGCGCACGCAAAAATGCAGGTAGCATCGTTCCGTGCGGCGACTGAAATGCCGCCGGAGGAGATTCTTAAAAGGCTGCGGGGCGTGCTGCCGGAGGATATAGGCGCTGTGTCTGCCGATATCGCCGAGCCGCGCTTCCATGCACGGCTCTCCTGCGTAGGCAAGACCTATGTCTACCGTGTGTGGAACAGTGACCGCCCGAATGTTTTCGAGCGCAAGTACCTGTACACGGTCGCAGACCCGCTCGACCTTGCAGCGATGCAAAAGGCCGCCGGGCATTTTACCGGCAGCCATGATTTTTCGGCGTTTTGCTCGCTAAAGCACATGAAGCGCTCCGCCGTCCGGCGCATTGACGGACTGCGTATCGACCGGCTCGGAGACGAGGTGCGCTTCACCGTTTCCGGCGACGGGTTTTTGTACAACATGGTGCGCATCATAGTCGGCACTCTGCTTGAGGCAGGCCGTGGCAATTTATCGCCCGATGCCATCCCCGACATTCTCGCCTCCCTCGACCGCCAGAACGCAGGTCCAACCGCACCGGCAAAGGGTCTGTGTCTCAACGAAGTTAGATATTAAAAAATGCTCCACAGTGTGGAGCATTTTTTCTTTACGAATTGTGTGCGTTTGCCGTTTGGGCGTTTTGGAACTTGACCTTGGAGACGAGATAGGCCACAAGGCCGAACACGGCGGCGGGGGTCAACCAGCCGAGGCCGAGCGAGGCCAGCGGCAGGCTGTCGACAACGGGCACGCTCATTCCGTAGAGCGAGGCGGTTGCGAGCACGCTTGCGATAAGCGAACCTGCGACCGAGGACACATACACGCTCTTGTGCAGCTTATCGCCGAACCACGACAGCAGTATCAGCACCAGCATGGGCGGGTACACGATATCGAGAACCGGAGTTGCGATAGCGATTATCATGTCGAGACCGAGGTTTGAGATAACTGCCGAGGACACGCAGATGACGACGACGAACACGCTGTAGCTAATCTTATCGTTTGCAAGCTTTGCAAAGAAGCTTGCCGCCGAGGACACCAGCGCAACGGCGGTGGTGATGCATGCAAGTGCAACGACGATGGCAAAGATTATAAGTCCCGCCTTGCCGAGCAGCAGCTCAACAATGCCGATGACGAGGTTTGCACGGCTGATATCGGTCGGGAACACGGTGCTTGCGGTCGCACCGAGGTAGGTAAGGCCAAAGTAGACTATCATGAGCAGCACGCCCGACAGTGCGGCGGCGATGCCGATCATTTTTGCTGCCGACTTACTGTCGGTGTAGCCCTTTTCGTCTGCGCTGCTGAGGATGATGATGCCAAAGGCCATGGCGGCTAGGACGTCCATCGTCTGATAGCCGGACTTGATGCCGTTGACGGTGACCTCCGATGCGCTCACGCCGGTATCGACGATAGCGCCGATGGGCGAAACGAAGCCCTTGACGATGAGGACGAGAAGTCCGATGAGCAGTGCGGGGGTGAGTATCTTGCCGACAATGTCGATGACCGCCGACTGCTTGATGCTCAGAAGCAGGATGACGGCAAAGAAGATGATCGAGAACACCACGGGCGACACGCCGCTGAAGAACGGCGTTACGCTCATTTCCAATGTGGTCGCTGCGGTTCTGGGGATGGCGACCATGGGGCCGATGCACAGGATAACCGCACACATGAGGACATTCGATGCCACATGGCCGATGCGGCCGGTGATGTTATCTGCCCCACCTGCGTGCAGGATGGCGAACATCGCAACGAGCGCAAGGCCGATATCGGCGATAAAGTAGAATAAAAAGCCGTTAGCCCATTGCTCACCTGCGTGCATTCCGAGGTGCGGCGGGAACACGACATTGCCCGCTCCGAAGAACATCGCAAACAGCGCAAAGCCGACCACGATGCTGTCGGTAACAAGTTTTTTTCTGTTCATGCTAAAATCATTTCCTTATCTCTATCTGTTTTGTGATATGAATGATTGTAGCATGGATATGACAGTTTTAGTTACCCCGTCTTATAATAGCCCTATTCGCAAGTCGGGCATCCACCAAAATAGAATACCAGGTATAAGTTTTGCTCATACCTGGTTATTTTTCAGTATTTCAGCTTTTTGGCAAAGGACACGAAGGACTTTGCAGCCGGCGTAAGATTCTTGACCGAGCGGGTCGCAATGCCGAGCTCGCAACCGACGGGGGTCTTGAGCGGGACGGTCCTGACGCTCTGCTCGTAGCCACGCAGCGAAAGCTCCGACAGCACCGAAACGCCGAGGCCGGAGGCCACCATCGAGATGATGGTCGCATCGTCGGAAGCGTCTATCATCAGACGCTTGTGGCTCGTGACCTCGGGGAAAATGAGCTCAACATACTGCTCGGGCGAGGAGATAAATGTCTCGCCGAAAAGCTCGTGAATATCGACCGGCTTATCCGTATCACGCCCGTCGTCCTTGGGGAACACCGCAACCAGCGGACTTGAAAACAGCGGTATCCAATCAAAGCCCTGTGCGCCGTATGCGTCCATGAACGCAAGCTGCACCTCGCCGTTTAAAAGTCTGCGGTCGATATCGCGGCCGCCGACAATGACATCGACGGTGATGTTCGGATACGCCTG
>DQDL01000113.1:0-552 GCA_003533405.1 Clostridiales bacterium | reverse complement strand
CTTCGGATACGCCTTTTTAAACTTGCTGAGCACGCCGGGCAAAACCGTGCGGGATATGCTTGAAAATGCGCCTATCGTTATCTGCTGCGGTGTCTGCTCATTTAGCTCGGCCACGGCGGCATACAGCGCATTTGATGCGGAAACGACATCTTCGATCTTCGAATACAGCGCCTTGCCCTGCGGCGTGAGCCGCACGCCCTGATAGCCACGCTCTAAAAGCGTACAGCCGAGCTCGGCCTCGAGCTTATCCATCATGTGCGTCAGCCCCGACTGGGAGTAGTCGAGCTGCTCGGCCGCCTTGCTGAAGCTGCCGCAGCGCACCGATGCCATCAGCGCTCTGAGCTTCGTATCATCCACGAGCAACACCTCCTGTTGTTTAAGTACAAACCTCAGTATATGCTCAAATTGTTAATTTTTCAACGGCTTTTTTGGAATGTTTAATATGACCGCCCGTCATTTTGCCTGCTTCATCGACAGCGAGATGCGTTTTTTCTTCTCATCGACATCCAAAACGACGACATCGACGATATCACCGACGGAGACGACCTCGGA